>NZ_JAXDPY010000314.1:0-6144 GCF_034668105.1 Paraburkholderia sp. | reverse complement strand
CTATCAGGCCGTGACAGGAGGTTGACGCTCAAGCCGCCTTGACCAGCGCGGCACCCTCGATCGTCGCGCGCAGTAAATCCGGCACCGGCACCGACTTGCCCGCTGCGTAGTCGATCCACACGCAGCGCGCGGCGCCGCGTGCATACACGGTGGTCGGATCGTCGGCGCGCACGAGCTCGAAGCCGGTATCGAAGCTGCTGCGCCCGGGTGTCGCTACGGACATCCGGCCGATCACATCGCCGGGATAGTGCAACTGCTTGAGAAATTCCATCGACGCATTGACGATCACCGGCCCCTGCCCATCGGCATTGCTGCCGGCAAGACCCAGTTGTTCGAACCAGGAAATCCGCACCTGCTCCATGTAGCGGAAATAGACCGTGTTGTTCACATGGCCGAATGCGTCCATGTCGCCCCAGCGGATCGGCATCGACATCTCGAAAACTGCATGAAAATCGCTCATCGTACTTCTTTAACGAATTGAAATCGGGTTGAAGCCGGCGCGCGGGCCGGCACAGAAATGACAAACAAAATAACGCAGGCTTTCCTTCAGCAGAAGGCCCGCGCGCGTAAAACAGTTTCTTCGGCTGTGCCCCAATGCACGACGGTGGACGAGCTAGGCGCTACGCAGCGCGCCGCGGCGGCGGCGCGAAAATCGCGCAGCCCGGGCCTCCCCCTGCGGCGGCCGGACGCGGACGATGCGGTCCTGAGCGGCCGCACGCGGACAGCGCGGCTGAGCCGCTGAGCGGCCGGAAGGAGCCCAAAGAGGCCCGCAGAGGTATTCAGGCCAGCCCGAAACCATCGTCGGCAGCAATCACCGAGCCGTTGATGAACTGCGATTCGTCGGCCGCCAGCAGCAGCAGCAGTCCGTCCAGATCCTCCGGCGTGCCGACCCGATGACGCGGCAGCAGCGACACGAGCTTCTGCCCCTGCTCGGTCGACCAATGATGGTGATTGATCTCGGTGTCGATATAGCCCGGGCAGATCGCGTTCACGTTGATGCCGTGCTTGCCCCACTCCAGCGCCATGGCCTTCGTCATATGGACGACCGCGGCCTTGCTCATCGAGTACAGGCCGATCTGCGGCAGCACGCGCAAACCCGCCATCGACGCGATGTTGATGATCCGGTACGACGGCTTCTGCGCATTGTTGCCGCGCATGATCATGCGCTTGGCGACTTCCTGGGCGACAAAGAAGGCGCCGCGCGTGTTAGTGTCGAACACATATTCGAAGTCGGCCGGCGTGACTTCCGAGAGCTTCTGCGTGGTCGACACGCCTGAATTGTTCACCAGAATGTCGATCGTTCCCGCCTCGGTTTCCGCGTGAGCAACGGCGGATTTGATGCTCTGATAATCCGTGACGTCGAGCGAGACAACGTGCGCCGCGCCGCCGGAGGCTTCGATCTCGGCGCGCAACTCCTTCAGACGCTCGGTGCGGCGGCTTGCCAGCACGACCTTCGCGCCCGCTTGTGACAATACCTGAGCAAAGCGCTTCCCCAACCCGCTCGAGGCGCCCGTGACCAGCGCGACCTTGCCTTCCAGATTGATCGAACGGCCCATTGTCGTTCCCTTGTTCGGTTATTGTTACAGACACGGTTGACAGGTGCGGTAAGCCCCCTTGCTACGGGTCATACCGTATCACAAAAATAGAACGATCGTGCTAATCTCTGCTCATCAGGTTGCAGTGCAAGAGACCATCGCCCACAATACGATCCCGAAAAAAGCATTCTAACGGTAAGAGGAGCATCAATGACCCCCGCAAGTCTCATTGAGCAGTACGGCCCGCGCGAGTCGATGGAATACGACGTGGTGATCGTCGGCGGCGGCCCGGCTGGCCTGTCCGCGGCGATCCGCCTGAAGCAGCTGGCGGCTGAAAAAGGCGTCGAGCTTGGCGTGTGCGTACTGGAAAAAGGCTCGGAGATCGGGGCTCATATCCTGTCGGGCGCGGTGATGGATCCGCGCGCTTTGAACGAGCTGATTTCCGACTGGAAGGAAAAAGGCGCGCCTTTAGACGTAGAAGTGACCGAAGACCGCTTCCTGTTCCTCACCGAAACCGGTTCGAAGAGCGTGCCGACCTGGGCGCTGCCGGACAACTTCAAGAACCACGGTAACTACGTGATCAGCCTCGCGAACGTCACGCGCTGGCTGGGTCAGCAGGCTGAAGCGTTGGGCGTGGAAATCTTCCCGGGCTTTCCGGCTGCCGAGATTCTGTATAACGACGATGGCTCGGTCAAAGGCGTCGCGACCGGCAATCTGGGGATCGGCAAGGATGGCGAGCCGACCGAAAACTTCCAGCTCGGTATGGAGTTGCACGCAAAGTACACGCTGTTCTGCGAAGGCGCGCGCGGGCACCTGGGCCGTCAGCTGAACGATAAATTCAAGCTGCGTGAAGGCGTCGATCCGCAGGTCTACGGGATCGGCATCAAGGAACTGTGGGAAATCGATCCGTCGAAGCACAAACCGGGTCTGGTGATGCACACCGCCGGCTGGCCGCTGGAAACCGACACCTACGGTGGCTCGTTCCTGTATCACATGGATAGCAACCAGGTGATGGTAGGTTTTGTCGTCGGCCTCGGCTACACGAATCCGTATCTGTCGCCGTTCGAGGAGTTCCAGCGTTACAAGACGCATCCTGCAATCCGCGCGGTGCTCGAAGGCGGCAAGCGGGTGTCGTACGGCGCGCGGGCGATTACCGCGGGCGGCCTGCTGTCGCTGCCGAAGCTGGTGTTCCCGGGTGGCGCGCTGGTGGGCGACGATGCGGGCTTCCTGAACGCATCGCGGATCAAGGGCTCGCATGCGGCGATCAAGACCGGCATGCTGGCCGCTGAAGCAGCGTTTGAAGCCGTGCAGGCGGGACGTACCAGCGATGAACTCACCGCGTATCCAGAGTCTTTCAAGACTTCATGGCTGCACACGGAACTGCATCGTGCGCGTAATTTCAAGCAGTGGATGAGCAAGGGCCTGTATCTCGGCACCTTGATGGTCGGTATCGAGCAGAAGCTGCTGGGCGGCAACGTGCCCTGGACGCTGCATCATCAGCATTCCGATCACGAAATGCTGAAGCCGGCGTCGCAGTGCAAGCCGATCGTGTATCCGAAGCCCGATGGCAAGCTGACATTCGATCGTCTCTCGTCGGTGTTCATCTCGAACACCAACCATGAAGAGAACCAGCCGGCTCACCTGACGCTGAAAGATCCTTCGGTGCCGGTGAATGTGAACTGGCAGACCTATGCCGGTCCGGAGTCACGCTACTGCCCGGCGGCGGTATATGAGTTCGTAAAGAACGACGACGGCAGCGAACGGCTGGTGATCAACGCGCAGAACTGCGTGCACTGCAAGACCTGCGATATCAAGGACCCGACGCAGAACATCGTCTGGGTTACGCCAGAAGGTGGCGGCGGTCCGAATTATCCGAATATGTGATGCATACAAACGCCGCTTCCCAGCGGCGTTTTCTGTCGTCACGCGATCGCAACGCAATAAGCAGGCTGACGCCGGCGATGAGGTTTGCAATTCAAAAAACTCAAGCGCCCCGCGTCATTTCAATCCGCTCTCGCACCCGCGCCAGCACCGGCGCCCACGCGCCAATCTCCGGCTGTCGAAAGAGCTCAATAGAATCGTACCAGGGCGTGGCGCGCGATTCGTCGCCCCAAAACCATGCCGACACGTGGTCGATCATCAAACACGTCGGCACGCCGAGCGCTCCTGCCAGATGCGCGGGCCCGCTATCGATCGTGACGACCAGATCCAGACTCGCCAGCAACGCAGCGACGTCGTCGAATCCGGACTGAAAATGGTGGGTCAGGTCGACGACATCGAGGCCTTTGGCCCGCCACAGCGCGACTGTTTCGCCGCGCCCCGGCGACAACGCAAAATATGTCACGCCGGGCACGCTCACTAGCGACTCGAGTTGCTCGACCGGTACCGACCGCCTCATATCGCGGATATGCTCAGGATTGCCGTTCCACACCAGGCCGACCTTGCGATTGCCCGGCTTGCCCGCTGTGTGCGCCTGGACCCGCTCACGCCAGGCCTGCACACGCGCAGGCTCGGCGCTCAGATACGGCGCACCCCACCCTGTTGCATCGAAAACACCAAGCCGTAACGGCAAGCTCATCAATCCGCAATGGAAATCAGGCCGCGTTTCAAGGCTTGTTTCGAGCGGCAAGTCGGCGGGCAGCATCCGTTCGAATAGATGCCGCAACGGCCCGTCGTGACCAAAAATCACGCGCCCGCCCTCACGCCGCGCGCGCTCGGCTAGCAGCGGCAGAAAGCGCACCGCCCAAAGACAGTCGCCGTTGCCTTGCTCGCCATACACGATCAGCGTTTTGCCTTCCAGCGATTCGCCCTGCCAATGCGCGCTGATCTCGGCGAGCGCATGCTGCGCGTTATTCAGATCGTCGCCGAACACGACGCGTGATTCGTAATGCGCCCAGCCCTCAGCGAAACGTCCTGTGCGGATTTCGAGTTCAGACAGATCGAATTGCGCATGCGCGTTATTCGGCGACAACACGAGCACCTGCCTGAGCAATGCTTCCGCTTCCGCGAAACGCGCCTGCTCCTTCACGCACAACGCGAGCTTGTGAAGCGCCACCGGAGCGCCGGCCGCCGGAGCGCCGGCCGCCGGATTGCCGGATACGACTCGCACCGCTTCGCGCAACAGCCGCTCGGCCGTGTCGAAATCGTTGCGCTGTTGCACGGCGGCGGCGCGCCAGATCAACGCGTTAGCGTCTTCGTGGTTCCGTTCGAGCAGCAATGTCGCGGCGGAGTCGACGAGCACCCAGTCGCGCACGATGAACGCCGTCTGCGCAATCGTGTGGAGCAAGGTGGAGTCGCAGCAAGCGTCGAGCTGATAAGCGCGCACCAGCGCGGCCAGCGCCTCGCGCTGACTGGCTTTGTCACGGCCGGCGCGTTGCAGCAGCGTGTGTCCGAACGCGAGACAGTCGGCTGCTGCGGCTTGCGGCGCGGTGGCGCGCACGCGCAGAGCCGCGAGTTGGCGCTCTGCCGGCTCGGAGGTCGTATCAGTCATAGAGAGACCGAGGCCACGGCGCGCAGGGCACGTACGAAGGCGCTCAGCGCTCCTCCTTAAGGCGCGCTCGCCGCGATCTTCGGCGTGCTCACGGCGACATCGCCGCATTGCGCACGGTTACGCAATGCGTGGTCGATCAATACCAGCGCGAGCATGGATTCGGCGATCGGAGTGGCACGGATGCCGACGCACGGGTCATGACGCCCAAACGTTTCGACGACAGCCGGCTGACCTGCCTTGTCGATCGAACGGCGCGGCGTGCGAATGCTCGAAGTCGGCTTGATCGCGATGGACACGGTGATGTCCTGCCCGGTCGAGATACCACCGAGCACCCCGCCCGCGTGATTACCGACGAAGCCCTCCGGCGTCAATTCGTCGCCATGCACCGAGCCGCGTTGCGCGACACTGGCGAAGCCCGCGCCGATCTCGACGCCTTTCACCGCGTTGATACCCATCATGGCGTGGGCAATGTCCGCATCGAGGCGGTCGAACAGCGGCTCGCCGAGCCCGACCGGCACCCCGGAAGCCACGACATTGATACGTGCGCCAATCGAGTCGCCATCTTTGCGCAACGCGTCCATGTAATTTTCGAGTTCCGGCACGATCTCGGCATTCGGCACGAAGAACGGGTTCTCACGCACGTGCGCCCAGTCGACGAACGGGACATTGATCTCGCCGAGCGCCGCCATGTAGCCACGGATCTCGGTACCGAACTTTTCACGCAGCCATTTTTTCGCCACCGCGCCGGCTGCCACGGTCGGCGCGGTCAAACGGGCCGACGAACGGCCGCCGCCGCGATAGTCGCGAATGCCGAATTTCTGCCAGTACGTGTAGTCTGCGTGACCGGGACGGAAGGTGTCGGCGATGTTGCCGTAGTCCTTACTGCGCTGATCGGTATTGCGGATCAGCAGCGCGATCGGCGCACCGGTGGTCTGACCTTCGAACACGCCCGAGAGGATCTCGACCTTGTCTTCTTCCTGACGTTGCGTGACGTGACGCGACGTGCCGGGTTTGCGGCGGTCGAGTTCGAGCTGGATATCGGCTTCGTTAAGCGCCATGCCGGGCGGGCAGCCGTCGATCACGCAGCCGATAGCGGGGCCGTGCGATTCGCCGAAGGTC
>NZ_JAXDPY010000313.1:0-10632 GCF_034668105.1 Paraburkholderia sp. | reverse complement strand
TCCACCGATCAGGGACTGCTGATACCACAGCTCCCATAGCCGTGTCGAGTCGTCGGCCTCGATGCCGCTCGCGCTTTGCAGGGTCTGCAGATTCCGTTGACTCAGACTGCTGCCGTGAATCTGCAATCCCGATACGTTGAACGTGCCGCCCGGCAACCCCACCGCCTTGTCAGTCTCGACGACGATACCGAACTGGGTCAGTCCATCGTAAGCACCGCCTCGTTTGACGCCGCCCGAAAGGTTGTTCAGATACTCGCTGGTTTCCTCCAGGTTGAAGGTCACCCCGTAGTTACCAAGCCAGGGACGCAGCCCGCCCATGTCGCCGAGCAGATTCGAGCGGTCCCAGAGCCAGGTGGGTGTAGGAGGCGTCTGCCGAGCGGCAGACGTCTGCCCTTCGGCCTGAGCCTGATTCCCAGTTGGCGCCTGATCCGAAGTTGCCGCCGGATCCGTTGCCCGCGTCTGTGCCAGCACGGACGGCGCCACGCCGCACGACAACAGAAGCGTTAGACCGAGGAGGACGCCGGACATCCACCCGCGATTTTTTTCAGGGACTTTCTGCGCGAGATAAGTCTGAGCGCCGTGCAGGCGGCGCGCCAAAGAACAATACGACAACGATTTGACGAACATAAGCTCACTCCCATCGAGCCTCGCAATTCAGACGATGCACGAGGACGTGACCGGGTCTCGCAAACGATGCGAAAGGATCAAACAGAGGGAGCGTGCGACTGGCGGACTGGCCGGAACCGGTCACTGAAGAAGCGCGCTAACCCGCACGGAGCGAATTAGCGGCGAAGGAGGGACCCTGCGGCTAACTCGCGGATATTGCGCCGGCGTAGACCGGCATCGGACTTCCACTACTGGAGCATGTGTCCACGAGGGACTCCTTTTGCTGAGACGGGCGGATTGTATTCGCCACACTTATAAAATCGCAAGTGAAAAACACATAAAAGAGATCGCACTCCGAATTGGCTGACGAACCTGTTGCCAGCTCCCGCCGCCGTCATATTCGCCGGTGCGTCTGCGCCCTTCATTCCCCTGTCCTTCCTGTCATTTCTGAAAGACTCGGTCCATCTAGATGACGGCTAAGCGCACTGCCCCACGCATCGTACGCGCTTGTCATCGTGAAAGTCGTACAGACGACGTTGCTGCACTGAATCACGCCGCGCGCGCATCACGCTGCTTCCGTTGCAATTTCCGGCTCGCACAAAACAGGAAAGTTGACGGAGTTCGCGATATAGCACTTCTGATGCGCGAGATGGTGCAAACGCGCGGCCAGCTCGACATCGCCACCAGCCCGAATGACGACGTGCGGACGCAGCACGATCTCTGAAAAGCGGCCCTGCTCCGGCGTATCGAGCATCGTGCCTTCGGCGTTGTCCCGATAGCTCACAACAACGACACCCGCGTCCGAGCAAAGATGCAGATACCAGAGCTTGTGGCAGGCGGATACCGAGGCGACCAGCAGGTCTTCCGGATTCCATCGCTTTGCGTCGCCGAGAAATGCCGCGTCTGATGATCCGGGAATCTCGGGCTTGCTTCCCGCCGCGATGATGTGGTCCCGACCGTAATCACGATATCCCGAGGTGCCGCTGCCGCGATTGCCTGTCCACTGCACCGATACCGCATATTTGTGCTCGCCGTGCGCCATGCCACGCTCCTTTCCATCAACCATGGATTCGAATTGACCACGCAAGCATTCTATACGCACGCACCAGTTTTGGTATACCATTATTCCAAACGACAAGCCCCTGAGGACTCACCGCAGATGGACCACAAACTGGATTCGACAGCCGACGCCATCGCCGTCTCACTGCGCGAACTGATCGCGGCCGGCGAACTGGAGGACGGTGCGCGGCTGGTCGAGCGCGAACTCGCCGATCGATTCGGCGTGAGCCGGGTGCCGATGCGAGAGGCCATACAAAAGCTCGAGGGCGAAGGGTTGGTCGAGCTCATGCGCAATCGCGGCGCCGTTGTGCGAACCCTGACAGAGTCCGACCTCGACGAGATCTACCGCCTGCGTATGTTGCTCGAAGGGGACGCCATCTTCCACGCGGTCAAGCGCATGGACACCGAGACGTTATCGCGCGCTGAACTCGTTCATCGGCTGCTGGGCGACGCCGACACGGCGCAAAGACAGGGCGAACTGAATCGCGAGTTTCATGAATTGCTATACCGCCCGTGTGAGAACGGCCGGCAATTGAAAGCGATCCGCGAGTTGCGCGCTCAGGTCGAACGTTACGAACGATTGCAAAGCACGCTGCTCGCCGATACGCCGGCCTTCCAGGACGAGCATCTGAAGATTCTCGAAGCCTGTGAGGCCGGCAACGCGCGCCTTGCGCGATCCATGACAGTGGAACATCTCGCGTCGGCAAAGCGCATTGTTGTGCAACTGATTCGGGCTGAGTGATTACTGCGATCCGAACGCTCTACCCGCTACATTTGGCGCACGAGGATCCGGATTCATGTTCAGGCTGGTGCCGTTCGCCCGCATGGTGTTGAGCGCCGGGCCCGAGCCAACGCTGCCGGTCCCGCCGATCGATGTGGCATGGCCCATCGCACCCCCGCCTGGCATTGGGCTCGGACTGGCCGCTCCCGTGCCCAAACCCATCCCCATTCCCGTCCCCAGCCCCATTCCCATGCCCGTGCCATTGATCCCGCCTGCCTGCAAACCGACCATACCATTGGCGCCCATGTTGGCCGACTGCGCGTAAGCCGCACCCGTCAGACCGATTACCAGCGCCGACACCAAAAAACTCTTTGTCACGATCTTCATAGTCCACTCCGTGATGCATCAAAATTGTCGACCGAATTGCTCAAGCCACCGTCGCGATGTCGCACTCACGACGCTCGTGAAGGAAACCGGTCAAATAGTCAGACTGGCCGTCGGCCCGGTTTGTTCATCGCTGAATTCAGGGTTTGATCGAGGATCGGCGTTGGGACGTAAGCTTCGGCGCCGCCATGCCTCCGGCTACTGGTTTGCAGGAATGTCGGGCACCGCCGTGCGCGTTATGATCAACCGTTACGCCCGAACGGCCGATCGCGCACGATGGAGCACGCCTACATCCACCTTTTGCATCAGCTTGCCGGCCATCCGGCGTGGACGCTTACGGTCGTCTTTCTTGCCGCCTTCCTCGAGGCCATCGCCGTTATCGGCACCTTCATCCCCGGCAGCACTGCCATGTTTCTCGCCGGCGCGCTGGCCGGCACCGGTGCGCTGAGCCTCGGTTGGGTGTTCCTGTGGGCGATCGTCGGCGCGATCGCCGGGGACGGCATGAGCTTCTGGATCGGCTCACGCTACAAGCACAGAATCGTCCAGCTGTGGCCGTTCCGCACCCACCCGCAGGTACTCGACGCCGGCAAACGCTTCTTCAAAAAGCACGGTGCCAAGAGCGTCGTGTTCGCCCGCTTCATCGGACCATTGCGAGCGATCGTGCCGGTGGTGGCGGGCATGCTGGGCATGCCGCCGCTGCGCTTCTACGCGATGAACGTGGTGTCGGCGCTGCTGTGGGCGCCCGCGCATGTCCTCCCCGGCGTGGTATTCGGCGCCTCGGTGCTGCTGGCCGGCGCCGTGTCGTTCCGCCTCGTCGTGATCATTGCGTTGCTGGTGGGGATCGTCTGGCTGAGCTTTCGCGCGACGGGTTTCCTGCTCTCGCATGCCAGCGCGTGGTCGGGCGCGGCGGGCCGCTATCTGGGAAGCTGGGCGTGCCGTCACCCGGGCCCGTTCGGCCGTCTCGCGCGGCGCCTGCTGGACCCTGAGCAGCCGGATGCCACCAGTGTCGTGGTGACGTCGCTGATCGTGCTGGTGTCGGGCGCGCTCTTCTTCGGGGTGCTCGAAGACGTGATCAGCGGCGATCCGCTGGTCAGCGTCGATCTGTCCGTCTACCACTTTTTGCAATCGGTGCGCACGCCCTGGAGCGACACCGTGCTGGCGGGATTGGCCACGCTTGGAAGCGTCGTCACGCTGACGGCGCTGGTCGTGACCGTGGTGATCTGGATGCTGTTGGAGCGGCGTTGGCGCACGATCGGTTACTGGCTCGCCGCGGTCGTATTTTCCCAACTGCTGATTTTCGCTTTGCAATTCGCGATGCACCGCGCCCCGCCCAACGAACTGTTGTCCGGCGCCTACGTGTTCCCGAGCAATCACGTCGCCGCGACGGTGATCGTCTATGGCTTCCTTGCGTTCCTGCTCGCGCGGCGCGTCGGCATGCTGGAAGGATTGCTGGTGGCGACCGTGAGCACGGTGGTCGTGATCGTGGTCACGCTGGCGGGACTTTACTTCGGCCGGTACTGGGTCTCCGACGCGATCGGCGGCGCCGCGCTCGCGTATATCTGGGTGGCCATCGTCTCGTTGACAGCCATGTTGCGGCATCCCGAAGTGCCGCCCACCCGCAGCTTCATGCCGGCCGTGATTCTGGTGGTGATGCTCGTGAGCGTGGGCGTGCAGTTGAGCGTCAAGCCACTGGGGGCGCCGCAGGATGCCATGTCGCGGCCGCCGCCCGTGCTGGTCACGCAGACGCAGTGGACGATGTCGCTGTGGAAGCGACTCCCCTGCTATCGCTCCGATATGGGCGGCGACCACAAGGAACCGCTGACGCTGCAATGGGTGTCGAATCTCGATTCGATTAAAGGGCAACTGCGCGCTCAAGGGTGGATCGAAGGCACGGACCTGTCCGCGCACAGCCTGCTCTCGCTTGCTTCGCCGAATGTCGCGGCCGTGTCGCTGCCGGTCTTGCCGAAGCTGAACAACGGCGTGCCTTCGTCACTGGTCTTCATGCGTCCCGGCGACACGCGCGACGAACGCGATGTCCTGCGCTTCTGGCCAAGCGGTTATGCGGTGGAAAACGGCGTGTCAGCGACCCCGCTGTGGGTTGGGGCGTTCGCGCACGAACGGCTCTCGCGGCGCTCGTGGCCGATCAATGTTCTGCGCGTCGAAAAGGAAGTGTCGTCGTTCGATGCGCATACAAAAACCAGCGCAGGCCTCAGCGCGGCGCTCGTCGCCACCGTAAGTTGCCATGGCGTGCCGGTGTCGCTGCTGTCCTCTCCGGTGGAGTGAGCGGCGCGGTGTGCTCGCTTCTCTCGTTGCCTGCCTGGAGACGCGCGTTCGCCATACGAATCGGGAAATCGCCCTGCGCTCAATCACTTGGCGGAATTGGCCAGGACTTGTCCACAAGGATGTGAACATTTTCTGTGGATAACCTCGGCCATGCGGTCCATGCAAGCCGAGGCTCCGCACGCGCTTGCACGCATTCACCCGCGCTTACCTTCAGTCAAGGAACTCCGGCCGCCACCCGGCGGTGGCGGCGCACGCCCCGAAGCCGATTCGCCTGCCTGGGCTTTGCCACGTTCAGCGAGCAGTCGGGTCCGCTTCGCCGGGAGACATGTCCTGCAATTGTTCCTCCGGCGCGATCCTGCCCGCGCGCTCCCGATCCGCCGATTGGTCGACGCTGACGTCCGGACGCTCCCCGCCATCCTCGCCTTCAGCTTCGATCTGCCTGCGCGCCTCCTCCCAGTGCTGTTCCGCGTTGCCGTCCGGCGACGGGTCGTTTTCCCAGATTTGATACGCCCGAGTGCGAATGCGGGCTTCGAGATCGCTGTCCATGCTCCGTTTCTCCGTGAAAATGCGCGCGACGCTCGGGGCCAGCGGAACAATCGGAACAATTCGAACAATTCGAACAATTCGAATCATCAGGCCGCGCCGTCTCGCACATGTCCCGCAGCATCCGGCATGCCACGACAACGATCGACGCTTCCCGAGTGGATTCCGGCCGATACCATCATCACAGCCGCCGGCCGGCCCGTCTTCACTGACCGTAGACGTCGAAGTCGAAATACTTTTTCGCGATCCTGTCGTACGTGCCATCCGCGCGCGTGTCGGCGATCGCCTTGTCGATCTTCGCCTTCAGGTCGGTGTCTTCCTTGCGCAAGCCGATCGCGGTGCCGCTTCCCAGTGTCTTCGCGTCGTAAAGCGCGTTGCCGGCAAACGCAAAGTCCTTGCCGCGCGGCGTGCGCAGGAAACCCACATCAGCCTGGACGGCATTCTGCAGCGATGCGTCGATGCGGCCGGCAATCAGGTCCGAGTACACGAGATCCTGATCCTGGTAGGACACGATCACCGCGCCGACCGGCTCCCAATAGGTCTTTGCATACGTTTCCTGGATCGAACCCTGCTCGACGCCGATGTGCTTGCCCTTCAGCGCTTCCGGCGTCGGCGTGATAGTCGAGCCTTTCTTCGCGACGAGGCGTGTGGGGATACGGAATACCTTCGACGAGAACGCGATCTGCGCCTGACGCGCCGGCGTCATCGACATGGTCGACAGCACGCCGTCGAACTTGCGTCCCTTCAGGGCGGCAATCATCCCGTCGAAGGCGTTTTCGACCCACACGCATTTTGCGTCAAGGCGGCGACAAATCTCATTGCCCAGGTCGATATCGAAACCGACCAGCTTACCGTCGGCGGCTTTTGATTCGAACGGCGGATAGCTCGCGTCGACACCGAACCGCACGGTCGACCAATCCTTCGCGGTTGCGCTGGCGGACGATACAGCAAGCAGCGCAATCGTCAGGGTTGCAAGCAGGGCTTTCATGTCTCTCCTTTTTTATGACTCTATTAATCAGATGCGCGGCGTGAACGAAAACGCGCGAAAACGCGCGAAAAAAAGCGCCCGCCGCGACCAACGACAAAACCGCGCTCAGCATGTCGGCGCCGGCGCGCCAGGGCGCGTCGCGGCAGCCGTCCAGGACGCGCAGCGCACACTATAGATGATCAGAGGGATGCTATAGAGGAGATGACGTCATGCTGCCGGGTTCCGCGTTGCCGCTCATGCTGATCGTCGCCACCTTCGCCGCCAAATTCTGGCTCGGCTTCGAAATGGCGACCGCGACCGTCGTATCGTCGCTTGGGACATATATGCTGATCGACGCCGCGGTGTCCGGCGTCGTGGCCGGCGTGTTCGGCGGGCGCTTCCTCACCTACTGGCGAGCGATGAGCGCGCGCCCGTTATTCGCCTCCAGCAAAGCGTAGCGGGTTCAGCCGCGCCGGCGACAAGCCTCGGTATGAGGAAACGGCCTCATGCCTTGGCGGAATCGCCCAGCATGACGGTCCAGCCGAGGCCGCGCACATTGCGGATAACCGACTGCCCGAACTTCTTGCGCACCGAATGAATCAGCACGTCGACCGCATTGCTCTCCACTTCCTTGCCCCAGCCGTATAAGCGGTCTTCCAGCTGATCGCGCGAGAGGATCATGCCGGGGCGCTCGAGAAACGCCAGCATCAACGCGAATTCGCGCGCCGATAGCACCGAGGTCACGCCATTGCAGCAGAGCGTGCGCTTGTCGAGATCGAGATTGAGGGAATCGTCGCCGAGGCGCGACACCGCATAGCCCGCCTTGCGGCGCAATACCGCGCGAATGCGGGCAAGCAGTTCCGGAACGTCGAAGGGTTTGAGGACGTAGTCGTCGGCGCCGACGTCGAGGCCTTGCACGCGCGCCTCGAGATCGTCGCGTGCGGTCAGGATCAGCACCGGCACCTTGTTGCCGGCCGCTCGCGAGGATTTCAGCAAGTCGATCCCGCTCATGCCCGGCAAGCCGAGATCCAGCAGCACGACCGTGTATTCGGCCGCCGCGATCGCCGCGCTGCCGGCATTGCCGTCGCGCACCCAATCGACGCTATAGTCCGCGTCCTGCAACGCGCGCAGCAGGCTTTGTCCGATCTGCAGGTCGTCTTCAACCAGTAGAACTCGCATGATGTCGTTCCCACAGCAACGAATAGTGTCGTTGGCCGCGGCGCGAGGAATGGAACACGGGTTACGATTCCAGGCCGAGCCCGCCCGTGCCTCTGTCAGGCGGGCACGAGTCAGAACGCATCATAACTGACTCGCGCCGGTGGCGGCCACCGCCTCCGTGGCGCACGGAAAGCCGATCGACGCGACGATTCCCGACTGACCGTCATGGCGATTGCGAAGACTCGCGTCGCCGCCATATTTAGTCGCGATCGCCTTGACGATCGACAGGCCAAGGCCGCTGCCCTCGATTTGCGTATTCGCTCGAAAGAAGCGGTCGAACACCCGTGGCAGCAGTTCTTCCGCAATGCCGGGGCCGGTGTCGGTCACGTCGATCCATACCATCTCGTCGCGTATCTGTACGCTCATATCGACCTTGCCGCCGTCCGGCGTGTAGCGGATCGCGTTGCTGACCAGATTGCGCACGACAATGCCGACATCGGCTTCGACCGCGCGGACAAACGCGCTGGCCATTTCGTCGGCGCCGATATCGATGCCGCGCTTCATCGCGATCGGCAAGACTTCGGCCACGGCGTCGACCACCACGGCGGCCACGTCGACTCGCGTTACGGTATCGGCCTGCAGAGCCGCATCGGCACGCGCAAGCCTGAGCAATTGCGCGATCAGACCGCCACTGCGTCTGATACCGCTGCACAATTCACGAAAACGCTCCTGGTTGCCGGGCACGATATGCGGTTGCAGATTGTCCGCCTGCAATTGAAGCGCGGTGAGCGGCGTGCGCAGTTCGTGCGCGGCGTCGGAAATGAACTTCCGTTCCGATTCGATCGATTGTGCGAGCCGCTCGATCATCAGATTGATCGAGTCGATGAAAGGACGTATCTCGATCGGCACGCCCGAGGTCGACAATTGCTGAAAATGACTGACGTCGATCGCCTGCACTTGCGCACCCAAACGATTCAACTTGCGCAACGAGCGGCGCACCACAAGCAGCACGGCGATCCACACCAGCGGCACGAGCACGATCATCGGCCAAAGCGTATTCACGGCACGTTCTTGCGCAAGCTCGTGGCGCACCGACGAACGTTGCGCAACCTGAATCACCATCGACGGCTCACGCAGCGTGTAGATGCGCCACTCGTCGCCGTCAACCGCGGTCGTCACGAAACCCGCGGGCGCCTCGCGCGGCAGCGCCAGGGACGGCTCGGTCGAGCGGTAAGGCGTGGCCAGATCGTCTTTCCAGATCGTAATGACAATGTCGCGCTCCGGTTGCGAGCCGCGCGCGGGAATGCTGGGCAGGGAGTCCGCGAGACCGCCGCGCATGCGGCCGGCAACCTGTTCGAGCCGCAGGTCGAGCAGCGCGCTCATGCCCGCTTTCGACAACTGGTACGAACTGACGCCCTGCACCACGCCGACTATGCTGGCCAGCACGCAAAGGGCGAGGACAAGCTGGTTTCTTAGAGACTTGATCATGGAGGCGCAGAAAAAGTGTTTCGTCCAACGGGGTGATGCGTGGACGCCGGGACACTCAGTGCTATGCGAGAGACGGGTCAGACAGACTTTTTTGTAAAGCGATTCTACTCCCGCGACCCGCCCCTTTCTGGCGTCGAAACGACGGCAAGGGCGCGCAGCCTCTTGCTGCGCGCCCACCATTTGCAACGGGCGATAGAGAACGGCTTTAACAATCGCTCAGTCGACAGCGGCGGTTTGGAGCAGCGATTTCATGATGTTTCCCTCCTGATGTGTTTCTGGTCATTCGGTGAGTCAGGTGTTCTCTGCCATGGACTTCACTGTAAGAACACGTGAGCCTCGGCAACACCGACGAGGCCAACGCTTGATACGGCGGCGACGACCGCCTGGCGAATCCCTTTCATGTTCTTCTCCTTGAGCTCCGGTGCGGCGCATTGACTGCATCGGTTGACATGCATTCTGGCCGCCGAGAATGAGGAAAGAATGAGCGGCTTATATCGGATCAAACAGGCGCGGGATCACAACGTGATTCATTGGCGGCGTGCTGCGAACACGGCTCATTTCCGGCTAATTAACGGCGCCTACGATTGGTTCGTCGATGCACAGGTTCAGGTTCGAACCGCCACTCAGACGCGAAAACGCGTTGGGCACGCATCGGACTGAAGCGACGATCCGGACCGCCGGCCCGACATGCGTCGCGCTACTCAAGGAGCACATCATGTTTGCCGCACTTTCCGAAAGACTGGGGTCGTTGTTCTTCTCATTTCACCACGACGAACGCGAAGCGTATCTGGCGTCATCGACCGATCTCGTGGACCTCGAACGCCGCATGCGTCATCTCGACAGTGGCAGCTATCCGTTCAGTCTGCATTCGAGCGTCATGCCGCGCGACAACGAACTGTGAACGATCAACGGACAAGGAGAACCGTCATGCGTCACTATCAATGCGACAGCCCTGAAGCCGCGGCACGCATCGTCGCGGCCTGCTTACTGTCGGACGGCCACGTCGGCGTGGATGAACTCGACGCGCTGCATCGCCACGGCATCGAACAGCGATTGTCGTTGCGACCGCGTCAGTTTCTGCCCGTCGTGCAGGCGCTGTGCGAAGACCTGACTTGCGCCACCTATCTGAATTGGGGCGACGCGTGCAGGCTCGATCCCGTTATCGTCGTGCAACTCGCGGCCGACGTGCAGGACTGGCAGATGCGGCGTGACGTCGTCGAGCTGTGCCAGGAAGCCATTCATGCGGACAGGCATATCTCAGAGGGAGAAGCCGGATTTCTGCGCCTGCTGCGCGCAGCGTGGCAAATGCCGGAGCAACCCGATTGGGCGCGTCGATGCGCGGTACTCAGACTCGTGCGCGCGCAACGGGCAAAATGACTGAAGGGCCAGCCGTGTCGTATTCCAGGCTGGCGTGATTTTTCTT
>NZ_JAXDPY010000312.1:0-3526 GCF_034668105.1 Paraburkholderia sp. | reverse complement strand
TATCGAGTCCAACGCGGACATTGGTGTCGCCACCATCGTGCTAGATCGTCCCGCGCGGCGCAATGCGGTCGACCGTGCTACCGCGCAAGCGTTGAGCGCCGCCTTCCACTGCTTCGAGGCGGAGTCGGCATGGCGCGCCGCAGTGCTGTTCGGCGCGGGTGGCACCTTCTGCGCCGGCGCCGATCTCACCGCGCTCGCCGACGACACCCGCCGCAATGAACTGCACGCCGACGGCAGCGGGCCCGGTCCAATGGGACCCACGCGCATGAGTTTCAGCAAACCGGTGATCGCCGCGATTGCCGGCTATGCGGTCGCGGGCGGCCTCGAACTGGCCGCGATGTGCGATCTGCGCGTCGTCGAGGAAGACGCCGTGCTCGGTGTGTTCTGCCGGCGCGTCGGGATTCCGCTGATCGATGGCGGCACGATCCGCTTGCCGCGTCTAATCGGGTTATCGCGCGCGCTCGACCTGATTCTGACCGGCCGCGCGGTAACGGCGCAGGAAGCGCTCGCCTTCGGGCTTGCCAACCGTGTCGTGCCTAAGGGCGAGGCACGCTCGGCGGCGGAACAGTTAGCCGCCGAGTTGGCGGCCTTTCCGCAGGCGGCGCTGCTGGCCGACCGCCGCTCGGTGCTGGAAAACAGCCCGCTCGAAGACCTTGCCCTGGCGCTACAGCGTGAAGGCGCCGGCGGCTATCAAGCGGTGTTTGACGAGGGCGTTGCAGGGGCCGCACGTTTCGCCGAAGGCGCGGGCCGTCACGGCAATACCCTTAAGTCAGACGAAAGCACGGAATGAGACAGCGCCATTCGCAAGTAAAGCGCACCGTAAAGCTAAAGGCCCACAAGCACACGCCAACGCGCGCCTTCAGCAAAAAACAACAACAGGCTTGACGCTCAGCAAGGCTGTTTTGACTTAGGTAGAATCCCCTACTGTTTTGCCCCAGCATCGCGCCTGCGTTCTCGCCCCGAAAACGCGCGCCTGCCGCACGACACTTCCGCGTCGCGCCGATTCACATTCCGTCATCATGCCTTTACCCCTGCTCGCTCTCGCCGTCGCCGCTTTTGGAATCGGTACCACTGAATTCGTGATCATGGGCTTGCTGCCCGATGTCGCGCGCGATCTGTCCGTGTCGATTCCGGCGGCCGGCATGCTGGTGTCGGCCTATGCACTCGGCGTCACCATCGGCGCGCCGATCGTCGCGATCGCCGTGGCCAACATGCCGCGCAAGAAGGCGTTGATGAGCCTGATCGGCGTGTTCATCGTCGGCAATCTGCTGTGCGCGATCGCGCCGGGCTACGCGGTGTTGATGGCCGCGCGCATCGTCACGGCGTTTTGCCATGGCGCGTTCTTCGGCATCGGTTCAGTGGTCGCGGCCGGTCTCGTCGCACCGAATCGCCGCGCGCAAGCCATCGCGTTGATGTTCACCGGCTTGACGCTCGCCAACGTGCTCGGCGTGCCGCTCGGGACCGCGCTCGGCCAGGCGGTGGGCTGGCGTGCCACCTTCTGGGCGGTCACCGGCATCGGCATTCTCGCGGCGGGCGCACTCGCGGTCTGCCTGCCGGCGAAGATCGAGATGCAGAAGGCCAGCCTCATGCGCGAATTCAGCGTGCTGAAAAACCCGCAAGTGCTGATGGTGCTCGGCATCAGCGTGCTGGCGTCGGCCAGCCTGTTTTCCACCTTCACCTACATCACGCCGATTCTGGAAGACGTCAGCGGTTTCACGCCGCATGCGGTCACGTTCGTGCTGTTGCTGTTCGGCCTCGGCTTGACGGTGGGCAGCACGCTCGGCGGCAAGCTCGCGGACTGGCGGTTGATGCCCTCGCTGGTTGCGTTTCTGCTGGCCATCGTCGTCATCCTGACCATTTTTGCCGGCACGATGCACGCTGAAATCCCCGCGATGATCACGATCTTCGTGTGGGGTATTCTGGCCTTCGCGATCGTGCCGCCGCTGCAAATGCTGATCGTCGACCGCGCAAGTCATGCGCCGAATCTGGCATCGACGTTGAATCAAGGTGCGTTCAACCTTGGCAATGCATCGGGTGCGTGGCTCGGCGGCATGGCAATCGGTGCGGGCGCGCCGCTTACCACGCTGCCGTGGGTCGGCGTAGCGACTTCGATCGGCGCGCTGGTGTTGACGCTGTGGTCGGTGTCGATCGACCGGCGCGCGCAACGGATGGCTGTGGCGGGATAAGTTCGGCTATCGTCACGGCCGCTCCGAAGGCAGCTCGGACGTGAACGGGTGCACATCGGCTGCGGCGTGTGGTGGCTTGCGGCGAGCGCTTTCGCGGCGTCGCGCTGGTGAGCGGGAGCTCGCTGGTGGGCGCGTCGTGGAGCGCGGCGAGTTTCGGCGGTCCACTGGCGGGTGCGCTGATGAAAGCGGTCGGCAACGATGCAATGGTCGCCGTGCCAATGGCAGCGGCGCTCGCGTTTCTCGCCGCCGTCTGGTGGGAGAAACAGCGTGCGCCGATGCAAGCCGATATGTCGCAATAAATATTTCCCAGGTATATTGACGCCTCGTGCCGTGAAGCATCCGGGCACGGCATCACGTCATCTAACGCGTGGAAAAAATGGCTGTTGCCGCTAAGGGGAGTAGGGGATGGTCAGTTTTCTAACGCATGCCGCATGTCTGTTGGTCGGCGTGGCGATCGGCGTCTTCGTGTGTGCGCTGTGCGTTGCGCGATCGAGAACCCCACGAGACGATCACTGACTCGTCGCTTGTATTGCCAGGTTCCGCGGGGATAGAAGAGTCGCCCGCATCGCGTGTGGTCGCGTCGAAAATCCTTCGCTGCAACGGCGGTCTTGCGTTAGCAATTCGCGTTGTTCTGCACGATCATGCGCTCGCTGCTTTCCACGGTGTAGTGACTACAGCAGTTCGCTGAACTGTTCCCCGTCACCGACATGGATTTGCACCTGGATAGATAGATGTCGGTCTGGCAGTGTCGCAAGAAGTTTCCCGAGATGACGCCGCCAACCCGGTCGGCCACCGCGATGCCGCATGCACGTGGTCCACGGAAGCCTTCCACGATATTGCCGATCAATACGGCCGCGCTTGTGTTCGCACGAAGATCGATGCCAATACAGCAGGTGTTCGTAGAGGGGGTGTTCGAATGAAGATCGACGTCAATACAGGGGGTGTTCTGCCCAATCACCGTATTGCCGCTTACGATTGGATCGGCGACGTCGAAGCAGCTAATTCCAAAGTGTCCCATGGTTCGAAGACTGTTATTGCTGATGGTCGGATAATCCTGGTATTGCGCCCAGATGCCGATCACTTGTCCAGCCGCAAGGCAGGACACGCTGTTGTCCGTCACCGTGATGCCTTGACCCCGGTCGTGCCAGGTGAACGTCACGTCGAGCGATCCCGCCGTAACAGCCTGACTCGCGACCACGGCGGCGCCCGCAACGCTCAGCACATACGTAAGCGGTGGAACGCCCGTGCCGCTGATAAGCTGCCCGATCTGGATAGCGGCATTGGCTTTAGCGAGCGTGAGATTCGGCGTGCCGTTTGCCTTGGCCTGCTGCTTGGGCAAG
>NZ_JAXDPY010000311.1:0-4404 GCF_034668105.1 Paraburkholderia sp. | reverse complement strand
AACGACGTGTCGCTGCCAAATCTTTTCAAGCAGGGTTTGGGGGTAAGCCATGGTTATCCGTCATGGAAAGCGTAGGAGATGCTTGCCAGTGAGGATAACAAGCCGGGGATCGGACTGAATTGACCGTTCGCGACACCTGTTGTCACGAGCCGGCAAAGCGCTTCGGCCCGAGTCTATGTGAAGGATTGGTCAGACCATGCGCTTCGATATTGAGACTTTACGGCTCTTTATTTTTACGATTGAAGGAGGCAGTATTTCCGCCGCTTCCGAGCGGGGGAGTGTCGTGGTGTCCGCTGTCAGTCGCCGCATCTCGGAGCTGGAGCGGGCCGCCGGAACACCGTTGCTGCATCGCCGTAGCCGTGGCGTCGAGCCGACGCCGCAGGCCTCGCGCTCTATCGGCGGGCAAAGGTCGTCATGGGCCATTTGCAGGAAATCGACAATGAAATGGGCCAGCGTAGAGACGGAGTGCGAGAGTTGGTGCAGCTGTCCGTCAACCTGACGGCAATG
The DNA here is from genome assembly GCF_034668105.1 of Paraburkholderia sp. GTDB lineage: Bacteria > Pseudomonadota > Gammaproteobacteria > Burkholderiales > Burkholderiaceae > Paraburkholderia. The sequence goes on along the minus strand of NZ_JAXDPY010000311.1, from coordinate 3,897 downwards.
GCGCACTCCACCAGGCTGCAAGACTCATGGCAGTCAGCGCCAACTGAGCTAGTCAGCTAACGGCCCGGCTGCCGATGGCGCTGCGTCGCGCGCTAGGACGGGCGGATCGAATGGACCAGAGCAGGCGCGCGGCGAATCGCCCATTCGATATGGGCCCGAGCCTCTTTCAAGGCCGGCAGGCGCGTGGCAATCAGATCCGCGATCGTGATGCGATCGGTCTCCGACGAACAGTTGATCGCGGCGATCACGTTACCTTGGGGATCGCAGACCGGCAACGCGATCGATACGACACCCAGTTCGATCTCGTCCTGCTGGGTGGCGAACCCGTCTGTCAATGCCTTGGCGAATTCACGGGCGAGGTCGTCGCGCTGCACCAGGGTCTTAGCCGTGTATTGCGGAAAAGGCGCGCGTGCCAGCAGACGCTGCTGTTCTTCGATCGACTGATTGGCCAGCAGGACCCGCCCGAGCGACGTACAGAATGCAGGCAGCCGATATCCCACGGACGCGCGCCGCGTGATACTGCGCTTGCTGGGGACATGACCCAGATAGACCACGTCGTCGCCGTCGAGGATCGCGAACGACACGGAATCACGAAACGTGTCCGCGACCTCCTGCAGGTAGGGGTTGACCAGGTCCTTGAAATTCATGGAGCGCAGGTACGCTACCCCGAGCGACAGGACTTTCGGCAATAGAAGGAAACGCTTGCCCTGCATCCCCACGTATCCGAGAGAGTGCAGGGTAAGGAGGGCGCGCCGGGCAGTGGCGACGTTCATCTGCGCCGCCTGGGCGACCTCGCTCAGCGTCATTTCCGGTTGATCTTCAGTAAAAGCCTGGATCACCGCGAGACCGCGCGCGAGCGCGGCCACGAAGTCCCGGTGAGTCTCATCAATACGTTCCGACGGTGTTTGAGCCATGAAAGAAGGTAGGCGAAATTCGACAGCCGTAACTATACTATTTTTCGTCCTGCGAACAGAATTTCGCCGAGGATGACTCAGAAGCGATGCCGGATGCCCAGGCTGACGATGGTCTGGTTGCTGCCGCTAGAGGGTGCCGCCGTAAAAAGCGTGGCCGTCGCGTCGCCGCCCTGCACATGCTCGTAGTTGAGCAGGGCATAGAGGTCGGTCCGCTTCGAGAGGAAGTAGTCCGCCGAGAGCATGTATTGTCCCCAGTGGGTTTCATTCAGCTTCGAATAAGCGTAGCCGCCGGACAGCGTCACGGTGGGCGTCAGCGAATAGGTCAAGCCTCCCTCCAGGGTTCTCAGCACGGCGGTCGAACCGCCGCTCTTCATATCGGTGAGCGAATACGCGCCGTGCAACAGCGCGGGACCAAACTGGTAGCTGCCCGCCACCGCGGCGGTCGAGATCCGGTTGAGGGCGATCGTTCCTTCCTGCTGTGTGCCGAACAGGTCCGGAACGCCGATCGTCGTAGCCGGCGTGATGGTCGTATTGTTCACGCTCGTGTATGCGGCGGCGAGATTCAGGTACCCGCGGCTGTACGAGATGCCATAACTCTGGGCGCTGCCGGCTGCCAGATGGCCGGGCTGGCCGCCCGGCGCATACAGTATGCCGGCCTTCAATCCGCCCAGGTTGGGAGTCTGGTATGCAATGACATTATTGAGCCGCTCGCCGCCGAGGCGGTCATAGTCCCCCAGGTGAAAACCGTAGGTCCCCGTGTTGTACAGGTTAGTCATCGAATACAGATAGATCAGGAAGTCGTATTGCCGACCCATCGTGATCGTACCGGCGGGCGTCGTCAGTCCGACGAACGCCTGACGTCCGAACTCGAGACCGCCCTGGCCTAACGCGCCGCTGTTCAGCGCGAAGCCGTTTTCCAGGGTGAAGATGGCCTGGTATCCTCCGCCGAGGTCTTCTGTGCCTTTGATACCCCAACGGCTGCCCTGCACGTTCCCGGAGGTTTGCGTGAGCGCGCTGTGGCCGCCCTCGTTGCTGACGTAGTTGAGGCTTTCGTCGATCAGTCCATACAGCGTCACGCTGCTTTGTGCATTCGCGGTCTTCATCCCGCACAGCGAAAATGTAGCCGTGACTGACAACAGCAATGCTGCGTTGATGCGGTGTTTCATTACCTGTCTCCTGGGGCGGTATTTTTCTGGAACAGAAATTCTTGGATTTTTAAAGGATGACTAATTAATTTATTCTGGCTTGCAGTTTCTTTCTGCTGGATTCCCGGTATTTTCCGGGAATCCAGACTCAATCCGGCCGGCTAGTGGACACCATTGCGCGGGGAATCGCAAGAATCAGGCAGCAGCACACCAGCAGGCAGCCACCCAGCACGTAGGTGCCGCTGTTGACGTCACCGGTCACGTTCTTTGCGACGTTGGTGATCATCGCGCCAGTGATGCCGGACAAGCTGCCAACGGAGTTGATCATCGCGAGTCCGGCCGCTGCCGCGGCGCCCGAAAGCAGGCGTCCGGCGAAGGTCCAGAAAATCGGCATGATGCCGATGATGCCGGAGGCGGCAATCGAAATGAGCAGGATCGATACAGAAAGCTGGTGCGTGAACGTCGCGCTGAGAATCAACGCAATACCGGCAAGCAGAGCTGGAATGGCGGCATGCAGGCGTCGTTCTCCAGTACGGTTCGAATGCACGGCGTTGGCGATCATCACGATGCTCGCGGCCACGTACGGCACAGCAGCCAGCAAGCCGATATGAAAAGCATCTTTGAGCCCGGCCGCGCTGATGATGGACGGCAACCAGAACGACAGGCCATAAAAGCCGGTGTTCATGGTGAGCAGGATGCCGCACAGGATCCAGACGCCGCGATTCTTCAATGCGGCGCGAAAGTCGTGGGTCTTCGTTACGTTTTCCGACGAGAGGTTGCGTTTCAATAGCAACTTTTCTTCGGCGGTGAGCCAGTGGGCATCGTCAATGGTTTCCGTCAGCGTGAGCAGTACGATTACGCCGAGAACGATGGCGGGCAGGCCTTCCACGATCAGCATCCATTGCCAGCCGCGATAGCCGAACGCCTCGTGCATGTTCTGCAGCACCCACCCGGAGACCGGTCCGCCGATACACAGGCTGAGCGGCAGCGCTACCATGAAGCCGGCCATGACGCGGTTCTGCTTGTGGGACGGAAACCAGCTGTTCAGATAGAGCACCACGCCGGGGAAGAAGCCCGCCTCACACACGCCTAGCAGAAAGCGCAGCGCGTAGAACATGGTCCCCGAGCCGGTATGGAAGAACTTTCCGAGCGGCCCGATGTACATCAACAGAATGGAGACCAGCCCCCATGTCACCATGATGCGGGCAATCCAGCGGCGCGCGCCCACGCGATGCAGCGCAATATTGCTCGGCATCTCGAACAGGACGTAGCCCCAGAACAGCATGCTCGCGCCCAGCGCGTAGACGTTGTCGTCCAGATGCAGGTCGCCCAGCATCTGCAGCTTGGCAAAACCGATATTGACCCGGTCGAGGTACGACACCATGTAGCACAGGAAGAACAGCGGCACGCACCGCCAGAACACCTTGTCGTAAGTTGCCTTTTCCTGGTTTTGCGAAACCTCGTTCGCCACGTCCGTCTTTTCCATGCTCAACGCCATGACAGTCTCCTGATTGTCTTTTTTGCCGCGCCGCCCGAACCAGCTTCCCTGCCTTGTCTCGGGCGCGCGCGGTGCTGTCTCACGCGCGCAGAGGCCCGAGGATTTCTTCGTTATGTTCGCCGAGCACCGGCGGCGGCACGATCTCAAGCGAGCGCTCGCCGTTGTAGCTCACCGGGCTGCGCACGGTTTTGTATTCGCCCATCGTGGCGTGGCGCGCGGACACCAGCAGTTCCAGATGCTTCGCCTGCGGGTCTTCCAGTGCTTCGCTGGCGTCGTACATGGGTGCATGCGGAACGTCCTGCGCGAGCAGCATGCGACACCATTCGTCGCGATCGCGTTC
>NZ_JAXDPY010000310.1:0-12833 GCF_034668105.1 Paraburkholderia sp. | reverse complement strand
TGGCCAGTCAGGGCTGGACAATCAACTCGCCGGAGCGGCCTGGAATTTCGCCCCACGTAACAGGGTACGATGGCAGCGTGCTGCGGTCCAGCGTGGCGTGGTAATCACCCATGGTCGCGAAGGTGTGGCCTTGCGCGCGCCAGCCCTCCAGCAGCTGCTCGAAAATCGGCGCGAGCTTTTGTCCTTCGAGTTCCGCGTGCAGCGTGAACACTTGATCGTGCGGATTGTTTTCGGTGTGCTTCAACATCCATGCGGCGACGTTGTGCTTATCCACACCATCTACGCCGAGCACTTCGTCGAGCGTGGGCAGCGTGGTGGGCATCTGCACGTGCGACAGTTGCCTGCCGGCGACCACCGGCAGATACGGCGAGTGGCCGCGCCCGTCGGACGCGTACTGCATGCCCCAGGCGTCGATCTGCTCAAACGCATGGCCGTTCATCTGCCAGCCCGCCGCGCCGTGCGTGACGGGCGGCGTGCCGAAGATCGCGACAAAGCGGTTGAAGCTCTTCTGCATCTGCTTCTCGGTCCACTCGCGGTCTTGCGAACGCACGTTGTCCTGCCAATACACGTGATCCCACGTGTGGATGCCACATTCGAAACCAGCTTCATGAATCGCGCGCATTTCCGCGGCGGTCTTCACGCCGATGTCCGGCCCCGGCAGCAGCACGCCGTACATCAATTGCCTGATGCCGTAATGTTCGACCACCGAGGTGCGCGACACCTTCTTCAGAAAGCCCGGCCGCAATACGCGGCGCATTGCCCAACCCGTGTGGTCGGGCCCGAGGCTAAAGAGAAACGTGGCGCGTGCCTTGAAGCGGTCGAAGATGCGCGCGAGATTCGGCACGCCTTCACGGGTGCCGCGCAGCGTGTCGACGTCGATTTTCAGGACGATGCGAGCCAAGGATCAGGCCTTAGTGTTGTTCGACGAGTGCGCGTGCTTCGGCGACGTGGCCGCGATACGCTTCGAAAATCTTGCGCAGTGCTTCGTCGAAGGTCGACTGCGGCGCCCAGCCGAGTTCCTGCATCGTGTTGTCGATCTTCGGGACGCGGTTCTGCACGTCCTGGTAGCCCGCGCCGTAGTACGCGCCCGAGGACGTTTCGACCAGTTGCACTTTCTTCGCGAGCTCGGCGTATTCCGGGAATTCGGCGGCGAGCGTCAGCATCTTGTGCGCGAGCTCGCGCACCGAGAAGTTGTTGGTCGGGTTGCCGATGTTGTAGATCTTGCCCGTGGCGACACCGTTCTTGTTCTCGATGATCTTCATCAGCGCGCCGATGCCGTCGTCGATATCCGTGAACGCGCGCTTTTGCGCGCCGCCGTCCACGAGGCTGATGTTCTCGCCGCGCACGATATGGCCGAGGAACTGCGTGACCACGCGCGAGCTGCCTTCCTTCGGCGTGTAGATCGAATCGAGGCCCGGGCCGATCCAGTTGAACGGACGAAACAGCGTGAAGTTCAGGCCTTCCATGCCGTAACCCCAGATCACGCGGTCCATCAGCTGCTTGGAGCACGCGTAGATCCAGCGCGGCTTGTTGATCGGGCCGTACGACAGTTGCGACTCTTCCGGATCGAACTGCTCGTCCGTGCACATGCCGTAGACCTCTGAGGTCGACGGGAACACGAGGTGCTTGCCGTACTTGACGGCCGAACGCACGATCGGCAGGTTCGCCTCGAAGTCGAGTTCGAACACGCGCAACGGTTGCTTCACGTACGTGGCGGGTGTGGCGATCGCGACCAGCGGCAGGATCACATCGCACTTCTTGATGTGATACTCGACCCACTCCTTGTTGATCGTGATGTCGCCTTCAAAGAAGTGCATCCGCTCATGATTGACCAGGTCGCCCAGACGTTCGGTCTGCATGTCCATCCCGAAGACTTCCCAATCGGTCGTTTCGAGAATGCGTTTGGACAGGTGATGGCCGATAAAGCCGTTCACACCCAGAATCAGGACTTTTTTTGCGTTCATGAATGACGGGGAATTTGAATGAGCTGGGCGAATTCGGCCGGCGTGACAACGGTTTCAGTGCCGTCGTGCTGGTGCCGCAATTCGTGGATGGTGATCGCGCGACCGTCGCCGCATATCGCGAAAACGGCATTATCGCTTACGTGCAGGCCCGGCGGCAAATCTGAACGAAGCGCGCCGGGCGCGGCGAGGCGCGCCCGGGCGATGATAAAACGGTGGCCGTCGAGGTCGGTAAATGCGCCGGGATAGGGCGGCGCGACCGCGCGGATCAGGTTGTAGACCTGTTGCGCGGGCTGCGTCCAGTCGATCCGGCCGTCTTCCGGCTTGCGCCCGCCAAAGTAGCTGCCGTGCGACAGATCGTTCGGCAGATGCGGTGCCTCGCCTGCCAGCAAAGCCGGCAGCACGCGCCACAGCGTCTGCTCGGCGGCCACCGTGACCTTGTCGAACACCTGTGCGGCGGTGTCGTCGGGCAGGATCGGCACAGGCGTTTGCGCGATGATCGCCCCCGCGTCGGGCTTGGCGGCCATTTCGTGCAGCGTCGCGCCGGTTTCGGTTTCGCCGTGGAGCACCGCCCAGTTGGTCGGCACGCGGCCGCGGTACTTCGGCAGCAGCGAGCCGTGCATGTTGTAAGCGCCCCGTGCGGCGAGCGCCAGCAGATCCACCGGCAACATGTGGCGGTAGTAGAACGAAAAGATGAAGTCCGGCCGTGCGGCGCTGAGCGCCTTACGCAGTTCCGCACTCTTCGGATCGGCCGGCGTGACCACCTTGATGCCGTACTCAGCGGCAACCGAGGCGACGCTGCCGAACCAGATGTTCTCGTTCGGGCTGTCTTCGTGCGTGACGACCAGCGCCACCTCGACGCCGCGCGCGAGCAGCACCTGCAGGCAGCGCACGCCGACGTTGTGATACGCGAATACGACGGCGCGCGGCTTCATGGGTTCGGCCCCTGATCGATTAGCGGCGCGGCTTGCACGGCCTGCACCACGGCTTGACGCGGCGCTTCGGCTACTGTCGTGCCGTCGCGCTGTTCGAGAATCGTCTGCACCAGATAACGCGGGCGGGCCCGCACCTGCTGGTAAATCCGGCCGATGTATTCACCCAGCAGCCCCAGCGCGAAAATGATCACGCCGAGCAGGAAGAAGGTGATAGCGAACAGCGTGAACACACCTTGCACTTCCGCGCCGATGATGAAGCGGCGAATCAGCAGCAGCACGAACAACGCGGCGGAGCCGAGCGACAGGATCACGCCGATGAACGACAGCCATTGCAGCGGCACGACCGAGAAGCCGGTGACCAGGTCGAAATTCAGGCGGATCAGGCTGTAAAGCGAGTATTTCGATTCGCCGGCAAACCGTTCCTCGTGCGCGACTTCGATCTCGACCGGATTCTGCGCGAAGGTGTACGCCAGCGCCGGAATGAAGGTGTTGATCTCGCCGCAGCGATTGATCGTGTCGATGATGTGCCGGCTGTACGCGCGCAGCATGCAGCCCTGGTCGGTCATCTTGATGCGGGTGATGCGCTCGCGCAGACGGTTCATCGCGCGTGAGGCCTTGCGGCGCCACAGGCTGTCCTGGCGTTGCAGGCGGATCGTGCCGACGTAGTCGTAACCTTCACGCATCTTGTTGACCAGCTTGCCGATTTCTTCCGGTGGGTTCTGCAGGTCGGCGTCGAGCGTGATGACGATTTCGCCTCGCGATTGTTCGAAGCCCGCCAGAATCGCCATGTGCTGGCCGTAGTTGCCGTTCAGCAGGATCACGCGAGTCGTGTCGGGCCGCGCGCGGAACTGCTCGGCGAGCAGGGCGGCGGATTTGTCACGGCTGCCGTCGTTGATGAAGATCACTTCATAGGCGGTGCCGAGCGCGTCGAGCGCCGGGTAAAGGCGCGCGAATAGCGCAGCCAGTCCGGCTTCCTCGTTGTACACCGGGATGATGATCGACACTTCCGGTGTGACGGCGCGATGTTCCGAATAACTCATTTCCGCTTATTTTCCGTATTGTTCGCAAATTTCATTGACCGCGCGGCAAACCCGTTCCACCTCGCCCCCGTTCATCAGCGTGAAGAGCGGCAGCGTGACGGTGGTGGCGCCGAAGCGCTCCGCATGCGGGAACATGCCTTCCTTGAAGCCTTTCGCGCGGTATAGCGAGAACAGATGAATCGCCGGGTAATGCACGCCCGAACCGATGCCGTGCTCTTTCAACTCACCCATGAAACCCGCGCGGTCGATCGACAGTTTTTCGAGCGGCAGCGTGATCTGGAACATGTGCCAGTTGCTGTTTTCGAAGTCCGCAAACGGCAGGCCTACGCCCAGCTTCACCGCGGCGCCGCCTTCCAGGCCAGCGAAATACGCACGCACGAGCTTTTTGCGCTGGGCGAGGAAACGCTCGAGATGCGGCAACTGGCCGAGGCCGACGCGCGCGGCGACGTCCGTGAGGTTGTACTTGCCGCCCAGCACGTCGCAGTCCATACCGTCGAAACCGGTACGGGTGATGCCTTGCAGCCGGTATTTCTGCGCGAGGATCGCTTCGTCCTCGTTGTTCAGCACCAGGGCGCCACCTTCGATCGACGTCAGATTCTTGTTCGCGTGAAAGCTGAACGAGACGATATCGCCGAGCTTGCCGATGCGCTCGCCTTTCCACGTCGAGCCGAATGCCTGGGCCGCGTCTTCGATCACGCGCAGCTTGTGGGCGCGGGCGATCGCATACAGGCGGTCCATGTCGACCGGCAGACCGGACAGATACACCGGGATGATCGCCTTGGTGCGCGGTGTGATGGCCTTCTCAAGCAAATCGAGGTCGATGTTGCGCGTGACCGGGTCGATGTCGGCGAACACGGGCGTGGCGCCGACTTCGTAGATCACGTTGCTGGTCGACACCCAGCTGGCGGGGCTGGTGATGACTTCGTCGCCTTCGCCCACGCCGGCGATACGCAGCCCGATTTCGAGCGTCGCGGTGCCGGAATTGAACGTCCGCACCGGCCGGCCGCCGCAGAACTCGGACAACGCCGCTTCGAACTTCTGGTTCTGCGGGCCGGTTGTGATCCAACCGGAGCGGAGCACGTCGGCGACGCCCTGAATCGTTTCTTCATCGATCTCAGGTTTGACGAACGGCAAAAAGGGCAAAAACGGAACTGTTGATTGGCTCATGAATGCTTCGCTCGATTGAAAGGGGCGCAACCCGAAGGGCGCGAAGTAGATCACAAACCACTCGCAAACCCAAGGCCACGACTAAAAAAGGGCGTAACCGCCAGGCCTGCCGCGGCCAACCTCACATCTTACCTGGCCGGCGGCGGTGCCCAGCTTCCCACGTCGCTTGCAGCCGGGATTCTCGCAGCGGCGGCCCCAGCGCCGGCAATAAACGGTAATAAGCCGTGCCCGGCACAGCGCGGCCGGGACATGACCACCTAGCTGCGCGCCAGCACGACGACGCCGATCAGGATGACGCCGATCCCGACAAGCTTCTGGACCGACATCACTTCGCCGAATAGATACCACGCCGCGAAAGCGTTGACGACGTATCCGAGCGACAGCATCGGGTAGGCAATCGACACGTCCACCCGCGAGAGCCCGATCACCCAGACGCCCACGCTGATCACGTAGCAGGCCAGCCCGCCGATGATCGGCGGCTGGGTTGCCAGACGGAAGGCAATGGGCAGGATGTTCGCACGGGTGAATTCGAAGTGTCCAACGGCATTCGTTCCGGCTTTGAGCAACAACTGCGCACCCGCGTTCAACGTGACGCCGGCGAGGATGCAAAAGAGCGAAATCGGGTTCATCGAACGGTTAGATCCTGAGATGGGGTCATTGTTGTGGTTTTTCTACTGGCGCCGGTGCCTTCGGTGCCGGCGCCGCTGCATCGGATGCGGGCGCGGGCACCGCCACGGGCTTCATCACCACCACCCGGCGCGAGTCGCTCGCGATCACCTGCATCGGCAAGCCCTCTTTGAGCAACCTGTCGTAAGTGGGCGGCGGGATCAGCGCGAGCGCGTAGCGGTCGCCCTTCCAGCGCTCGATCCACGCGTCGACCGACGGCACCCATTTCTGCGGTTCGACGGATACGCCAAACGCCAGTTCGTCGGGATGTTCGACCATGATCGTCGTGTGGCCCACGTAGAACGGCAGCGTGTGGTCGAGCACGCCGACGGAGTAGAACGGCGTATCGGCCGGCAACCTGGCGATCTCGGCCTTGATGGCGGGCGCGAGTGGCGCGCCGGAACTCAGGCGGCCGAACACGTCGTGACCCGTGCCGGCAATCGTGCCGAGCAGCAACCACGCCGCGCCGAAGCTCGCAACGGCGCCCAGCGTACCGGCGCGGCTGCGGCGGTTCAGCCACAGCGCGACCAGCGTGAGCACGAAGGCGACGCCGAGTGCCGCCAGCACCCAGCTGCGGTATTCGACATACAGTTCAGCCGGGTTGCGCGCGTTGCCGAAGCGTGACATGAACAGCGCCCCGAACGCCGCCACCACGAGAAACAGCGCATAGCCGGCCAGGTGGCGGCGCAGTTGAGCACGAGTGACGAGCGGCAGATACATGCCGATGACAAGGGCGATCGGCGGGGCGATCGGCAGCGTGTAGGACAGTAGCTTCGAGTGCGACGCGCTGAAGAACAGGAAGATGAATGCGGTCCACACCAGCATCAGCGTGACCGGCGCGAAGCCGTTCGGCTGGCGCGGCTGGCGCCAGGCGTGGCGCACGCTCTGGATCGTCACCGACAACCACGGCAGGAAGCCGACCAGCAGCACGGGTATGAAGTAATAGAACGGCCCCGGCCGGTTCTGTTCCGGTGTCAGATAGCGCTTGAATTGCTGAACAATGAAGAAGAAGTTCAGGAATTCCGGGTTGCGCTGCTGTACCAGCACGAACCATGGCGTAACGATCGCGAAGAACACGATCAGGCCGCCGATCAGGTGCAGGCGCTTCCAGAGGGTCCAGTCGCGGGCGAGCAGGCTGTACAGCACCAGCACCGCACCCGGCAGGATCACGCCGACGAGGCCCTTGGAGAGCACCGCGAGTGCCATCGACCCCCAGCACACCCACATCCATGCCCGCACGTTGGCGCTCGGCAGATTGGGGCGCTGGGCGAGCAGCAGCGCGCAGAGCGTCAGTTCCATCCAGAACGACAGGCCCATGTCGAGCGTGTTGAAGTGGCCCATCAGGTTCCAGTACGGCGACGTGGCCAGCACGATCGCCGCGAACACGCCGGTCGCCGCGTTGAACACGCGCGCGCCGGTGAAGCCGATCAGCAGCACGCCGGCAAAGCCCGTCAGCGCGGTGTAAAGCCGCGCCTGCCATTCGCCGATGCCGAACCACGCGAACGTGAGCGCATTTGCCCAGGTTTGCAGCGGCGGCTTTTCGAAATACTTGTAGCCGTTATAGCGCGGCGTGATCCAGTCGCCGGTGACGAACATCTCGCGCGCCATTTCAGCGTAGCGCCCTTCGTCGCTCGGCAACAGATGGCGCCAGCCGAGCGGCACGAACCAGATCACGGCGAGGGCCAGCACCAGCAGTAGGATCGTGGTGCGATTGAGCGGTAGCCTTGTCGGCATATCGTTCATGTATTTCAACCTTTTAGGCGACGCCCTGTGCGGCGTGGCAATGTTGTGTGAAGTCGAGGACGGCGCTCCGGCAGCCCGCTTTCCGGAGATGCAACCTTCATTCGGACGCTGACCGGCCCGCGGTGCCCAGGGCCGCCGCCAAAGCGCCAATGGCGCGCAGTGTACGTTATCGGCCGTGACACGCCCACGGCGGCCGGTCAGTACGGCGCGAGTCCGCGAATCATGAGGACGCGTGCGTAGCCCCATGTGTGCGGCGCCCGCCAGCCCGTTACGCTTCGATCAGCAACGCGGCGGCGACCTTGCGGCCCTCGGCCATCAGGATGTTGTAGGTGCGGCAGGCGGCCTTGAAGTCCATCGTTTCGACGCCGATGCGTTTGGCGGTGAGCGCGGCGGTCAGGCGCGGATGCGGGAAGCGCAGCCGATCGCCGCTGCCGAACACCACCACTTCGGGCGCCGATTCCACCAGCATGGCGAAATGCTCGGCGCTCAGGTCGTCGAAAGCGGAGACCGGCCAAGGGATGACGGGCGCTTCGGGCAGCACGAGAAGGCTGCCCGAATGGCGCACCAGATTGATTTCGACGTAGTCGGCGCCGTAGCCGGTAACGGTGTTGAGGGCGCCACTGGGGTCTTGATGTAATTTCAAATTCGTTTTCCGAAGTCGTCGTGAGGCATCATGCGTGTGGGCGGCCTGACCAGGCAGAACGCAAGCAGGGCGGTTTGACGCGAGCGAGACACGCGAGTACACAGAAGCGGCCGAAAAGGCTTGCCGATGCGGTTGGTGCATTGCGGAAGTCGGCCAAAATCCGCTAAATTATAGCTTTTTAGCCGCCTCGCGGCGCCCCCCGCTCAAGTGCTGCGTCATGGGCTGTCATAAGCCGCCCTAAGCGCAGGGGCGCGGCCCACCGGCTACCTGCCTGGTTCTGCACGTTTTTCGGTTGTTTTTGGCCTGCTGCTTTTGGCCGCTTTGGCCGGCCATGAGCGGTCTGGCTGCCGCTCCGGCGCAATCCGCCGCAGGCGGCGCCTCACTGGCCTGGAAAGCCGGCGCACCCGCTTCTCGCGACCCGATCCATGTCTGGCGGCCGCGCCGCGTCATAATTCCCCGCATCGGCGGACTTGCCCGGCCCGGCGTTTTTTTGCCCCCGCTTGTTCGCCCAAGCCCATCAACAGGATGAAGTGCCCGCCGTGAAACCGATTCTCAAATCCAACAAGTTGTTGAATGTCTGCTACGACATTCGCGGGCCTGTCCTCGAACATGCAAAGCGGCTCGAAGAAGAGGGCCACCGCATCATCAAGCTGAACATCGGCAATCTCGCGCCATTCGGCTTCGACGCTCCGGATGAAATCATCCAGGACATGATCCTGAATCTGCCGGGCTCGTCCGGCTACTCGGATTCCAAGGGGGTGTTCGCCGCGCGCAAGGCGATCATGCATTACACGCAGCAAAAGGGCGTGCACGGCGTCGAACTGGACGACATCTACATCGGCAATGGCGCCTCCGAGCTGATCGTGATGGCGCTGCAGGGCCTCCTGAACGACGGCGACGAAGTATTGCTGCCCGCGCCGGACTACCCGCTGTGGACCGCCGGTGTAAGCCTGTCGGGCGGCACGCCGGTGCACTACATCTGCGACGAGTCGAACCGCTGGATGCCTGATCTGGACGACATCCGGGCGAAAATCACGCCGAATACGCGCGCGCTCGTCGTCATCAATCCGAACAACCCAACCGGCGCGCTGTACTCGGACGAACTGCTGCTCGGCCTGATCGAGATCGCCCGCCAGCATGGCCTCGTAATTTTCGCCGACGAGGTCTACGACAAGATCGTCTACGACGGCAAGAAGCACACGTCGATGGCCGCGCTCTCCGAAGACGTGCTCACCGTCACGTTCAACAGCCTCTCGAAGAGCTACCGTTCGTGCGGCTACCGCGCCGGCTGGATGTTCATCTCGGGCCTGACCGGCGAGAACCGCCGCAATGCCAAAGACTATTTCGAAGGGCTCGGCATTCTGGCCTCGATGCGCCTGTGTCCGAACGTGCCCGGCCAGTACGCGATCCAGACCGCGCTCGGCGGCTACCAGAGCATCAACGACCTGATCGTGCCGAGCGGGCGCCTGTACAAACAGCGCGAACTCGCGTATGACATGCTCACGGCCATCCCCGGCGTGAGCTGCGTGAAGCCTGAGGCGGCGCTGTACATGTTCCCGCGCCTCGATCCGAAGATTTATCCGATCCAGGATGATCAGCAGTTCATCCTCGACCTTCTGCTGGAAGAACGCGTGCTGCTGGTTCAAGGCACCGGTTTCAACTGGAAGACGCCGGATCACTTCCGCGTCGTGTTCCTGCCGAACGTGGACGACCTCGCGGATTCGATCAACCGGATCGCGCGTTTCCTCGACGGTTACCGCAAACGCCACACGGCTTGAGATGGACGGCGCGTCTCGCGCGCGCCGCGGCCAGCCCCGTTTCCTTTTAATCACTTACTCGAAAACACACGCTGCATGGAACCGATCAAAGTTGGACTGCTGGGCTTCGGCACGGTAGGCAGCGGCACCTTCACGGTACTGCGCCGCAATCAGGAAGAAATCAAACGCCGCGCGGGCCGTGGCATCGAGATTGCGCGCATTGCCGTGCGCAACCCCGCCAAGGCGACCGCGGCGCTCGGGAGTGCTGCCGGCACCGTGGCGCTGACCGATGACTTCAACGCGGTGGTGGACGATCCGTCGATCGATATCGTGGCGGAGATGATCGGCGGCACGGGTGTGGCGCGCGCCCTCGTGCTGCGCGCGATCAAAAACCGCAAGCATGGGGTGACCGCCAACAAGGCGCTGCTCGCGGTGCACGGCACGGAAATCTTCGAAGCGGCGCGCGCCAACGGCGTGATGGTGTCGTTCGAAGCGGCGGTGGCGGGCGGCATTCCGATCATCAAGGCGCTGCGCGAGGGGCTCACGGCCAATCGCATCCAGTACATTGCCGGCATCATCAACGGCACGACGAACTACATTCTCTCGGAGATGCGCGACCGTGGGCTCGATTTCGCGACCGCGCTGAAAGCCGCGCAGGAACTCGGTTACGCCGAAGCCGATCCGACCTTCGACATCGAAGGTGTGGACGCCGCGCACAAGGCGACGATCATGAGCGCGATTGCATTCGGCGTGCCGGTGCAGTTCGACAAGGCATATGTCGAAGGCATCAGCAAGCTCGCGGCGATCGACATCAAATACGCCGAGGAACTCGGCTACCGCATCAAGCTGCTCGGGATTGCGCGCCGCACGGATAAGGGCATCGAACTGCGCGTGCATCCCACGCTGATTCCCGAGAAGCGCCTGCTGGCCAACGTGGAAGGCGCGATGAACGCCGTCGTCGTGCATGGCGACGCGGTGGGCACGACGCTGTACTACGGCAAGGGCGCGGGCGCGGAGCCCACGGCCTCCGCCGTGGTGGCCGATCTGGTCGACGTGACGCGTCTGCATACGGCGGACCCGGAGCATCGCGTGCCGCATCTGGCGTTTCAGCCGGACAGCCTGTCGAGCACACCGATCCTGCCGATCGACGAAGTGACGAGCGGCTACTACCTGCGTCTGCGTGTCGCGGACGTAACCGGTGTGCTGGCCGACATCACGCGCATTCTGGCGGATAGGGGCATTTCGATCGACGCGCTGCTGCAAAAGGAATCGGAGCAGGTCGACGCGAACGGCAAGGGCGAGACCGACATCATCCTGATTACGCACGAAACGGTTGAAAAGAACGTCAACGCTGCGATCAGGACGATCGAAGCGCTGAAGACCGTTGTCTCGCAAGTCACGAAGTTGCGCATGGAAGCGCTGAACTAGGCTGAACTATGAACTATCTCTCTACGCGCGGCGCCGGAGCCGGCGAGCGCCATACGTTTTCCGACATTCTGCTGGGCGGTCTCGCGAAAGACGGCGGCCTGTACTTGCCGGCGCAATATCCGCGCGTCACGGCGGACGAGCTGACGCGCTGGCGCACGCTGCCGTACGCGGATCTCGCGTTCGAAATCCTGTCGAAATTCAGCGACGACATTCCCGCCGACGATCTGCGCGCACTGACGCGCAAGACCTACACGGCCGAGACGTATTGCAACGTGCGTGACGACGAAAGCGCCGCGCAGATCACGCCGTTGAAGACGCTTGGCGTCGAGAACGGCACGACCTTGTCGCTGCTGGAACTGTCGAACGGCCCAACGCTCGCGTTCAAGGACATGGCGATGCAGTTGATCGGCAACCTGTTTGAATACGCACTGGCGAGGCATGGCGAAACGCTGAACATTCTTGGCGCGACTTCGGGCGACACCGGCAGCGCGGCTGAGTACGCGATGCGCGGCAAAAAGGGCATTAGCGTGTTCATGCTCTCGCCGCACAGGAAGATGAGCGCGTTCCAGACCGCGCAGATGTATAGCCTGCAGGACCCGAATATCTTCAACATCGCGATCGAGGGCGTATTCGACGACGCCCAGGACATCGTCAAGGCGGTCTCGAACGATCACGCGTTCAAGGCGAAGTACAAGATCGGCACGGTCAACTCGATCAACTGGGCGCGCGTGGTGGCGCAGGTCGTGTACTACTTCAAGGGTTACTTTGCCGCGACGAAGTCGAACGACGAGCGTGTGTCGTTCACGGTGCCGTCGGGCAACTTCGGCAATGTGTGCGCGGGCCACATTGCGCGGATGATGGGTTTGCCGATTGAGAAGCTGGTGGTGGCGACGAACGAGAACGACGTGCTCGACGAATTCTTCCGCACGGGCATTTACCGGGTGCGCAAGGCGGCTGAGACGTATCACACGACCAGCCCGAGCATGGACATTTCCAAGGCGTCGAACTTCGAGCGTTTCGTATTCGATCTGCTGGATCGCGATCCGGCGCGGGTGTTGCAACTGTTCCGCGACGTCGAGGAGAGGGGCGGATTCGACCTCGCGGCGAGCGGCGATTTTGCACGTGTGAAGGAATTCGGTTTCGTGTCGGGGCGCAGCAGCCACGAGGACCGGGTAGACGCGATCCGCGACGTGTTCGAGCGTTACGACACGATGATCGACACGCACACGGCTGATGGTCTGAAGGTAGCCCGCGAGCATTTGCAGGCGGGCATTCCGATGATCGTGCTGGAGACGGCGCAACCGATCAAGTTTGGCGAAACGATCCGCGAGGCGCTGCAACGCGAACCGGAGCGCCCATCCGCGTTTGAGGGTCTGGAGTCGTTACCGCAGCGCTTCGAAGTATTGCCGGCAGACGTGCAGCGCGTAAAGGACTACATCGTCGCCAACACAGCCGAGTAAACCGACGGGTATGGAGCGCGACTTTGTCGCGCT
>NZ_JAXDPY010000309.1:0-24543 GCF_034668105.1 Paraburkholderia sp. | reverse complement strand
GCGGACGTTGTCGGCTTGCTGGCTTTGCCCACCGGCTCAGACACTTTCACTACGGCGGAATGACCACGATCCTTTTTCTTATCGTAGCGCGAATCGTTGCGCGTGTCTGCGACATGGGTGCCGATCTTCTCGACCCCGCCGCCTTGCACGTCGGTCGCGATGCGCTCCGGACCGGGTTCGCTCGGCATCGCCTTGCCGACCGGCACGTGCAGCACAATCACCTGACCACGCGAAACCTGATCGCGATGCGTGCGATTCCACGCCTTCAACTGACCGATCGAGACGCCGTAACGCACGGCGACGGCGGCCATCGTCTGATTGCGACGCACGCGAATCAACATCTTGCGGGTGTCGGGGACGTCGGGCTCCATGGCCAGTACGGCACTTTCGGCGACGTCGGCACTGATGTCTTCGTCGTCGTCCGAACCGCGCGGCACCACGATTGTGGAGCCCGGCTTCAGACGCATGCCAGCCGGAATCTTGTTCACTTCCATCAATGTGTCGGCGTCGACACCGATCTTTTGCGCAATTGCCGCGGGCGCGGCACGCTCAGTGACCGTGTACGTGGTCCACGACGACAGCGAACCGGAGTACGCCTTCAGATTGCGCTCGAATGCGCTCGCGTTGTCGAATGGCAGCAGGATTTGCGGCTGCGTGGCGCCGAGAATCACCGGCTTTCGGAACGACGGGTTCAGCGAGCGGAATTCGTCCGTGGAGAGATTCGCGAGCTTGGCCGCCATGTCCACGTCGATGTCGTGCGAGGTTGTGACCGTCACGAAATACGGGTGGTTCGGAATCGCCGGCAGCGTGAGCCCGTACATCTGCGGGTTCATCACGATGTTCTTGACGGCCTGCAGCTTGGGCACGTAGTTGCGCGTCTCGTTCGGCATGCGCAGGCTGAGGTAGTCGGTAGGCAGCCCCGCCGCCTCGTTGCGGGCGATCGCGCGCTGCACGTTGCCCTCGCCCCAGTTGTAGGCGGCAAGCGCCAGTTGCCAGTCGCCGAACATGTCATGCAGATTCGACAGATAGTCGAGCGCGGCGCTGGTCGACGCCAGCACGTCGCGGCGCTCGTCCTGCCACATGTTCTGCTTGAGGTTATAGGTGCGGCCCGTGCCCGGCATGAACTGCCACATGCCGGCAGCCTTCGCCACCGACAACGCCTGCGGGCTATACGCGGATTCGATGAACGGCAGCAGCGCAAGCTCGGTGGGCATATGGCGCGCCTCGAGCTCTTCGACGATGTGATACAGGTATTTCTGCGAGCGCTCGGTCATGCGCTGCACGTAGTCCGGGCGCTGCGCATACCAGTTGACCTGCATGTCGACCAGGTCGGTTTGCAGATCCGGCATTTGAAAACCACGGCGAATACGGCCCCACAGATCGGCGTCCTGGCTCGTCAGCTGAGTGACCGAGCCCTGGTCGACGTTGATCGTCTCTTTGGCGGTGGCTGTCTTGCGAAGGGCGTCGGCTACGGCTTGCTGACTGGCGGGGCTTGTTGCGGTGGTGGGGCTATTCGTCGCCGGTCCCTGACTCGCGCAAGCAGCGAGTGCCAGGACCAACAACGCACTTAAGATAAATCGCATGAACGTCTCGGCTTCCACAAGGGCTGGAATTTGCAGCCGATAGTACGAAACGGCATCGTTTACGTCAATCGGAATATACGAAAAAAATCAAGGAAATCTTGGGCTTGGCGAATTTTTGCGATTCATCACGTGAGAAATACCCGATGCCGAACAGGTCAACGGAAGCGGTTTTTCCATTCACGCATCAGCGTAAATGCCGCTAGACGATCAGGCACTTTTTCGTGCAACTGCTCTTGCAAGGTTGTTTGAATCGCCGGATTGTCAGCGCGCAAAAATGGGTTGACGGCGCGTTCGTGGGCGATCGTGGTGGGCAGCGTGGGCACATGACGCGCGCGCAATTCGCTCGCCTTGTCCCGCCAGGCTTGCAGTTCGGCGTTGCCCGGCTCGCAGGCGAGCGCGAAGCGGATGTTCGACAGCGTGTACTCGTGCGCGCAGTGAACCTCGGTCGCGCCGGGGAGCGCCGCAAGCGAATCCAGCGACGCCAGCATCTGCGTCGGCGTGCCTTCGAACAACCGGCCGCAGCCGCAGGCGAACAGCGTGTCGCCACAAAACACGTGCGGCGTGCCGCGCGGGTCGGCGGCCTGAAAATACGCGATATGACCGCTCGTGTGACCCGGCACGTCGAGCACGCTGAATTCGAGTGCGGGCGCCGCGATCGTCACGTGATCGCCATTTTCAAGACGGTGCGTGAGGTGCTGGATCGCCTCACCGGCGGGGCCGTACACGGGAACCGCCTGGCCGTTCAGCAGATCGGCCACTCCACCGACGTGGTCTTGATGATGGTGCGTGAGTAAAATAGCGCTTAGCCGCCAACCTCGTTTTGCCAGATATGCGCGCACGGGGGCGGCCTCACCCGGATCGACGACCACCGCGTGATGGCCGTCGGAAACGACCCAGATGTAATTGTCTTCAAACGCCGGGACCGGTACGTACTCGAGCGCATTCATAGGTGACGCATTCCCTGATATGACTGATCGAGCGATTATAGACTGGCCTGCCTGGACCGATTCGCCACCCGGCCGCTACGTGCTCGACTGGGAACAGACCCAGCTCGATCGCGTGGTGTCGGACGTGTTCGGTTACCATGCGCTGCAACTCGGCTTGCCGCAACTCGACGCCTTGCGCGAGAACCGCATGCCGTGCCGCGGACTCGTGCTCGACGCAGCGAGCGGCGCGAGCGCGCCCTACACTTTCCCGCGCGGCCTGGGGCGTGCCGGAAATGGAGTGGCAATTGGCTCGGGAAATAGCTCGGCGAATGATTCGAAGGGTGCCGCGCAAGGTCTGCCCGCGGGCTTGCCCGCGCCGGCCGGGCGTAGCGCCGTCTGGTGCGACCTGCTCGACTTGCCGTTTGAGGCACAAAGCGTCGACCTGATCGTGATGCCGCATACGCTGGAATTCACGAGCGATCCGCATCGGCTGCTGCGCGAAGCCGAGCGCGTACTGATGCCTGAAGGCCAACTGATCATTCTCGGCTTCAATTCGCTGTCGCTGTGGGGCGCGCGTCAATCGGTCGGCAAGATGACCGGCCGGCCGTTCGTACCCGCGGCAGTCGATCTGATCGCCTTCACGCGTTTGAAAGACTGGATCAAACTGCTGGGTTTCGACCTTGAACGCGGGCGCTTCGGCTGTTATCGTCCGCCGCTCGGCAGCGATCAATGGCTGTCACGCTATGGTTTCATGGAAGCCGCCGGCGACCGCTGGTGGCCGATTTTCGGCGCCACGTACATGGTCAAGGCGATCAAGCGCGTGCGCGGCATGCGCCTCGTCGGGCCGCTGAAAGTGAAGAAACCTGTCCTCGCCGCGGGCCTCGCGCCCGCCGCTACCCCGAATACACGCAACCATACTCAATGACTTCCGACATCATCGATATTTATACCGACGGCGCCTGCAAGGGCAACCCCGGCCGCGGCGGCTGGGGCGCGCTGCTGCGCTTCGGCGACCAGGAAAAAGAACTGTTCGGCGGTGAACCCAACACCACCAACAACCGCATGGAACTGATGGGCGTGATCGCCGCGCTCGAGGCACTCAAGCGCCCCTGCAAGGCCGTCGTGCACACGGACTCGCAGTACGTGCAGAAAGGTATCAGCGAGTGGATTCATGGCTGGAAAAAGAAAGGCTGGATCACCGCGGCGAAACAGCCGGTGAAAAACGCCGATCTCTGGAAGCGGCTCGACGCACTCGTCGCACAGCACGAAATCGAATGGCGCTGGGTACGCGGTCACAACGGCCACCCGGAAAACGAACGTGCGGATCAACTCGCCAATCGCGGCGTCGCGTCGCTCGCAGAAATTTGATGCGGGCGGTGCCGCCCGCAGCGACACCACCGCGCGCGCTACTTTTCTTTGCTGATTTTTTTAGAGCAGGCTAATCCGACATGCGTCAACTCATCCTCGATACCGAAACCACCGGCCTGAATGCACGAACCGGCGACCGGATCCTTGAACTCGGTTGCGTCGAAATGGTGAACCGCCGGCTCACGGGCAACAACCTGCATTTCTACATCAATCCGGAACGTGACAGCGATCCGGGCGCACTGGCGGTTCACGGGCTGACCACCGAATTCCTGAGCGACAAGCCGAAGTTCGCCGAGATCGCCGATCAGTTTCGCGACTTCATTCAGGACGCGGAACTGATCATTCACAACGCGCCGTTCGACATCGGCTTTCTCGATGCCGAATTCGCGCTGCTGGGTTTGCCGCCGGTGAAAACCTACTGCGGCGAGATCATCGATACATTGGCGCGCGCCAAGCAGATGTTCCCGGGCAAGCGCAATTCACTCGATGCACTGTGCGACCGCTTCGGCATCAGCAACGCGCACCGCACCCTGCACGGCGCATTGCTCGACTCGGAACTGCTCGCCGAGGTGTATCTGGCGATGACACGCGGGCAGGAAAGCCTCGTCATCGACATGCTCGGCGACTCGCACGGTGGCGGCGGCACGCACGCGCCGCGCATCGCGATCGATTCGCTGAATCTGATCGTGATTGCCGCGAGCGACGACGAGGTATCCGAGCATCAGGCGGTACTCGACGGCCTCGATAAGGCAATCAAAGGCACGAGCGTGTGGCGTCTCGAACCCACGCCGGCCGCGGATGAGCAAACCGCTTAAAAAGTCCTTTACGGGTGCAAAAATCCCTGACATAATTCGGCTCTCTTCGGGTGGTTAGCTCAGCGGTAGAGCACTGCCTTCACACGGCAGGGGTCACAGGTTCAATCCCTGTACCACCCACCAGTACATAAGCAAGCGTTACCCGACGCTGCTTTAAAAACCCCAGACCCGAAAGGATGCTGGGGTTTTTTATTGCCTATGTCGCCCGCGGTTTTTCATTGTCGCCAACACGGTGGTCTCTGTCTGAGGCGGCTTCACATGCGGAATACAGCAGGCAGGAAATCAGAGGTGTGGGTGCCACCTTATTCTGTCTAGCTCACCACCTTCAGTGGCTGCAAATAGCAGACGTCATCTCAAATCGCCCGGCCATCTCGGCACTGCCTGAAGATTTACCATTCACGATCTCCAAAAGCGTTTTTACGCGAGACGTCGAGAGCCACAGCGGCCAACACAGGTGTCACGGATAGAACGCGAATGCCTCTGCGTCCATTGCGTGGCTGCTTACCGAGCGACGAGTGCCGCGGCGAACGTGATCGATATCGAGCCGCGATGTCCTATGCGTTCGTCGCGGAAGTCACCTGATCGATCAAAAAGACCTGGTGAACCCAATCGCCGATTCTCGGCAGCAGTTTCAGATTTCTCTCATATTTCTTGGTTGGGCTAGCGTTTATCTTGCAGGCGCTAAATAACCCGGAGATGAAATGAATAAAAGTACGCCCAAGCTCGCCTCGACCGGTTCACCAGATCAGCGTCGAACTGGAACTATTGGCGAGACGACACCTACCAACGGACGACCTCATCCCCTCACCCCCGCCGGCTGCGACCTCCGCGATCACGCTTTCATGCCCCTCGATGTCGCGCACCTCTGCAACTTTGGTTTGGCCCGTGACGAAACACTCGCAGCTTGCGGGGCCGCTGTCCTGCTGCGTTGTGTCTCATGGCATGAGTTGCCGGCCGCCTCACTGCCGAACGATGACGAGTGGCTCGCAAAGCGCGTGGGGTATTGGCATCGCGGCAAGATCGATAGAGACTGGCCCGCTATACGCGATAGTGCGCTGCGCGACTGGATCAAATGCAGCGACGGACGCTTGTATCACCCCGCTCTCGCAGCGAAAGCGCGCGAGGCGTGGGCAGCCAGGCCCAGGCAATGTTTCAACACGGAAAGCACGTTCACCAAAAAGGACTGCCGAAGGCGCCGAATCGAATCCATAGATCTCGATCTCGATTTCGACAAGTGGATGCCGTCAGGCTGTCATCAGGGAGAAGCACACGATGCTTCCAGCGAACGAGCCTTCCGCACACCGAGAGAAGCAAAGCACACAACTCGACGCGCAAACAGCGGCAGAGGCGCGGCTACGCGCGGGAGCGAGAAACACGCGATGAGCGCGGCCGACATATCAGCTTCGCTGATCAGATGGGAGCGTGAACGCGGCAAGGCCGCGCGCGGCTTTTCCGCAAACCATGTGCATGTGATCGCACTTGCCAACATGGCTCTGATGCCGAATGAGTTGCGCGAGGTGTACGACTCAGCGGTAGCTGATCGGCTCGGCACGAACGACCATTTGCCAGTGAACGCTGGCTTCATAAAGAAGTTCGCGATCAAACACCACACCCGGCTCAAGCATCGCAACCCGCTCGAGCCAAGTTCAAAGACCGACGGCTGTGAGACCGCATAATTCATCAAGGCAACGCTTTGCAGATTGCGCAATGGACCTCGAGACTGGCACACGCGCGCAGCCGTGAGATCGCTCGGACGCGTATTTTCGACGCGCTCGCATACGGTGAATGCAGCACCGCGCAACGTAACCACCGCAAGCTTCAATTTCGAAAATCGACCCGCGACGACGCGCCTTCGCACAGGATTGCCCAGCAACGCCTCATGCCGGCGCGCAGCTCGCACTTAGGTCGCACTTAGGTCGCATCCGTTGCGTAGAACTCTGTGAGAATAGCCGTAGTTTAGACATCTACACAAAACAAGTCAAGACCTCTAAATTTCAAAGGTAAAAAAACCGCCGGTTAGATGCCGGCGGCGTTTATCGCGAGGGAATAGTCGCCGCTGCGCTACTCCGGCCGGAACATCGAGGCTTTAACAATCGCCGCGACGTAGTGCAGCAGTTCGATCTTCTCCTCCTCGATCGCAATCTCTGGATGATCCCGGTTGACCGAATTGAAATATTTGAGACCGTCGCGCGAATAAAGGTAGACCTTGATCATGACCCGACCGTCCGTTGCCTTGACAAGCACCTCGTCGCCCGGTTCGACAGCGTGATCGGGCTGGACGACCACGAACTCGCCATTGCGGATGCGCGGCATCATGGAATCGCCCGTGCAGCGCAGCCCGTAAGCCCTTTCCTTGGACGGAAACTCCAGATAACCATCGCCATATCCAACGGGAGATTCAATTTCGGCCCAGAAGCCGTCGTTACCTAGCTGTGCCATGCCCACTACCGGAATGCGTTGTCTCTCAAGCAACCAGATCGGGTCGAATTCGTTTCGATCCCCGACATCGGCCAGCTTCTTCTCTCCTTCGCCCCTGACAAGCCAATCAATCCTGTAGCCGTATTTCTTCTGGATGCCGACGGCGTATTCGTGCTTCATCGACTTGATGGCGAGCGACAACCATTGGCTGACAGTACTTTTGGTCACGCCAGCGGCTTCAGCCAACTCGGTCTGATCGATGCCGGTTTCGTCCAGGACAATCTGGATACGTTCGGGAAGGGTGGTCATGGAACAGGAATCTAAACTATACACGGTTTAGATATCTTTCAATTTGAAGTTTAGTTTTCTGTACCATAAACACAAATATCAGGCGGGGCTGGCGCGTCGTTCTCGATGCGTCCAGACATCTGGAGGCAGCCGCTTGATGCCTTCCCGTCTCCGCATGCGGGATTGATCAGGAGGTCCTTGTACCGGCCGCCTCCAAGTCAACACCGAAACCCCGTACGATTGCGACCGCCAGATACTGCTGATATAGTCGGTTTTCGGGCACTCGCCCCATCCACTTTCTTCACCTCATTCGACTACAGGGAGGCGTCACATGTTCGCAGTGCACAGCGCCGTCCCTGAGATGGTCTCACGACCATCCTCGCGACCTTAAAGTTGTCGCGTCGTCGCTCATGCGGTTCTGCCTGAACAGGCGTTCCGCGCAATTCCAGACAGTCCGTAGTCTCATTGCCGGCATGGTCGTCAACTCGGCTCGGCCCGGCGCGCTTGACTGTCTCTTCCGTTCGCTTCTGACTGGAACCTCGGTGCGCTCGCGCGCCACCGGGTCGTGGCAAATGACTAGAAAAAAACTCGACTTTCGTGGACAAGCCTTCAAGGACGTCCTCGGCTTCACCTTCGTTCACTGGGCCAAACAGCCCTGGCGCATCTTCACGATTACCGCGCTGGTGCTGCTCTCGGCATTGGCCGACGTGCTCACGCCGATGTTCGCCGGACGGCTCGTCGACGCGATCGCGTCCGGCTCCGCTAGCGACGCCGTCGCGTGGCACGCCGCGATCACGGCCTTCTGCGTGTTGGGCGCGCTCGGGCTCGGCGCCACGCTGCTGCGCCAGGGCGTGTTCTTCAACATCATCAGGCTGACGCTCAAGATGATGAGCGAGATCGCCGCGAACGCGTTTCATCGCGTACAACGCTTTTCAACGGACTGGCACGCCAACAGCTTCGCCGGATCCACCGTGCGCAAGATCACGCGCGGCATGTGGGCGCTCGATCTGCTCAACGACACGCTGCTGATCGCGCTGCTCCCGTCGCTGGTCATGCTGGTCGGGGCAACCGTGCTGCTCGGCTGGCGCTGGCCCATGATGGGTGCGGTCGTCGGGATCGGCTCGGTGCTGTACATCGCGGTGACCGTGGCCATGTCGCTCGGCTTCGTTGCGCCCGCCGCGCGCCTCGCTAACGCATGGGACACGCGCATGGGGGGCGCCCTCGCCGACGCCGTCAGTTGCAATGGCGTGGTGAAAGCGTTCGGCGCCGAAGCGCGCGAAGAAGTGCTGCTCGAACGAGTGATCGGCAAGTGGCGTCATCGCACGCGCCGCACGTGGGTACGCGGCACGATCAACGGCGGCATTCAGGGCGGCATGCTGGTGGCGATTCAGGCCGCGATTCTCGGCGCCGCGCTGCTGTTGTGGGCGCGCGGCGAAGCAAGCGTCGGCGACATCACGTTCGCGCTGACGATGTTTTTCATGCTGCAAGGCTATCTGCGCGACGTGGGCATGCACATCCGCAACCTGCAGCGTTCGGTCAACGACATGGAGGAACTGGTGTCGCTGGAGAGCCAGCCGCTGGGTATTGAAGATCGTCCCGGCGCGGGCGCGATCGCGATCGGCAAAGGCGAAATTCGCTTCGAGCATGTCACCTTCCACTACGGCACGAAGGCCACGCCGCTCTACGACAACTTCTCCGTGCGCATCGCGCCGGGAGAACGCGTCGGGCTGGTCGGCCATTCGGGTTCGGGGAAGACGACCTTCATCAAGCTGATCCAGCGGCTGTACGACATTTCGGAAGGCCGGATCACGATCGACGGTCAGGACATCGCCCGGGTGCAACAGGCGTCGTTGCGCAGTCAGATCGCGATCGTTCAGCAGGAGCCGGTGCTATTTCACCGCTCGCTGGCCGAGAACATCGCCTATGCACGGCCCGGCGCGAGCCGCGCCGAGATCGAACGCGCCGCGAAGCTCGCCAGTGCGCACGACTTTATCGCGGCGCTCCCTCAAGGCTACGACACGCTGGTGGGCGAACGCGGCGTCAAGCTCTCGGGTGGCGAACGTCAGCGCGTGGCGATTGCGCGGGCGTTTCTCGCGGATGCGCCGATCCTGATTCTGGACGAAGCGACCTCGAGCCTCGACAGCGAAAGCGAAGTGCTGATCCAGCAGGCCATGGAGCGGTTGATGATGGGCCGCACCACGCTGGTAGTGGCGCACCGGCTTTCCACCGTGCGGGCGCTGGACAGACTGCTGGTGCTGGACAAGGGCAAGGTCATCGAGCAAGGCAGTCACGAGACGCTGATCAGGCTCGAGAACGGCCTGTACCGGCGCTTGTTCGAACGTCAGGCACTGGAATTGATCAAGGGCTTGGGCGATTCGGATTCGGCGCTCACGCCCAGGACCCCCGGCACAAAGGCGAATCGGCTCGACGATTCAAACGTGCTGGTCGGGAATTAAATCGCGGTAAGCGTGCGGGGCGTCATGCGGAAGCTGTCGGCAAAAGGCCGCTTCCGCTGGCGTTGCGCACGCCCCGCTGCCCCGCTTCGTTCGCAGGCGCGAGCGCTCATGCGATGTTTCTCGCCACCTGCGCTTGACGCTACGTACTTTGCGGATCGGGACCGCGCGGTGGGCTGACTGCACCGACCGTGCGCTTGACGGAACGCCGTGGGGCCACGTCGCGACTCAATGCGACGAACCGGTCGGCGCTTCAACGCGCGACTAGACTACGCCGGCGGGCAGTCCAATACCTCGCGCCATGCCGGTAGCCGCGAAAACCATCAACACCAGCAGCACGGTCTGGATCACGCTGAAACGCGCGTACTTGCGCGCTTTTCGCAAATCAGGCGGGGCGCCCTTCCTGATAGAGGCGCGCCAGCGCATCAGCGCGAGCATCGACGGGACTTCGAGGATGAGGATCAGCACGAGCAGCGTCATCTTGGCGTGAAAGAGCGGCTCATGGAGGTAGTAGTCCGCGCCCTTTTCGAAGCCACCAAAGGCGCGCATCAGACCGGTGACGATCAGCACTAACGCCGAAATGCCCCAACCCGTATCGGCGCGGAATACGGAGCGCAACGCAGCGGGCACGCTGGCGCGCCGCAGCGCCCAGGTGCGCCGGAGAATCGACGCGAGCGCAAAGCCATAAGCGAGTAGATGAAGGGCGGCAAGCAACCAGCGAACCAGCATGGCGACTCCTGCAAACGGCGCAATATGAACGATCGATGTATGTCCACTCGCCCACTGAGACGCGGGGCGTCACTTCTTATTATCGACTACAGCTTACTTCACGATGCCTGGTTAGCCTGCGAGGTGCGGTCCACTGCACAAAGCAACCCGTTCAGACTTGCTGCAACGATGTATCGAGCGCACGCGCGGCGACCCGATCGCCTTCGGTCGTCAACGCGGTACGGAACACGGTTTGTCGATTGTGACCTGCCGCAGCCGGCGAATCCCACAGCAATTCAATTTTCGGACGACGGCCGAAGCCGCCGCGAGCCAACGCAGGCGCGCCGACCGAGCCGAGCGGCGCGGCGGACGCACCATGCTCGCCCGCCACCCCGAGCGCCACGGCGGGAGTAGGCGTCGGGGTCGAGCTCATCCCTTGACCCGCCGCCCATCGCACGGACAATTCGCGCGCGTCGTATTGGCCAACCTTGCGACGCTCGGCCCAGACGACCACCGTGCGCGTGGCCGGATCGAGCGCAACCGCATAACGGCCGATCGCAAAGCGTCGCGCGGCGATATTGGTACGCCACAACGCACGCGGCCGGCAAATCCAGACCACCGCCGCGTACAACGCCGGCGCCGCCAACAGCCAGCCGTTGGTGGCCGCCACCGCCTGCGCGGCGCGCCGCCAACCGGCGCTTGCCGCGAATGCGCCAACCGACCAGATCGCAAACAGCAAGCCGAGGAAAGCAAACAGGCGCAGCGCTTGCCGCAACCACTGCGGCAACGGATGCAACGGACGCTCAGCCACCGCGCGCGCGCCCGGCAGGAAGATCAGCAGGAACAGGAACACCAGGTTGATGCAAGCCCACGGCGAGGACACCATGGCAGACAGCGACGCGCCCAGGTCCATCTGCGCCATCGAAAAAAGCCAGCGAGCGAGGAGCACGAGACCGATGGCGCGCAGCGCGAAAATCGTTCCGGCGCCGGGCGCCGCGTTCGCACGCGTCTCTTTCGTTCTCGCCAAGGCATCCTCCTGTCGTCGGCGGCGCCGCAGCCAAATTTGCGGCAGGGCCATTATAGGGATATTACGGAGATTGGCTCATGCTGCCGGTGTCCAAACCGTACTTTCTACCGTTCACGAGGCAAAACGCGGCGCGCATGCAACAACGCCCCGAGGGCGAGACGCACGCGGGGCGTTGTTAATGCAGCCGGACCATCTGATCCGCCGGGGGCGCCGAGCCAAAGGCGCCGCCAGCGCTCCAGCCAGACGGCCTGCTGCTTTTCCTTACGGCATTTAGCTGGCGTTGACTTCGCGCAGCACCGTGCGGTGTTTCTGGAGCAGCAGCGCTTCGTAGGTAGCGACGTAGTTCTGCGCCATCACTTTCGACGAGAAGCGCGCTTCGAACGCGGCACGCACCTTGGCGCGCGGCAGCGTGTGCAGACGCTTTACGGCGGCAACCGCGCTGATTTCGTCTTCGACGACAAAACCCGACACGCCGTTTTCGATCACTTCCGGCACCGAACCGCGATTGAACGCGACGACCGGCGTACCGCATGCCATGGCTTCGATCATCACCAGGCCGAACGGCTCCGGCCAGTCGATCGGGAACACCAGTGCATGCGCGTTGCCGAGAAACTCACGCTTTTCGCCTTCGCCGATTTCGCCGATGTATTCGACGTGCGGGAGCGCCATCAGCGGCTTGATCACTTCTTCGTAATAGGCACGGTCGGCCTTGTCGATCTTGGCGGCGACCTTGAGCTTCATGCCTGCCTGGCCGGCGATGCGGATCGCGCGGTCGAGACCCTTCTCCGGCGAGACGCGGCCGAGGAATGCGAGGTAGCCCGGCTCAACGTCCTTGATCGGCGTGAGCACGTTTTCCGGCAGACCGTGATAAACGGTTTGCAGCCAGTTGGCCTGTTGCAGCGGGATACGCTGATTGTCCGAAATCGACACCACCGGCACGTCGCTGAACGTATTGAAGATTGGTTGCAGTTCCGGCAGATCGAGACGGCCATGCAGCGTGGTCAGGAACGGAACCGGCTGACGCGCGAACAGCGAGAACGGGTAGTAATCGATGTGGAAATGCAGCACGTCGAATTCGTCCGCGCGGCGGCGCACTTCTTCGAGCAGCAGCATGTGCGGCGCCATCACGTCGCGGATCGTCGGGTCGAGGCGCAGTGCCTGCGGCCAGAACGCTTCGAGTTTCGCCGAGGTTTGCGAATCGCCGCTCGCGAAGAGCGTGACGTCGTGGCCCTGTTCAACCAATGCTTCGGTGAGGTAGGACACTACGCGTTCCGTACCACCGTAAAGCTTGGGAGGAACCGCCTCGTGCAAGGGAGCGATTTGAGCGATTCGCATAATGAAGAACTCCTCGTAAAAAATCAGGCAAAGGTACTGCGTTTGGTAAAAGCGACTCGCTTGCTCGCCAGGGCAGTCTGGCCGGATATGCCGGCGCGGGCCTGATTCTTTCGAGAAATCCTGCGATGGATCGCTTGGGTAGTGAGCCCAGATCAGCGGTTCGCCGTCTGCGCATGTGCCGGTAAACGCACACATGGCACCTACGTTGACAAACTGTCAGATATTTCGGTGGGCAAACAGAGCACGCATTATCAGTGCCGGGGGTCTCGCTGCACTACAACATTTCAAAGTCTTTACGTTGTTACAAAGGGGAAACACTTTGCAAACCCTTGTTTTATAAGACAGTTCTACAGTAGCCACTGGCTTGCAACGCAGACCTCGACCCCGGCATCTGTAAGCTCTTGCGTCAACTTTACCGGCAGGCATTGAAGAAATGCGGCACCGCGGTTGAATGCAATTTGTAATTGTATCCCGAAATAGTCCGCAACCTGCAGGAACCGCCGGCCACTGGGGGGCGAGCAACCGCAGGTCGCCGTCATCTATCGCGAAATCAGTCGCGCCATCGCCCGGATACACAGGGCGCAATCGCTTTTGCATGTTTACAATGCGAAGCATCGGCTTCGCGGCGAACTCTTTGCTGTGGCCCATCCCTTGCATGCACAACCCGAATCACATCGACCTTACGATCAATTGGAACACTTGACCATCGCCCAGCGTAATGCCCAGAACGCAAAGCTTGCGAGCTATGCGCATCGGCCGCTTGCGTTTCTTTTCCGCTTTATTCGCCGCCATCCGCTCGCGCATGCGATCGTTCTGTGCAGCGTGTTCGCGGCCGTGGGCTGTGCGCTCGCTTCGCAATACGCGATCAAGCATCTGATCGACGTGCTCGGCGAAGGCCGGCATCATCCCGGCCCACTGTGGGGTGCGTTCGCCATCCTGGTCGGCCTGATCGCCGCCGACAACCTGCTGTGGCGGGTCGGCGGCTGGGTCGCTGCGCACACTTTCGTGGCTGTCACCGGCGACCTGCGGCGCGACCTGTTCCAGTATTTGAGCGGCCACTCGCCGACCTACTACTCGGAGAAACAGCCGGGCATGCTGGCGAGCCGCATCACGGCGACCTCGAATGCGGTCTACACCGCCGAAAACACCACCGCCTGGAACGTGTTGCCGCCGTGTATCGCGGTGCTCGGTGCAATCATCATGATCATCGCCGTGAATCCGCTGATGGCGGGCGGCCTGATGCTGTGCTCGGCAATTCTGTCGGTCGTGCTTTACAAACTGGCGGGGCGCGGTTCGGCCCGGCACCATCACTTCGCGACCAAGGCGGCGTCGGTGGACGGTGAACTGGTCGACGTGATCAGCAACATGGGCCTCGTGCGTGCCTTCGGCATGACGTTTCGCGAACAGCAGCGTTTCGGCGCGACTGTCAAAGCGGAAATGGAAGCGCGCCAGCAGAGCCTGCTGTACCTGGAAAAGCTGCGCCTGCTGCATGCGGTCATCACCGCGCTGCTGTCGGCGGGCTTGCTGGGCTGGGCGCTGTGGCTGTGGGATCAAGGCAAGGCGACCTCCGGCGACATCGTGCTGGTCAGCTCGCTGGGCTTCACGATCCTGCACGGCACGCGCGATCTCGCCGTGGCGCTCGTCGACGTCACGCAGCACGTCGCGCGGCTCGCCGAAGCCGTCCGCACGCTGCTCGAGCCGCATGGCATGCCCGACCGCGACGGCGCGAGCGAACTCGTGCCGCAAGGCGGCCGGGTCGATTTCGAAAGCGTGACGTTTGCCTATCCGCGCCGCCGGCCGATTCTCGATCACTTCGACCTGCACATCGAGCCGGGCCAGCGGGTCGGCCTGATCGGCAAGTCGGGCGCGGGCAAGTCCACCGTGCTGGCGCTGCTGCAGCGTTTCTACGAGACCCAGGGCGGTGCAATCAGGATCGACGGCCAGGACATCGCCGGGATCACCCAGGACAGCCTGCGCCACGCGATCGCGCTGGTGCCGCAAGATATCTCTCTGTTCCATCGCACCGTGTACGAGAACATCGCTTACGGCCGCCCCGAAGCGAGCCGTGACGAAGTGATCGCCGCCGCGCGCGAAGCCCGCTGCAGCGATTTCATTGAAGCCATGCCGGAAGGGTTCGACACGATCGTCGGCGACCGCGGCGTGAAGCTCTCCGGCGGGCAGCGTCAGCGGATCGCGATTGCGCGCGCGATCCTGAAGAACGCGCCGATCCTGCTGCTCGACGAAGCCACCTCGGCGCTCGACAGCGCATCGGAAGAAGCGATCCAGAAGGCGCTCGACCGGCTGATGGTGGGCCGCACGGTGATCGCGATCGCGCACCGGTTGTCGACGCTGAACAACTTCGACCGGATCATCGTGATGAGCCAGGGCAAGGTGATCGACGACGGCAGTCCGGAAGAATTGCGCCTACGCCCGGGCCTCTACCGCGACCTGCTGTCGAAGCAGTATGGCAAGGGCACCACGCTTCATATCGGCGGCAAGAAAGTGGACGAGCAGCACGTGGTCTAAGCGACGCGCCGTCCTCTGCTACTTCAGCAAAAAACAGAAAAGCCGCTTTCGAGCGGCTTTTCTGTTTTTCCGGGCAGTTGCAATCGGCCTGAATCGCCGTCTGGATCGCCGCTTATCCCGCCAGGGTCTCACGCGCGGCTTTCCTGCCCGAGCCAGCACGCGCCTTCACCGTTCTGGCGCTCTTCGCCTCACCCACGCTCTGCAGATCGCGCATGAAGTTGTCGCGCCACACCGACACATTGTTCTCGCGCAACTGCACCATCATGTCGCGATAACGCGCCTGACGCTCCACGAGAGGCATTTCCAGCGCCGCGGCGAGTGCCTCGGCCATCCCGTCGATATCGACCGGATTGACGATCAGCGCGCCATCCAGTTCCTGCGCGGCGCCGGCAAAGCGTGACAGCACGAGCACGCCCGGATTCTCCGGATCCTGTGCCGAAACATACTCTTTGGCGACGAGATTCATGCCGTCGCGCAACGGCGTGACATAGCCGACATGCGCCGTACGAAACAGCGCGGCCAGCACCGAGCGCTCGTACTGCTTGTGGATGTAGAGAATCGGCGTCCAGTCCAGTTCGGCGAAACGGCCATTGATGCGCCCCGACTCCCCTTCGAGCTGCAAGCGGATGTCCTGATAGGCGTGCATGTCAGCGCGCGTCGGCGGCGCGATTTGCAGAAACGACACCTTGTTGCGCTGCGCGGTGAAGTGCTCCAGCAGCCGCTCGAACGCACGAAAACGCTCGACCAGACCCTTCGAATAATCGAGGCGGTCCACGCTCATGATCAGTTTGCGCGAATGCAGTGCCGTCTTCATGGTCCGCACTGGCTTGCCGCGCTCGCCTGCTTTCGCGAGCTCGGCGATTTCGTCCGGATAGACGCCGATCGGATAAGCCGCCGCGCGCAGGCCGCGGCCAAATGCATGCACAGTCAGCGGGCCGCGACCCGAGGTGTCCACCGTGCCGTTCGCCTCGTTGACAATGTAGTCGCAGAACGCGCGCAAATCCGGCGCGGTCTGAAAACCAAGCAGATCGAACGAACAGAGCGCTTCGACCAGCTCGCGATGCGGCGGCACCGCCAGCAACACCTGCGAAGCCGGAAACGGAATATGCAGAAAGAAGCCGATGCGATTTTTCACGCCGGCCGCGCGCAACGCCTGGGCGAACGGAATCAGGTGATAGTCGTGGACCCAGATGACGTCGTCTTCGCGCAGAAGCGGCACGAGTTGCCGGGCGAGCCACGCATTGACGCGGCAATAGCCTTCGAAATCGTGCCGGTCGTATTGCAGCAGGTCGGCCCGATAGTGAAACGCGGGCCATAGCGTGGCGTTCGAAAAACCGCGGTAATACTGGTCGTAATCGCGGCGCATCAGTGCGATGGTCGCAAAGGTCACCGGCCCGCGCTCTTCAACGTTGATCTGCGGCTGACCCGAACTGAGCACGTCGCCGCTCCAGCCGAACCACATGCCGCCGGTTTCCTTCAGCGCGTCGTACACGCCGACCGCCAGACCGCCCGCCGCCGGGCCGCCCTCCGAGATCGGCGCCACCCGGTTCGATACGATGATCAGTCGGCTCATGAAGCGCGATTCCCGATGCAGTGCGTGTTGTACGTTGAGCGAGACGGCGTATCCATCATGCCTTGCGCGCCGCCGCGACAATCGATTCGAGCCAGTCGAGCAACGCCGTGACCGACTCGACGCGCGTATGCGCCGTCGTGTCGCCCGCGCCCACCTTGATCGACCAGCCGCCGCGCTCGTTGACGACAGCAAAGCCTTTCTCGTCGGTCAGATCGTCGCCGGCAAACACCGGCTTGCGCCCCACAAACGGCGGCTCGTCGAGGAACGCGCGCATCGCCCGGCCCTTGTCGACGTCCTTCGGTTTGATTTCGTAGACCATCTTGCCCGGCTGCAACACATACGAGGCCGGATAGTCGGCCACCAGCCGCTCGGTCGCCTCGCGCGCCACGGGCTCGCGATCGGGCGCGTTGCGGTAGTGCAGCGCCAGCGCCGCGCCTTTGATCTCGAGCAGCATGCCGGGATGTTCGTTGACGACCTGCGCGAGCACCTGCTCCATGCGCAACAATCGCTCGTCGTGAAAACCAATGCGCTGCGTGTCGCCATTCGCGTCGCGCCGCTCGGCGCCGTGCAGACCCGCGATCGGCAGATCGGGCATGCCAAGAAAGCCGTCGATGCTGTCGATGCCGCGGCCCGACACGAGCGCCACCGCGCCGTTCGTCAGGCTCCGCAACTCGGTCAGCAGGTCAGTCACGCGCGGTTGCACCAGCACGCCGTCCGGCGTGGGCGCGAGTTCGACGAGCGTGCCGTCGAAGTCGAAGAAAAATGCCGTCTCGCTGGGAGACAGAACAGCCGGGAGTGCTTGCATGGGTTAAATTTGCCTTTCAGCCGTCCGCGGCCGGAAAAGTGTGCGCATCTTACCGCGCCGCCGTCAATTTTTCGAGAAAGTAAGCCAGCCTACAAGCCTGGCGGGGCATGACGGCCGACGCCACTCGCCATTACATTCACAAAGACAACAATCCGGCTTCAGCCGGCTTTCAGCCGCCTGCGTCAAATTGACTCGCAAGCCGCGCACCTGTGGGCGCCGGCGACGTGATCGGACGTTTTGCGATACAGTCGCAGCCACGCAGACTATTGCAGCGGCGACCCAATTTGCACACTACAACGCGCCGCGCGCTTTGCCCGAACCCACGTCGCATCCGTTCAGAGGCAGCATCACGCGCCGCTCTTCAATCGAGTCATTGAACCCTGCTTTGTTCCCGATCATCTCGTCCCGACACCCGCTGCCGAACCTCGCGTCAACGCGCCAGCCGTGGACGAGACGCCTGGTTGCGTTGACCGTCATGGTGGGCGCATTGGCCACGCTAAGCGGCTGCACGCATCCCGCCGAACCGTGGCAGTTGACCAATGTGACCGGCCACTTGCCTGACCTCGATTTCACGCTGACCGGCGACGACGGCCGTGCCGTCACCGGCGATACGTTCAAAGGCCGCACGTCGCTCGTCTACTTCGGCTACACGCATTGTCCCGACGTCTGTCCGGAAACGATGGGCCGCCTGATGCAAGTGCTCGGCAAACTCGGCCCGGACGCGCAAAAAGTGCGCATTCTGTTCATCACCGTCGACCCCGCGCGCGACACGCCCCAAGCCTTGCACGACTACGTCGGCGCCTTCGACGCGCAACACGCCGAAGGCCTGACCGGCACCGACTGGCAAATCGAGTCGCTCGCCAAGCGTTACCGGGTCGCCTATCAGATGGAAAAGCGCGACCCCAACGGCAACTACGAAGTCACCCATAGCTCGGCCGTCTATGTGTTCGATCAGGACGGCCACGCGCGCCTGCTCGCCACCGATCACGATACTCCCGATACGATCGCGCAAGACCTGCGCCGTATCATTGATGACCGTTCCTGACCTTTCCCGAGTTCATTCATGTCGATCAAGATCAAAACGTTCGCCGCACTGAGCTGCACCCTCGCCCTCTCCTTCGGTTGCGCGTCGGCGGCGTTTGCCGCCGGCGCTAACGCGATCAGCGTCAAGGACGCGTGGGTCCGCTGGCTGCCGAACAACCTCCCCGCCGCCGGCTACGTGACGCTGGTGAATGCGGGCGACAAGCCGGTCGACCTCGTCGATATTTCCAGCACCGACTACGGCGACGCGATGCTGCATCAAACGGTATCGAACGGTTCGACGCAAAAAATGGTGATGGTCGACAAGCTGACCGTGCCCGCGCACGGCCAGGTGTCGATCGCGCCGGGCGGCTATCACGTGATGCTCGAAGACGCAAAGCACAAGGTCGCGCCGGGCGACACCGTGCATCTGACGCTGAAGTTCTCCGACGGCGAAACGCTCGATACGCCGTTCGCGGTCAAGTCGCCTGCCCAAACCAAGTAA
Source organism: Paraburkholderia sp. (assembly GCF_034668105.1). GTDB lineage: Bacteria > Pseudomonadota > Gammaproteobacteria > Burkholderiales > Burkholderiaceae > Paraburkholderia. The sequence goes on along the minus strand of NZ_JAXDPY010000309.1, from coordinate 5,193 downwards.
CCCGGTTACGCTTCGCGATGAACCTGCTCTACTGGCTCGATCCCTGGGAGTTCTCGCCGACCGTCGTGATTGCCCTGCTGGTGCCGGCGATCCTGTTCGTGCGCGGCGCGCGCAAGGCGAAAGTGTCGATTCGCCGGCGCATTTCCTTCTGGTTCGGGCTGGTCGCGTTGTATGTCGCGCTGCATACGCGGCTCGATTATTTCTTCGAGCATGAGTTCTTCATGCATCGCGCGCAGCATCTGGTGCTGCATCACCTCGGGCCGTTCTTTATCGCGCTTTCTTATCCGGGCGCCGCGTTGCGCGCGGGCATTCCCTTTAGCTGGCGGCAGCGCTTCGTGCGGCCCGCGCTCGAGACCCCGGTAGTACGCAAGCTGCTCGACGTGGTGATGCATCCGGTGGTCGCCGTCACGCTGTTCGTCGGGCTGATCTACTTCTGGCTGATGTCGCCGATTCATTTCATGGCGATGCTCGACTGGCGGCTGTACCGCGTGATGAACTGGAGCATGGTGATCGACGGCCTGCTGTTCTGGTGGCTCGTGCTCGATCCGCGTCCGGCGCCGCCCGCCCGTTTGTCGCCCGGCAAGCGCGTGCTGGTGGTGATCGCCGCGATTCCGCCGCAGATCATGCTCGGCGCGTTTATCTTCTTCACGCCGCACGAGCTGTATCCGATTTACTCGATCTGCGGGCGCGCCTTCACCTGGCTGAGCCCGATGCGCGATCAGCAGATCGGCGGCCTGCTGCTGTGGATTCCGGGTTCGATGATGAGCGTGATCGGCGCGCTGCTGGCATTGCGTCACTGGATGCGGCTATCGGCACGCGGACGTCTGCGCGGCGAGCGGCGCGCCACGGCGACGCAAGGTTTGGGGCAAGCGGCGGCGTCAGCCGCGTCGGCGCCGGCGGCCGGCCACCACTGACCATTCGACGCTATTGACGGCGGAATCAGGCGCGGCGCCGAATCGCAAGAGGCGGCCCACACATGACGATGCCGAAAGGGCTTTGCGAACGTGGCCCTGGAAGCCGTGCGGCGCGCGCATGCCGGGCACGGTTTGCAGTCTGGCTCAAGCCGACCGCATCCACACGTGCGCGATGCCGTCCTCTTCATGAACTTCTGATACCGGCGTGAAACCGAACGCGCCGTAGAAACCCTGCAGATGCGCCTGCGCGTGCAAACGGATCGGCGTACCCGGCCACTGTGCGCGGATCTGCGCGAGCGCGCGTTCGAGCATCGCATTGCCAAGGCCGATACCGCGGAATTCCGCGGTGGTCAGAACGCGGCCGATGCGGATATCGGTGTCGTCAGCATCGGCCAGCAGTACGCGCAGATAACCCGCGAGCGGTGGACGCCGGGTGTTGCCCGCGTCACCGGGACCATAGGCAAACAGATGCCAGGCCTCTGAGTCGAGCCCGTCGACATCCTCATACACGCACTTCTGCTCGACGACGAACACCGCGCTGCGCGCGGCCAGCATCGCATAGACTTCGGCGGTCGTGAGGTCTTCGAACGCTTTCCAGCGCCATTCGAGTTGCGCCAGTCGCGTGGCGGCGGTTTGCTGCGATTCTGTCATGGGTAATCTTCAAAGGATGCGCGCCGTCACGGGCGGTGGCAATGCGGAATTATGCCGTGCGTGGCGGACTAAGGCTATGCGGCGCCGGGCCGGCGCCGATTCTTGCGAGGTCGACAGACCGTACGGGCGAATGCTGTGGATCTTCTCGTCACCGGAATCCGCAGCACGCCGCGTGTGCGTACCGGATACGCTCGCGTTCATGCCACGCTCAGTTGCCGCGCGCGGCCCGGGCCTTCGACGCCTGCTTGTGGCTATACATCGCCGCATCGGCAGCCGCGAGCAAGTCGGCGATCGATGCATGCCGCGGGGGATCGTACTGAATCTGGCCGACGCTATAGCGGATCTGGTAGCCACGATATGCGCCAGATCGCGCAGCAATTCGCGCTCTTCCTCGTCGAGGCCGCGCGGCTTCGTGTCGATCAGACACAGCGTGCCCAGCTTGCTGCCAATCGGAACCGTGAGCGGACAGCCGGCGTAGAAACGGATGTTCGGACTGTCCGTGACGAGTGGATTGTCGTGGAAACGCGCGTCGGCCAAGGTGTCCGGCACCATCAGGATTTCGTCGTTATGTCCAATTGAGCCCGTTTCGCGAATTTCTCCGGGTCGAGTGGGAGCCGTGTTGCCGTCGCGTTCCCGGCAGGTGCCGCAATCGAGACATTTCACGGTGAAATGCGGCTCGCGGGCTTGCGCGTCGGCAAGCCGTTACTCGCCGACAGAAACCGGCTCAACGGCTTGTGCGAGACATTCGACCAAGTTACCGGGCCCGCACAAATGCAACGCGCCCACTACCACCAGGGTGCGCTCCGGGCGCCCGAGTAACGCCGACACACACGCGGCCCACGCGCGATTGCGGACGTCGAGAATAGCCTCGCGGATGCCGGGCAGATTGAACATCGGCGACTCGGCGGCAATCTGCTGCACGGCCGGTAAATCGCCATGCAGCCAGGCGGCGTGCATTCGCTCGAGCGTGCGCTGCGGCTCGTCGAGATCGGACATCAGCATGCCGAGCGCCGTGCCGATAGCGTCGAGCGGAATCGCTTCGAGCGACGCCGCCACGTCCTGCGCGGTCTCGAGATACTGGAACGGTTTGGCCTGTGCGAGCGCCGAGCGCAGCATGCGCGGCTCGACGCCTTCGACGACTTGCTGAAACAGCGTCGGCGCGACGATCAGCGCGGCCCACGGACGCAGATCGACGAGTGGCGCCAACGGGCCTTCCGCGGGCCACGCGGCTTGCAGCCGATTCCAGGCATCGGCGGATAGCAAGGGCTGCAGTTGGGCTGCGCCGCCCTGCGAATGCATCTTCAGGTACGGCAGGATCGTCGGCGGATCGGATTCGAAGACCAGCGATTCGGCCCAGTCATACGCGTGGCCGATCCATGGCGGCGTTCTGCGGCTCGTCGCCGGAAACAGATGCATTGAGCCGAGCAGACGAACGTTGGTGCCGGTAAGTTGTAGATACATGCAACCTCGTGTAGACGGGCAATTGCGCAAAAAGGCAATCGGGCGATTCAATCGACGGCGCGCAGCGCGGGGGCGCCACTCACGGCCCCTTGCCAGACGGTCCGCACCGTGCACACGACGAACAGCAGGAACACGATCTGCGAAAGATACATGCGAATCGGATGATGCAGTGCGAACCATGAATTGTGCACTACGTCTGACGCGATGACGGCGACACAGAGGCTGAGTGGATGGATCAGGCGGAGGTGGAGAGCGCGGCGTTGAGGGTTTGGGATACGCATGCCTTGTCAATTCTTCCACTCAACCTGAATTAGAAAAAAGCCCCGGCGTTTCTCGGGGCTTCTTTCTCGTGCGGCAAAAGTTGATCGTTTAATCGCGCGTTTCAATCATTGCGTGCTTCTTTTGAATGACTCCACTTTGCCTGTATAACGCTCGTTTCGCACACCATTACTGCCGTAATATTCTTCCGCTGACTTCAGACCTTGTTCGGATGCTGTTCCGTGTATTCCACGTTCCATGTCTTACGCGGCGTTAGCGGAAAAGCGAACGGCCGATTGACGACCACATCGGCGCCATTCACGTTCCGTTCACGGCTCCAGTCGGCGCCCGCGATCACCTCGCTCGGTATTTGGGTCGAACCCGCCTGCTTCAAGCTGTAGTAGATGTGAGAAGGCGTTGCACGCAAGACCGTCACTTCGTCGGGCGTTTGCCGCCAGATTGAAGGTGCTTTCTCGAAGGTGTTGACGCAGGTCCACGAATCCCCGCCTTTAATGGCGGGCGCCGGTGCCGATTGCGCAAACGCCAGCAATGGCAAGCCAATGGCACACAGCACAGCACAGTAGATGACGGTGAATATGTATGTGCCGGGACGCGTAGACCGAGCATCGGAACGCGCCGAATTGACGTCCGCGAGGACGGCGCACCAAAAGAAAAGCCCCGACAAGTCGGGGCTTTTCAGTACTTCAACTACTGGAGGCGCGAGCCGGAGTCGAACCGGCCTAAACGGCTTTGCAGGCCGCTGCATAACCGCTTTGCTATCGCGCCGCAAGCGGACTGGAACCTAGCTGCAGATTCTCAGATTTGTTTGGTGGGTAACCGTAAGGACCGGTCCACCAAACAAAAAGGGAAGCGTTGCTTCCCCCTATGTATGGAGCGGGAGACGAGGCTCGAACTCGCGACCTCAACCTTGGCAAGGTTGCGCTCTACCAACTGAGCTACTCCCGCATTGCCCTACTTCACAACGCCTTGCATTTTTACTTCGCCAAACAATGCGTTGCTTTAAAAATTGGAGCGGGAGACGAGGCTCGAACTCGCGACCTCAACCTTGGCAAGGTTGCGCTCTACCAACTGAGCTACTCCCGCATTGTGCTGCTTTTGCCCTGCTAACTACTGCCTTGTTACTGCAACTACGCTCTTACTGCATCGCGCTTCAAACTGCGTGCATCGGAGAAACGAGATTATGGAGAAACGACTGAAACGTGTCAACCCCTTTTGCGAATGTCTTTAACTGAAAAGATTTCACTCATGCTTCGCAGACGTTCGACATGCGCGGACATGTTTCAACCCGCTGACCTTGCGCCTCGACGATCCCTCTTCAATCAGGCAACGCCACTGCGCTCGCGGATCTGTGGCCACGCGAGCTTCATGTAATAGAGCATCGACCAGATCGTCAGGAACGCGGCCAGATAGATCAGCCACAGACCCCAAACACGCGTGTCGACAGTGACACCGCCGCCGAACGACAACGGCCCATAGAACAGCAGCATTGGAATCGCCACCATCTGACACACGGTCTTGAACTTGCCGAGCGAATTCACTGCAACGCTCTTCGAGGCGCCGATCTGCGCCATCCATTCGCGCAGCGCCGAGATAGCGATCTCGCGGCCGACGATCACCAGCGCAATCGCAGAATCGATCCGCGCGAGTTGCACGAGCACCAGCAACGCAGCCGTCACCATCAGCTTATCGGCGACCGGATCGAGAAACGCGCCGAACGCCGAGGTCTGATTCCATTTGCGGGCCAGATAGCCGTCGAACCAGTCGGTCAGGGCCGCCAGAATGAAAATCGTCGCGGCTGCCAGATTGCGGTGTGCCGGGCTCATCATCATGTCGGGCAAATAAAACACGCCGACGACGAGCGGAATCAGAACGATCCGCAGCCAAGTCA
>NZ_JAXDPY010000308.1:0-2922 GCF_034668105.1 Paraburkholderia sp. | reverse complement strand
CACACCGGCGCCCACAAGATCAATAACGTGATCGGCCAGGCGCTGCTCGCCAGGCGCATGGGCAAGCCGCGCGTGATCGCGGAAACCGGCGCGGGCCAGCACGGCGTGGCGACCGCAACCATTGCGGCGCGCTTCGGCATGGAATGCGTGGTCTACATGGGCGAGGAAGACGTCCGCCGCCAGGCAGCCAACGTGTACCGGATGAAACTGCTCGGCGCGACGGTAGTGCCGGTGTCCTCCGGCTCGCGCACGCTGAAAGACGCCCTCAATGAAGCGATGCGCGACTGGGTGACCAACGTCGAAAACACCTTCTACATCATCGGCACGGTTGCGGGGCCGCATCCGTATCCGATGATGGTGCGCGACTTCCAACGGGTAATCGGTGACGAGTGCAAGGTGCAGATGCCTGAACTGGTCGGCCGTCAGCCGGATGCCGTGATTGCGTGCGTTGGCGGTGGTTCGAATGCAATGGGGATCTTTTACCCGTACATTGAAGACACTTCAGTGCAACTGATCGGCGTTGAAGCCGCTGGCGACGGGATCGAAACCGGCCGTCACGCGGCCTCGCTGATCGGCGGCAGTCCGGGCGTGCTGCACGGTAACCGTACCTATCTCCTGCAAGACGACGACGGTCAGATCATCGAGACGCATTCGGTCTCGGCCGGGCTGGACTACCCGGGCGTCGGTCCTGAGCATGCGTGGCTAAAAGACAGCAATCGTGCGCAATATGTCGGCATCACCGACGAAGAGGCGCTCAAGGCGTTCCACGATTGCTGTCGCATCGAAGGCATTATTCCGGCGCTGGAATCCAGCCACGCGCTGGCCTACGCCGCGAAGCTTGCGCCGACTTTGCCGAAGGACAAGGTCCTTCTGGTCAACCTGTCGGGTCGCGGCGACAAGGACATGCACACGGTCGCCGAGCGATCGGGCATTCAGTTCTGAGCGCCGCGACGATGCGCGACGAGTTCGACGAGCCACAACCGGCGCTTGAAACCGCCCCGGTCGCCGAAGTAGCGGCGCTCGAGGCGCCTGCACCTTTGTTAGCACAGGTGCCCGCCGGCATCCGGCTGTTGAACCGCGATTTTCTGACCGATGTAGCGAACATTCCCGACGGGTCGATCGACCTGATCCTCTGCGATCCGCCTTATGGGCTCGGCAAGGATTATGGCAACGACTCCGACATGCGCTCCGGCGAGGATTTCCTCGCCTGGACGCGTGGCTGGCTCGAGCTGGCTATTCCGAAGCTCAAGCCGTCGGGTTCGCTGTATATCTTCTGCACCTGGCAGTACGCGCCGGAAATCTTCAGCTTCCTGAAGACAAAACTCACGATGATCAACGAAATCATCTGGGACCGGCGTGTGCCGAGCATGGGCGGAACGGTGCGCCGTTTCACTTCGGTGCACGACAACATCGGCTTTTTCGCGGTGTCGAAGGATTATTACTTCGATCTCGATCCCGTCCGCATCCCGTACGATGCCGTCACGAAGAAGGCGCGTTCGCGTAAATTGTTCGAAGGCAGTAAGTGGCTGGAGCTTGGCTATAATCCGAAGGACGTCTGGTCGGTATCCCGGCTGCATCGGCAACACGCCGAGCGTGTCGATCATCCGACCCAGAAGCCTCTGGAAATCGTCGAGCGGATGGTGCTTGCCAGTTGTCCGAAGGGCGGGCGCGTGCTCGACCCCTTCATGGGCAGCGGCACCACCGCAGTCGCTTGCGCCCGGCAGCAGCGCGAATTCGTCGGCTATGAGATCAATGAAAGTTACTGCGCGATAGCGCGCGAACGCGTTAGCGCGGCCGCGTCGGCGCCCGCTGGTGCTCGCAAAACCCGCAAGGTTGCGGCCAAAGCCGAGCGCCAAACCGAGGCGCAATAAGCCCAGTAGCAAAAAAATCCGAGAATATTCCATGTCCCGTATCAAGAACACGTTTGCCGCGTTGTCCGCCCAAGGTAAAAAAGGCCTGATTCCCTTCATGACGGCCGGCGACCCGGATCCGGCGCGCACGGTCGAATTCATGCACGCGCTCGCCGCCGGCGGTGCCGATGTGATCGAACTCGGCGTGCCGTTTTCCGACCCGATGGCCGACGGCCCGGTGATCCAGCAATCTTCCGAACGCGCGTTGGCGCAGGGCGTGTCGCTGCGTCACGTGCTGGCCGACGTGAAGCGCTTCCGCGAAACCGACGACAAAACGCCGGTGGTGTTGATGGGCTACGCGAATCCGATCGAACGCATGGGCACTGAAGCGTTCGCCAAGGCGGCGAAGGAAGCCGGGGTGGACGGCGTACTGGTTGTCGACTACCCGCCGGAAGAGTGCGTGAACTTCGCGGAACAGATGCGATCTGCCGGCATTGATCCGATCTTTTTGCTTGCGCCCACTTCCACGGATGAGCGCATTGCCGAGGTCGGCAAAATCGCCAGTGGCTATGTCTACTATGTGTCGTTAAAAGGCGTGACCGGCGCGGCAAATCTGGACGTTTCCAGCATCGCGAGTAAAATCCCGGCCATCAAGTCGCGCGTACCCCTGCCGGTGGGCGTCGGTTTCGGCATCCGTGACGCGCAAACGGCGCGTTCGGTGGCCGAAGTTTCCGATGCCGTCGTGATCGGCAGCCGCATCGTGCAACTGCTCGAACAGGCGGCCCCCGAAACCGCCGCCGAGACGCTTACGCGCTTCATCGCCGAAGTGCGCGAGGCGCTCGATAGCGTCGCGACTGCCCGATAACAGTAATTTTTTGTCTCCTGTAACGTGAGCGGCGGGTTTGTCCCGCCGTTCGCGCAACCGGCTGACCCAGAAGGATTCAATATGAGCTGGCTCGATAAGCTGCTGCCGCCGAAAATCAAACAACCCGACCCGAAGAACCGCAAGGGGATTCCGGAAGGCCTGTGGATCAAGTGCCCGTCGTGCGAAGCCGTGCTGTACCGCAATGAC
>NZ_JAXDPY010000307.1:0-2951 GCF_034668105.1 Paraburkholderia sp. | reverse complement strand
TCGGCACCATCATATTGACCATCCTGCCGGAGATCGCCGCACCGCTGGCGGCATGGTCGACGTTCCTTTACGCCGTGCTGCTCTTGGTGATCGTGCTGGTGATGCCCGGCGGCATCGCCGCGCTGCTGGATTTTCGCAACCGCCGCCCGCTCGCCAGCAACCGCGCCATCGTGCCGCGTCCCTCGGCGCTCGGCGATGTCGTCCGCAAGCACGCGGGCGACCGGACGCTGAGCTTGCGCAGCATCGCGCTGAGTTTCGGCAATGTGCGCGCCATCGACGGTCTTGACCTCGACGTGGCGCCCGGCCAGATCCACGGCCTGATCGGCCCCAACGGCAGCGGCAAGACCACGACGTTGAATGTGATATCGGGCTATTACGCCGCCAAAAGCGGCACGATGACCCTCGGTGACAATGCACTGCCGCCAGGCCAGCCGGCGCTGCGGGCGACGCGCGGAATTGCGCGGACATTCCAGACCCCGCGCGTGATCGGCGAAGCCTCGGTGCTGCAAAACGTGATGATCGGCGGCTCGATCGAGGGCAAGGCAACTTTCGTCGAAGCGATGTTGGCGCTGCCGCGCAACGGAGCCGACGAGCGCGTGCTCGCCGCCAAGGCGCGCGCGCTGCTGCGGGTGGTCGGGCTGGAGCAGCTCGCTGACGTCCGTGCCGACCGGTTGCAGCACAGCGAACTGCGCTTCATCGAGATCGCGCGCGCGCTGATGCTGGATCCGGATTTCCTGCTGCTCGACGAGCCGGCAGCCGGCCTTTCCAGCGACGAGATCGAACGATTGGCCGCGCTGATCAAGGCCATCAGCGCCCGCGGCACCGGCGTGCTGCTGGTCGAGCATCATGCCGACCTGATTTTCGATATCTGCCATCAGGTCACGGTGCTCAATCTCGGGCGCACGCTGGCTGCGGGAACGCCGGCCGAAATTCGCGTTCACAAGGAGGTGGTCAGTGCTTACCTCGGCGGCTGAATCTCTGCTCGCCTCGGCGGCTGAACCTCTGCTCGCGGTCGGCGCGCTGCAATCCGGCTACGGCAAGATCCGTGTGCTGCATGGCATCGATTTCCGGATGTCGGCCGGTGAAGTGGTGGCGCTGCTCGGTCCCAACGGTGCCGGCAAGACCACCATGCTGCGCGCGCTGTCCGGATTGCTGCCGGTCAGTTCGGGCCATGTACGGTTTGACGGCCGCGACATCACCAACGCCACGCCGCGCGAAGCGGCGCGCGCCGGGCTGGTGCATGTGATCGAAGGACATCGCGTGTTCACCCAGATATCCGTCACCGACAACCTGCTGCTGGCGGGCTATGACCTGCCGCGCAGCGAACGCGCCGGCCGTGTCGAGGAAGCGCTGTCGTTCTTCCCCGAGATTGCCGAGAAGCGCCACGAACGCGGCGGCGCGCTCAGTGGCGGACAGCAGCAGATGCTGACGGTGGCGCAGGGCCTGGTGCGCCGGCCGCGGTTGCTGATGCTCGACGAACCCTCCGCCGGTCTGTCGCCGGTGCTGGTCGATCGCGTGCTCAACGTCATCGCGCAGTTGCGCAAGCAGGGCACCGCGGTGCTGCTGGTCGAACAGTTGCTGGAAAAAGCGCTCGCCGCTGCCGACCGTGTCTATGCGCTGGTGCAGGGCAATATCGTGCTGGAGGCGTCGACCGCCGAAGCCAACCTGCCGCAGCGGCTCGAACGCGCTTACTTCGGCCATGAGAGCCACGCCCTGACGCCTTAGTGCTTCCGAGTGCTGCGCGTCGGACGCGATGGCGTTGGGCTGCGTCATCACTCGTTCGCGCCGGCCTGCGAGCATCGACTCGCGCTGAAGCGCGATGTTGCAAAAAAGCATCGTCATCTATCAAGCGAATCACCGTCACCTCGGTGTCATCCCCAGATGTTTGTTTCCGCATGTTTCCGAGAGCGGCAATTAGTCGCCTGCAGTATGCTTGGGGGTTGTCATGCGTGTCACGAAGTCGTCATCGATATTCGCGGTTGTTGCTGCTGCGCTGTCCGTACAATCCGCTCACGCGCAAACGCAGACGATCGCGACACCGCTAAACACCAACGCCATCAATCTGCTAAGTCCGTTCAGCACGCTGCTCGGCACCACCGCCATCACGCAGAATTTCTCGACCGCGGTTTCGATCAACAACAACTCTACATCCGCCCAGCGTGCGCAAGCCCTGATCGACAACACGATCACGACCGACAACGGTGTCGTGCTCTCCGACGGCCTCGGTACCAACCTGAACGCGATCTGGCGAGCCAACAACGCCACGTCCGGCGTCGGCGCATTCTCGCCGAACCTGCTCAATTTGTTCCGGCAGATCAACGCGATCTCGCAGGACGACTCCGGCAAGGCGAAGAATTTCTTTGCCGACGGTTCCGCGAATGGGACGGTTTTCGTCAACAACGCCAATCTGGCGCTCGGAAAGACCGCGACTTCCAACACCCCGGTCGTCGGCATTTCGCTGCCGCCCGGCGGCGTCTTCAATGTCTACGACAAGGCCTATGCGCCGGTCGCCAATCCGAACCAGACCGGCAACTCGCGGCCGGTGCAGGTGGCCCCGAACAGCATTGCACAGTTCTCCGGGTTGACATTCACCGGCGGCGCGACGTCGAACACCGCCATCATCGGCGGCATCACCGGCAATGCCGGTTCCGGCCTGTTCGCAAACGCGTCGTTTCCGAGCGGCCACACCACGTTTGGCTATACGACGTCGATCCTGTTCGGAATGCTGGTTCCGGAGCGCTACGGCGAGATGCTGACCCGCGCATCGGAATACGGCAACAGCCGCATCATTCTGGGCGCGCACTATCCGCTCGACATCATCGCCGGCCGCGTTCTGGCGTCCTACGACGTGACGCAGATGCTCAACAACAATCCGAAATATCTCGGCGCCACCGTCAACGGCGTTTTCGGCATCGGCGATCTCACCACCACCAACAACTTCCAGACCGTAT
>NZ_JAXDPY010000306.1:0-3054 GCF_034668105.1 Paraburkholderia sp. | reverse complement strand
AGGCTATACCGCTGCCGCACCATCATGAACTGCGTGGATGTGTGACCCGAAGGACTTGATCCCGAGCGCGCGATCAGCGAAATCCGCGCGATGATGGTGCGCAGGACCGTGTAGGGGTTGAACAAGGTACGCGCCTCTGCGGTCACGAGATCGCCCGGTTGCGTCTTGCCCGACTTCTGTAGCATGGCGGTCCTGTTTTTCGACAGCATTGCCCGAGTGTGAAACTGGCTGCCGGTCCAGCTGTCGCACGCTCCATCCGCGACGAAGTGCTTCAGCTTCGTAAAACGCTCTTTCTTCAACTGACCGCGTTCGCCACATGAGGTGGATGTAGTGCGTCCACGACAGCTAATCGCCTGTCGAAGCCAGCATCGAACCGGTACACCTCTTCGTCCCGCAGCGACAGGCATAGTCAGCGGTCAGTTCGGGAGTAATCGCGTCATCGATAGTGAGTCCATAGGCGATAGAAAGCTCGTCGCCCGGCATCACGTCTTTGAGCGTCTCGATGAAAACCCGTCCCCGTTCATCCTCGATCGCCTCGCAGTTCGGCTGGCAGGAGTGATTGAGCCAACGGGCGCTGTTGCCCCCGACGCTGCCGTCGATCACACGCCCGTCAGCCAGCCCGAAAATGAACGTGTGGCCGTGCATGCCGGACCGCCGGTGCCGGGCCGAGGCCCGCCGCCACGACGTCACCTCCCCGCGGTATTCGAAGACCCGCTGGCCCGCTGGAATCGCCTGTAGCGCGAACACGCCTCGCCCATGAACCGATGATTTTCTGACCGTCACGCGCCGCACTTCGTCACTCCTGATCCGTTGACGGTGGGAGCATAGCGAGCCACGCGTTGCGCGGCAACCGGGGCCGTCCCGTCAGAACAACCTGGTCTCTCGGGGATCGCGCGCCGGTGGTCGGGAGACATCGGTCCGGCGGGTACGCCGATTCCCACCATTCCTGTTTTCAACCCGTCGAAGCCGCGCCAGCATCAGGCATTCGCCTGCACCATCATTGAAGCGCAACTCGAACACGCCGGTTTCGCCAGACGGACATGGCGCCGTTGCGCGGAACGACAGGCGCAAACCCCGCCGTTTCGCGCGGGCAATCATCTGCGTGCGACTCATGCCTGGCCAGCAATCCGCCATGAAGAGTGTCACTGCCCCGGGCAGGGACTCATGCGCGACGCCCGGTGGCAGTGTCAGCCCGGTGAGCAGATAGATGTCGGTCATACAGCCCGTTTTCCTGACGGCGAATCACCCGGCGTTTATACCGCTTTCCTGCGAAGTGCTGCGGCTTTGGCGGTCGGCACGGCGCGAGACGGACCCACACCGGTCGGATAACTTTCTCCAAACCGGTCAGTCAGCCAAATTCAGGTATTGCGAACTGGAGTGCCGGTAAGCGGCCGGTGGCGACCTCACCCAATCGGCCACTTCCGGTCCTTCGCCCCTTAACCGGTGGATGTCTGCTCTCGGCCCTGGTCCGGGCTTTCGTCGGGCGGATCGGCTGGGGTGCATTTACATCGTTGGATGACGACGCTCCCTTTTTCCCTTGCTTCGTCATCCGCATTGCCCGATGCAGGCTGACCCCTACTCGCGCCCGCGCTCCCCGAGCTTGCCGCCGTCGTCAGGGTTTCTGCTCTCCATTGCGGCCCACGACAGGCGCCATTGTCGCCTCGCGTGTGGCAGACTTGTTTTCTTACGGTCTGGCCAGTCGACGAGCCGAGCGAGGTACTTGTTCGGCGCGACAACGGCCACCGGCTTGATGGGGGCCAACGTTGAACCTTCCTTCTCGGTTTGACGCACTTGGAGGCAGTCGCTTTCAGGTTGTATGGGAGGACGGCGACCGCGCCTTCTACCGGGCATGGTCCCGTGAGGCCGATGGCAGTCATGCGGCGGTGCTGGTCGTGCAATCCACCGCGGAGCACCCGACGCCTGCCAGCCTCGATCGCCTGACCCACGAGTACGGCCTGCGCGACGAACTGGACAGCGCCTGGGCGGTTCGGCCGTTCGAACTTGTGCGTAAAGATGGACGGACGCTGCTGCTGCTCGAAGACGCTGGCGGCGAGCCTCTTAGCCAACTGCTCGGCGGACCTACGGAGGTCGAACGCTTCCTGCGCATTGCCATCGGCATTGTCTGGGCGCTGGGCAAGGTGCATCAGCGTGGCCTCGTCCACAAGGACGTGAAGCCGGCCAACATCCTCATGAGCGCGAACGGCGAGGTCAAGCTGACCGGGTTCGGCATCGCCTCACGCCTGCCCCGCGAGCGACAAGCGCCCGAGCCGCCGGAGACCATCGCCGGCACGCTCGCTTACATGGCGCCCGAACAGACCGGCCGCATGAACCGGTCGGTCGACGCGCGCAGCGATCTCTACGCGCTCGGCGTCACGCTCTACGAGATGCTCACGGGCGCCTTGCCGTTTAGTGCCACCGATCCGATGGAGTGGGTGCACTGCCATATCGCGCGCAAGCCGGTGCCACCCAGCGAGCGGCTGGCGAATATTCCGGCCGCAGTCTCTGCCATCGTCATGAAGCTGCTCGCCAAGACCGCCGAGGAGCGCTATCAGACGGCGGGCGGCCTCGAGCGCGATCTGCGGCGCTGCCTGGCGGAGTGGGAGGCGCAAGGTCACATCGAGGACTTTGCGCTCGGACAACACGATTCAGCTGCCCCAGGCTCAGGTGTGTCGTGGTCCGCCACGCTGGCCCGTGGCTGCGGAAGATGTCCGCAACCTCCAGCATGAGGCGCTACAGCGCGCGGGCCTACTCGGAGGGCAGACGGTCCAGCGGACTGGTGACCTCGTGCAGCAGGTCGGTGGCCACCTGGACGTAGAGCGCGGTGTTCTCGAGCCTCGCATGGCCGAGCAGCACCTGGATCACGCGGATGTCCACCTTCTGTTCAAGGAGGTGTGTCGCGAAGCTATGCCGCAGCGTGTGCATGGACACGCGCTTGTCGATGTGTGCGACCTCGGCGGCGGCGTGGATGGCGCGGTTCAGCTGTCGCGTGCTGAGCGGGTCGACGGGATCGAGCCCGGGAAAGAGCCACCCGCCATCCAGCATCTTGCCCTGGGC
>NZ_JAXDPY010000305.1:0-6972 GCF_034668105.1 Paraburkholderia sp. | reverse complement strand
GCAAGGGCAACACGGTCGCGCATTTTCGGCGCAGTTCGTACGCGATCGGTTTGAAGATGCAACAGGCCGGCAGCACACTCGCCGACAAGCACGGCTTGCCGGCCACGGAATACGCGTCTCATGGCGGCGCTTTCCCATTGAAGGTCGCGGGTGCAGGCGTGATCGGTTCCATCACGGTATCCGGCTTGCCGCAGCGCGCCGATCATGAACTGGTGGTGGAAGCACTGTGTGCTCACCTCGGTCACGACTACAGCAAGCTCGCGCTTGCGAAGGCCTGAGCCGATGCGGATCCCTCCTTATGCGTTGCTTGCCATTGCGATCGTCGCCGAAGTCATTGCGACCTCCGCGATGCGGGCGTCGGAAGGTTTTTCGCGCCTGTTGCCCGCAACGGTGGTGGTGATCGGCTACGGCATTGCGTTCTATTGCCTGTCGCTCACGCTCAAGACTATTCCGGTCGGCATCGTCTACGCAGTGTGGTCCGGCGCCGGCATCGTGCTGATCACACTGGTCGCGCTCGTGCTATACCGGCAAGTGCCCGACGTGCCGGCCATCATCGGGCTCGGGCTGATCGTTGCCGGCGTAGCCGTGCTAAATATGTTCTCGAAGATGCAGGCGCACTGAGCCTTACTTGCAGCGCACGATCATCGAACGGTTTTTCACGTTGGCCGAGACGACGTTCGTGACGCTGCCGCCCGCGGTGCCGCCTTCGTCATTGTCTTTCGACACGATGTCGTAGCCGGTTGCGCCACATGCCTTGCCGGCCTGCACGTAGCAGGACGCCCAGCTGGAAGCGGCATCGGCGCCGCTGCAGTTCACCGCAAAGCCGGTCTGGCCGTTCGGCAGATTGATCAGCGACGTGGTATTCGACGATGCGCAGCCGCCGAGACCCGCGCCCAGCAAAAGGGCGGCGGGCAGGGCAACAGACAGGGACGCTCCGCGGACGAGCGCAAGTGCGGCGCTGCGGGGTCGGAAGCGGCCGGGGCGGCGCAGTTGCGTCATGAAATGCATCGTGATGTTTCCTTTCAAATAGATATCCAGTCTCGCCTCGTACACCGGAAGTGTGCTCTCGAGGCTAAGGCGTTTCGATCGTGATGCCCGCCGCGCCGACCTTTTGACGGCTTTCCGTGCCGCTTTCGGTCGCCGCGTCTTCCCAGATGCTGATGGCTCTCGGGATGTCGATGCCGTGGCTTTCGGCGTACGCAAACCATCTGTTTGCGGCATCCGGCTCAGGCAGTTCGTGGTTCTGCAGATAATATTTTCCCATACCGCGCTCGTTGGACTCGAAATGGCGTCACAGCGTCAGCACCGATCGTGCCTGTGAACGTGCCGGTGAACCGGTTCGACAGAGGCGAGCCCTACAAGTGCAATCCGGCGTATCGCTCTGCCCACAGAACTTATCGGCTCGGGGCGCGCCTTACTTACTTGTCTACGGCGAGCGCATGCGTGTGAACCGTCCACGTGGCGTCCGTCCATCCACTGCAAGCGAGGAGAAAGAACATGGCTGAACGCGTCAGCGGCCCTTATCGCGGTTATTACATCAGCGCCGCCGCGCGCCTCGTGCCGGCAGTCGAAGCGTCCGCGCCGGCCGCCGGCACTGCAAGCGGTACGTATGTCGGTTCGGTGAGTCTGGCTAAACAGGGGCCGGACGATCCGCACCGGATGGAAACCTTGCTCGAACTCGGCGATGCGCAGCGCTTTGGCAGCGAAGAGGACGCGCTGGTCTTCGTCGAACAGGCCGCGCGCGATTATGTCGACCGTCTGCTCGGAGGCGCCTGATGACGGCGCGCGACACCAGCCAAGACGGCGCCGGAGGCTGGACCGCGGTCCAGCCGCGCGAGTACCATAGCGGGCATGTCCGGGGGCAGCCGGTTCTCGCCGGTGTCCATAGCCTGCCGGATACTTCTGATGAGGCGACCATGGAAATTCGGTTTCCCGCGGACGCGCCTGCTTACCGCGACTCCAATCTGACGGTGGTGTTTCCCGCGCTCGTGGACGGCGAACCAGTGCCGTGCGCGATCTCGGTCGAAGCACTCGAGGATCACTTCGGCGCGTACAGCGAAGATCTCGAAGGCTGGATGCGCGCGTTCGACGCCGGGCGTCCGCGCATCGAGGCGGTTGCCCGCGAACATCTGCAGATCAGCAATGGCACACCTGTGTTGCTTAAAAGTGGCCATTTCCCGCCGGGAAACGTCGCGGTTTAGCTGCAGGCTCACGGCGACACGGCAGATAGACACACGGTTCAAAACCGGTCGATTGCGCAGGTGCTGTTCGACGCGTGAGGTTGCTCGCGCCGGCGCCGCTTTCGTGTGTATTTCGTGCGTGTAGACCGTGCGAGTTTCTGTTCCTTTCGTGTGTATTTCAAGCGTGTACGCCGCACGAGCTTCCGTCGTTTCCGTGTACGAAGGCCCGCTCCCAGTCAGACTGTTTTCGCGGCGTCCCGATGCGTGTCCATACCCGCCGACGCGGTGGCGCGCGCAGCGTTGAACGCCTGACGGATACCGTCTTCGTACGACGTTTTGGCGATCGGACCGATGAGCTGTGTCAGTGCAGAGTCGTCGAGCACAACCGGCTGGGTCATCAGGTAATTCATTTCCACCAGTTCCCGCATCAGCGGATTGAAGAGGCCGAGCATGCGCAGCATGGTCTTGCCGGCCACCATCAGCTTCGGCTCGCGGCCCGCCAGCGCGTAGGCCTGTCTCGCTACTTCGCGCTGCGTGATCGTGCCCGTGCCGGCCAGGTGCCACCAGCGGCCATAGGCTTCCGGGGTACGCGTGAGTTTCTCGACCACCGGTCCGATATCGGGCAAGTAGATGAATTCGTGCGGTACGTCCACCGGCCCGATCACCTGCGCGCGCTTGCCGTGCGCCGCGCCCTCGAACACGCCGTTGATCAGACTGCGTTCGATGCCAGGACCGTAAAAGTCCGGCAGGCGCAGCACCAGTGTCGACAGGGTGGTTGGTCCGCTTGTGCCTCCGCTTACACGCCCGCTTGTGCGTTCGCTTCCGCTTCCGCTCTCACCCGCGCTCCCGCTTGGGCGCCCGCCTGGACGCCCATGTGCCGCCAGCACCAGATCTTCCTGCGCGAGCCGCATCTTGCCTTTGAACGTATGCGGCTCACGCGGATGATTTTCGCTAACCGGATTGCCGCGCGCGCGGCCGTAGGGATACACGGTGCCGATCAGAATGAAACGTTCGACGCCCGCCGCCGTCACGCCGCTGAGAGTTCTTTCCGTTAGCGGCGGATGCGCGGCGAATTGATCGTAGGGCACGCCCACCAGATAGATCACGGTCTGCAGGCCCTCGGCCGCGGCGCTGATCGAAGCCAGGTCGTCCGGATTCCACGTGACGATTTCCGCATGCGGGTCATGGCCGAAGGCTGCCTCGAGCGGCGCTCGGGCGCGGCCGACCACCCGGTAATCCCGGCCCGCCGTGCTCAGCGCCGCTGCGATGACTTGACCGGCTGCGCCCGCGGCACCGAATAATCCGACTTTCCCTGTGGCTTGCATGACGACTCCTGGAGGCGGCGCCGTATCGCGCCTGGGTGATGTGACTGATTTTCAACGATCTGGTTGATGTGCGAAAATTTACTGAACACCGTTCAGTAAACGGTGTTCAGTTTAATTTGACTTTTCAGTTTGTCAACCGGAGAATGTTCGTCATGGGAATCGTCGAACGAAGAAGCCGTCAGAAACAGGCGCTGCGCGAGCGCATCCTCGATGCCGCGCGGCGCATCGTCATGCGCGAAGGTTTTGCCGCGCTGTCCATGCGCAAGATTGCGGACGCCATCGAGTATTCGCCCGCCACGCTGTATCTTCATTTCGCGAGCCGCGACGAGATCGCGCATGCGTTGTGCGCTGAAGGTTATGCGCAATTGCTGGAGACGTTCGTCCCTTTGGCGCAGATCGCCGATCCGGCTGAGCGCTTGAGGGCGCTCGGGCGCGCTTATGTGGCTTTTGGTGTCGCGCATCCGGAAACCTACCGGTTGATCTTCATGGAAGACCCGAGCTATACGGGCGCGGCGTTGGGCGGTGTGGCCGCGGTATCGGGCACGAGTGTGTCGGTGGCTGCGATTGCGGATGCTGCGGCGACGGACGAAACAGTGGCAATGCCGGCGGGCAGGGCAGCGGCGGCAGGAACGGCGGTAGTAGAAACAACCGCAGCAGAAACAACCGCAGCAGGAACAACCGCAGCAGGAACAACCGCAGCAGAAACAATGACCGCAGGTTCCACCGCTTCGGGAACAGCGAACCTCGCATCCGCGACATCTACCGACGATCCCGGCGACGCGTCGCTGCGCATCATGCTCGCCGCGCTCGAAGAATTGAAAGCGGCAGGGCGCCTGTCCGCGTCCATGGATGTGACAGTGTGGGCCGAGGCGTTCTGGGCGACCTTGCACGGCATCGTCGCACTCAACCTCACATGCCCGGTGTTTCCGACCGCGCCGCTGGATACGGTGGTGGGTGTCGCCCTTGATGCCTGGCTGGGTCCCAGAGAAGCCGGTCAGCCGTCAGATATCACCCGTTCCTCTCGCGCGCGCAATGGAAAGCCCGCTGACGCGCCGGTGGAATCGGTCCCCGAGTTGGGCGGCGAACCGACCGCTCAGCCATCCCGGTCAGCCGCGCCGTCGGGCAAGAAGTCCACGAAGCGGCCTGAGCCACCAACCCCCAAACCCGTCACCGACGCGGATATCCCGACGCCACTAAAGCGGCGACCAAAGTAGCACCCAACCCAGAACCCAAAGTAGAACCCAACCCAGAACCCAAAGCAGAACCCAAACCGCACACCACGTCCGCCACCAAGCCGAAAGCAACGCGTGCGTGATAACGTTCAGTTCCGACTCATCTCGCGCCATCGCGCTTAGCTCTCCATGTCCATTTCCTCCTCGCCCGCCGTCAGCGACGAAGTCGCGACTTACGTAGCCAACCGCATCGGTTTCATCGAACTGGAAAGGCCGAAGGCGCTCAACGCGCTGTCGACCGGGATGATTCGCGCCATGCACGCGGCGCTCGATCAGTGGCGCGAAAATCCCGACGTGCTCGCCGTGGTGGTGCACAGCGAGCATCCGCGCGCGTTCTGCGCGGGCGGCGACATCCGCTTTCTGTACGAGTCGGCTGAGCGTGGCGAGCAGGCCGCGCGCGATACGTTTTTCATCGAGGAATACCGGCTCAATCACGCGATCTTCACCTACCCGAAGCCCTATATCGCGTTGATGAACGGCGTCGTGATGGGTGGCGGGATGGGGATTTCGCAGGGCGCGCATCGTACCGGCGGCCTGCGGGTGGTCACCAACTCGACGAAGATGGCGATGCCCGAGACCCGCATCGGACTCTTTCCCGATGTCGGCGCGAGCTGGTTTCTGGCGCGCACGCCGGGCGCGCTCGGCCGTTATCTGGCGGTCACCGGTGAGACGATCGGCGCCGCCGATGCACTCTATGCCGGCCTCGCCGACGCCTATATCGACGACGCGGCATTGCCCGCGCTAGTCGATACGTTGCGCAGCGAACTGTTCGAACGCGGCGCCGACGTGGTGGCGTGCATCGAGCGTGAGACAGCCGCGCATCAGGTCGTGCCGGCACCCAATGGTTCGCCGCTCGCGAGCGCACGTGCGTTGATCGACCGCCATTTCGCGCTGCCCGACATGACGCGGATTCTCGCTTCGCTGGAGCAGGCGCGCTCGCATGGCGGCGAGGCCGCCGAGTGGGCCGAACAGACGATTGCCGTGTTGCGCGAACGTTCGCCGCTGTCGATGGCTGTGTCGCTGGAAGTGGTGACGCGCGCGGAGGGTTCGATGGCGGAAGTGCTGCGCGGCGATCTGGATCTGACACGCACGAGCTTTGCGCAGGGCGACACGATCGAAGGAATTCGCGCACGCATCATCGACAAGGACAATGCGCCGCGCTGGCGCTTTGCGCGCATCGAAGACGTGAACGCCGCCGATGTCGCGAAGATGTTCGAAAGCCCGTGGCCGGCAAACGAGCATCCGTTGCGCGATCTGCGGGCCTGAACAAACTCACGCGATAGCAACAGCGATACCGGCGGCAGAAGCTGTGCCGTTCAGGCGAATCGCAAACCGCAAACCGCAAACCGCCGAACCACCATAGCCCCGCGAGCGGAGCCGAAAACCCTCAGTCCTCGTCTTCGCTCGCCATGAAGGCGCGCATGAACACCAGCGCGCCCCAACCCCACATCGCATTCGCCGCGAACCCCACCGCGAGGCGCGGCAGCATATTGCCGCTCGGCCAGATGCCGCGCAGCGGATCGACCACGAACACACTCGCCGCCGTCAACGCGATACCACCGAACACGAACGCCGGCACCCAAGGCGCACGCCGCCCAGGCGCCACGCGCAGCAGCCACGCCATCAGCACCGCCCAGAATGCACTCCAGATTGCATTGGCAATGAACTCGGGCAATCCGAGCGGCAAAAACGGTGCAGTTGAAAAACCGTTCGGATCGATCAAACCGGCTGCGTGCAGCAGCGCCAGCGTCGATTCATGAAAGAACAGGGAAGCCAGAAAACCGGCGACGAACGGCAGGATGAGTTTTTGCATGCATGGCACCGCGAGAGCTCAGGCGGCGTGATTCGCGCGGCCTGCACCGGATTATCGGAAACGTGGCGCCATTATATATAGGGGCACCGCGCTTTCAGCGTGGGTAAGGTGCAACACCCGTATGCTTTAGCGTCGGGCTAATCACGAAAGTGGAAAACCTAAGCTCAAAAAAATCGTTCAAAAGCCGCGCCCCGATCCATAGACTGTTTCTCCATGCAGACGGCGTTTGCCGCCGTCGCCCATTTAATCGAGCGCATCATGCGCACGTTTGGTCGAGGGAAGCCGTCGCGATGTTCTGCCTGATGCCGATCTTCAGCCGCTCCATGGCGCACGCGCGTTCGCTGACGCGCTATTGGAACTAGTCCGCGCCTCATCGCCGTATTTCCGTCCTTTCACGCTTGCATCTCCGGCCGTGTGCCGGG
>NZ_JAXDPY010000304.1:0-31847 GCF_034668105.1 Paraburkholderia sp. | reverse complement strand
GGCCGAGCAGGAACTGAAACGTCAATACCTGACACGCGGCTACTATGCAGCCGACGTGACGACAACGATTTCGCCAATCGACAGGAATCGTGTTGGCGTATTGTTTTCGGTTGTTGAAGGTCCGAGTGCAAAAATTCGCCAGATCAACTTCGTCGGCAATCACGTGTTTGACGATCGCACGAATGGCTTGCGTTATAGCTACGGGGTGGGTCTTGAGTGGATCTCGCCGATTGGTCCGCTCAAGCTCAACTATGCGCTTCCGATTGTCCGGCATGCCGGCGACCAGTATCAGAAGTTCCAGATTCGTATCGGAACGTCCTTCCAGGAAGGCGGGTGACTTTGCGCTCCATATCTGGAAGGGCAGTCGTTTTCGTGCTCAGGCCCCTCTGCTGCGCCGTCTCGCTGGTCCATGGTGCTCCCGTCGTGCGTCGCGTGCGCTCGTGGATACTCAGACGGTCGCTCGATGTCCTATTGCTGCTGCCTGTATGCATGAATCATGTGTACGCGCAATCCAGCAGCATAGCCGCGCAGCTGGAACAGACGAACGACCCATGGAGCCGGTTGCTCGCGCCGCAGCTTGACGAGCATCCGCTCGCGCCAGGCATGTCGGCCCTGACTTTCGGTCTCGGTAGCGAAGTCTCGGGTACATACGATGCGGATCTGTCACTGAAGGGCGGTGCCGAGTTGCGTCGTGCCACCGCTATCGTACAGGCTGACGCGATCCATTATGACGTAGATCAGGACGTGGCGGATGCATTCGGCCACGTGGTGCTGACTCGCAACGGAAATCAGTTTGAGGGACCCTACGCGCATCTCCGTGTCGATGCGAACGAAGGCATGATGACCACCCCGCGATACCATTTCATTCTGGGCGACGGCAGGGGCAGCGGTTCCCTCATTGAACTGCACGACGATCAGCAAGAAACGCTTTACGACGGCACGTATACGACGTGCCAGTGTGTCGACGATCCGACGTGGTATATGCGTGCGTCGCGGCTAGAGCTCGACCATGCGAAAGACAACGGCGTTGCGCATAACGGCGTTCTGTTTTTTTTCGGCGTACCGATCTTCGCCTCGCCGTGGTTGTCGTTTCCCCTCGACGGGACACGTCAAAGCGGCATTCTGCCGCCTACGTTCTCAGTTAGCTCGACCAACGGCTACGATGCCGCGGTGCCCGTCTACTTCAATCTCGCACCGAACTATGACCTGACACTCACACCACGCCTGATGTCGAAACGCGGCGTGATGCTGACGACCGAGTATCGTTATCTGACGCCGTCGTATTCCGGGTCGCTGTCATTGGCCTATCTTCCGCACGATGCATTGACGAACACCGATCGTTACTCGATTTCCTTTCAGGATCAACAGACACTGGGTGCAGGTTTCTCTGCCTATGTGAACTACCATCGCGTTTCAGATGCGAATGTGACGACGGATCTCGCGAATTCGAACTCGGTGGTGTTCGGCGGCCAAAGCCTGTTCCAGCAGGAAGCGGGCGTTGCTTTCAACTACGGACCCTGGTCTGTGCTGACGCGCGCGCAGTACTGGCAGTCGTTCTCCGATACGACGCCACCGTATAACCGGGAGCCGGAAGTGAACGTCAAGTACGCGCGCTACGATGTCGAGGGCTTCGACTTCGGCGCGACATGGAACGCAACGCGCTTTACGATCCCGGTTGCAAATTCGACGCAAGGCGAGCGGCTTCTGTTCGACCCCTATGTCAGCTATGAGTTCGAGAGGCCCGGCTGGTATGCGATACCCAAACTGCAGTGGCATGTTGCTTCATACGACCTGAGTTCAATCGGCGCGGATGCGCCGTCGGGCCAACCAAAGACGTACAGCTTCAACGTGCCGACGCTATCGTTCGATTCCGGTATGACGTTCGAGCGCAATGTGAATCTCTTCGGTGTCGGTCTGATCCAGACGCTGGAACCTCGACTCTATTACGTTTACACACCGTACAGAAACCAGAATTACGCGCCCATTTTCGACACCGCGCCACTCGACTTCGGTCTCTCTGAGGTTTTCACAAGCAATCGCTTTGTCGGCGGCGACCGCGTATCGGATATGAACCGCATCACGGCGGCACTCACCACGCGCTTCGTCGATGCCGCGAACGGTAACGAGTTGGCGCGCTTTGTTCTCGCGCAGGAATACTACTTCCGGAACACGCAGGTGACGATGACGGGGGATTCGCCGCCGACGGTTGGTCCGTCGAATCTTATCGCCGGCGACTCGCTGAACATCGGCACCGTGTCGGTTCAGCAAGGAATCGAATACAACCAGTCAAGCGAGGAGTTCACGCAGGCGACGATTGGCCTTGGGTGGAAGCTCGCCGACGGGAAGACCCTCAACGCGGCGTACCTGTACGCGAGAGCCAATGCGACACTCGACGACGAGACGGAGAACCAGGTTCTGCTCTCAGGGCAGTGGCCATTGACGCGGCGCTTATCTGGTGTCGGTCAGATCGACTACGACATTGTCAGTCATCGGTTGCTCTCCGGGGTGATTGGCCTCCAGTACCAAGCTGACTGTTGGGGCGTTAGCCTTGCCTTTCAAAAGTACACGAACGTCAGTTCGACAACGACACCCACTACAGGCACCCGCGTGATGATGGAACTGCAACTCAATGGGTTGAGCCACATCGATAATGGATTGCAGCAACAATTCCGTGCAAGTATTCCGGGCTATTCGGTCGCACCGGCCGCATTGCCTGGATCGCGCTTCTCGAACTACCCATAATCTGCGAAGTGACCGGTCGAGCGATTTTCAAAGTCGCGCCGACTCCATTCCGGATGAGGTCGGGTTGTGCGTGCGGCGAGGAAATCGTTCGCGCATCGCATACGAGGCGCCTGATGCATCCATTGATTGCTCTCGGGTCAACGGCTCATCTCGCATGGCCATCAGTAGCTGACAGTCCTTCCTGGACCTTATCCAGAGTTTCGGCGCGTGACGGTCTCATTGACGGCTGCGCGAGGTTTCTCGCATCGCTGCATGACGTCAGCCCGTATCGGAAGGACTTCTGGCTGGCATGAACGAACAGTCAGCGGGGGAAGCCATTGTTACAAGCATCGGCTTGCGAAACAGCCGGTAAACGCAGGCGTTGTCAACGCCCCACAGTGAGCGTTCTCCATTCGGTTCTAATCGCTGATCAACGGGTGCAGTGCCATCAGCCCGTTGCCTTGCCGCGTAATGGCCACGTCGGAATGGCATTCGCCATGCGCGGTACATTTTCCTTGAAGGAGATGTTGATGAAAAGAACTCTTATGGTGCTCGGAGCATCGAGCGCGTTTTCTCTCGCAACCATTGCTCACGCGCAAAGCAGCGTGACACTCTACGGCCTTATCGATGCCGGCTTGACGTACACGAATAACCAGGGCGGTAGCAGCAACTTTCAGGAGACGAGTGGATCGGTCAATGGCAGTCGATTCGGTCTGCGCGGAAGCGAAGACCTGGGCGGAGGTCTTAATGCTGTCTTCGTGCTTGAAAACGGCTTCAATATCGCCAATGGAAAACTGGGTCAGAATGGCCTCGAATTTGGACGACAGGCGTTCGTTGGTCTGTCGAGCGAGCAATTTGGCGCTGTCACGCTGGGCCGTCAGTACGATTCAGTGGTCGATTACCTTGCTCCTCTTTCGCTCACGGGTACGGGATACGGGGGAACACAAGCTGCTCATCCGTTTGATAACGACAACCTCGACAATTCTTTCCGCATCAACAATTCGATCAAGTACGCAAGCGTGAACTATGGCGGCCTCAAATTCGGCGGCCTGTATGGTTTCTCGAATAGCGCGGGCAACTTCGCGACAAACCGGGCGTACAGCATGGGCGCCTCGTACAACTATGGTCCTATCAACTTTGCTGCTGGCTATTTGCAGCTCAACAACAGCGGGACGGACCTGAACTCGGGCGGAGCGGTAACTAACGACGTGACCTTTACGTCTGGCGTTCAGCGCACGTGGGGCGCGGGCGCAAACTATGCGTTTGCTAACGCTACGGTGGGCCTCGTCTTTACACAATCGATCATTGGTAATCTGACGGGAATCGGAGCCTCGGCGTCCGGCACGTCGAATGGACTTTCCCTGATCGATAATAGTGCGCGCTTCAGCAACTATGAACTGAATGGACGCTACAACTTGACTCCGGCGCTCTCGGTTTCCGCGGCTTATACCTTTACCGACAGTCGCATCGACGGCGTAGCGCCGAAGTGGAACCAGTTTACGCTGCAGACGGACTATGCGCTGTCCAAACGCACCGACGTTTATCTTCAGGGTGTGTATCAGCATGTCAGCGACACTGGCGACAGCGGCATCCATGCGGTGATCAATGGGCTATCGATGTCGAGTTCGAACGAGCAGGTGGCCGTCACTGCGGGCATACGCGTGCGATTCTGATCGAGTTAATTTGCTATCTGAAAGGCGATGCGCTCACGAGGGTGTGGGCGCGTCAATTCAGCCGCTAGCGTCGTTAAATGGACCGTCTGATTTTCGTAGTCGAATTTGTTGCCGGTCCTGTAACTGGGACGCAGTGGCCGATGTATTGGTAGTTCTTCTCGAGCCGTGCCCCGATCTCGACCCGTCCCTTATCACGCAAAGAGCAGAGAAAGTTCCAGTCGGCGTTGTACTTGGCCGACACACCGAGTGCGGCCATTGTCTGGTCGGACCGAATCGAGTGGATCAACATTTCCTTGATCCCGCCGGGCTCAATCCTTCCTTGCTGGATCAACCCGGTAACCCGGTTACGAAAGCCATTGCGCGAAACACCGAGCTCCTTGATAACTGTCTGTTGCCGTCCGTCGTCGATAGGAGAATGTGACAGGTTCATGGGGCAGACCTCGCATGTCGTTCCCGGCTAACTGACGGAAGCTGGTTGAAGTAGTGTTCGACGCGCGCGAGCGCGTACAGCGCCGCTGCGGAACGGACGTCGTTTCTGTCGCCGGCGAAGCGCCGCGTTTCGGAGAAGGTGACCGTGCCCCCGTCCCGCGTGTGGAAAGACCATGCAAAGCACTGGGTGCCCGCCGGCGGACCACCGTCGGGCCCGCTATCGGCAAGACCTGTATTGGAGACCACGACGTCGGCGCAACAGCCGTCCTGACGAAGCGCACCTTCAGCCATTTCGCGGGCGACTTCCTCGCTGGTCAAACCGTACTGCTTCATGGTCGATTCCTGCACGCCGAGGAAGCCCATCTTTCCTGAAGGCGAGTAGCTCACGAAGCCGACATCGAGGCACTCCCCGCTGCCCGGTACGCTTGCGAGATACGATGCGATCTGTCCTGCGGTGCATGACTCCGCAGTAGCCAGCTTCAGTCCCCGCGACGACAGGAATGACACGACCTGCGTGGGAATGTTCATGACACCTCCGGCCAGGATGAGGACGCGTCACCGCTGCGATCCGCTCCATGATGTTATTAATGCGACGCGGCCGGCGCGGACGCGGCCGGGTTGATCGCCGAGCTGCTGCCGGGCCCGGACGCTCTTTCAGGTGACGGCTTGCAGCCAATGGCGCTCATGCATAGCAGGCAAACGGGCAGGACCCGTAATATCGGACGCAAAGAAAAATGGCTCATGACAGTACTCCGGTTGACGTGGATACATGCGCAAAATTAATGCCGCGAGCCAGCGCCGGGTATGGGTGATGCGTCTTACCGGACGACCCAGTGTCCGTACGCACTTTCCGGAGAACGAAAGATCGGCCCGGGCGAGCCGCGTTTTGGAGACGAGCGTTTACACGCAGTCCGCGCTGCATCGGCCTCGGACTCTCGCACTGATCCTGGGGATCGGCGCCGTCTGGGCTGCGGCGGCCATGTCGAAACGTTCGCCGGCTGAGCCGCGGTAATAGGGGGCCGGCTTCTGCTGTAAGGCGTACAGCGCTTGCGCGTAACGCTTACAAAAGCAGGAACAAAAAAGACGGCGTTCGCGGGTCGCTGCTGGGTCCCTCAAGCACGAAGCATTGTCGGTGTATTGCAGGACCCACAAGTCGCACGTGCGCCAAGCGGCGCAGCATGACGCGCCACCGTCAGCCCGCTACGTTACGTGTTGCGGCACAGGGCTGCGACGGCAAAGCCGGCTCCCATGGCCGCGTAAACCCAGAACATGGAGCGGCGCGAAAGGTGCGCTTCGAAGCCCGGCGTCAGACGCTTTGGGACCACGTGATAGTCGACCGTATAGGCAAGCGCTGCAGTCGCCCCGGCACACGCGATCGCTGCCGTGGCGTCCGCACGAGGGCGATCGCCGCTGTGTCGATGCGCCATCCATGCTTCATACAGAATGCCCCAGAACACGGCGGACGATTGATGGATGGCCAGACCCGTCAGCGTGAATCGGGCGCTCGGACCGGTTTCGCTAAATGCACTGCCTGGCCACAGGCAATGCGCAACGGCGTTGATCGGTGCATAGGGCGTGCTGCCATCGCCGGCCGCGCGGCAGGCGGCGGTGACTGCGGCGGCGCAGCCCCCTGCGGTGCCGGACACCGCAGCGCGCCGAAAAATAGTCATGATCGTGGCCATTGGCGGGCCTCCGGTGTGCCTTTTAGTTTTCGTCTTGAGGATGGACGCAGACGCACCCGCCAGCGCGGCGGGGTGCGCGATTGCGTGCCATTGGCCTCGTCGGTGCATGAACGTAGGCGGGCGCTTTGCTGGGCCCGCCTACTGCGTCCAGGCGCTGATCCGTTGCAACTAGGACTGCCTGTCAGACTCGGATGCTCCTCCTTCCGACAAGTCGTCTTCGCGAACGTCCGCTTCGCGTACGGTCGTGCCTTCGTCATCTGTTTCTGACACGTCGGTTTTGAATGTGCCCGGGTCTGCCGCCGGTTCACCCGGTGTGGACCCGCTCTGTTCGGAACTTTGTCCCTGTGATTGCGATGGTGCGTCCGGTTGCGATTGCGATTGGGTTGCCATGAAGTTCTCCTGGGAATGGCGGGCACAAATGCAGCAGCAACGATCAGACCCGAGCGAGCCTGCTGACGCCGCTCCCGCGCATAGGGGCACGCGCGATGCAAAAGGCGGTGACGGGATGTCGATATTGACCTGGTATTTCCTGCGAGCGGACCGTCTCGTTCGGTCTCTACGCACCCGGGCGTGATACGACTGCAGACGTGCCGGGACGACATCTCGTCTCCCCCAGGCCGGGCTACGCATAGGGGACCCATGATTCCTCTTCGGCCGGGCATTCTGCTTGCGCACCGAAGTTGCCCGCCGTCGAGCCAGTTGCGGGCGGTGCCGTTCTAACCAATCCAGGAAATTGCCATGAAACTTCTCACCACTCAGGACGGACTGCCGCGCCTCTCCTGGGGTTCCGTTATCGCCGGTGTCATCCTATCCTCAATCGTGTATCTCATCATGAGCGTACTTGGAACCGCGATCGGCGCTTCGCTGATTTCTCCGTTGTCGCAACCAAACCCGTTGCACGGCTTCGGTTTCGGCTCCGGCGCATGGGTCATTATCACGACGGTGCTTGCCGTTTTTGTCGGCTCGTATTTCGCCGGCCGTTGCGCCCCTGTTCTTGGCTGGCTGCACGGGCTGCTTTCCTGGGCAGTGATGACCTTGCTCGTCGTCTATGGCATGTCCTCGCTGCTTGCGGGCGCGGTGAACACGGCAGGCAGCGTCGCATCGACCGGTGCACAGGTCAGCGCCACGGCCGCTAACCAGAACGGTGCCGCCGGCGATCTCGTGAATTCCGCGAAGCAGCAGGTTCAGGCAGCCGTCGCGTCGGCTGCTTCCGCGGCGTCCAGTCCTCAAGCCGAACAGGACGCGCGACAGGCGGCAGACACCGCCGCCCGCGCTGTCGCCCGTGCGAGCTGGTTCTCATTCGCCGCGCTGGTGGTCGGCGCGATTATCGCCGCCGTCTCCGGAAGCGCAGGGTTCCGTCACCAGCCGCCGTTTGAAGATGCGGGCGGCGCCGGTGTTCGGGAGGATGCGGTGTCGGCTCGTAGCCGCGTTGTGCGACCGGCCCCCCCACTCTAGCCGAAGCTTCAGGCGGCCCAGGGCCGGAGAAATCATGAGCCGGGGCCGTGCTCCGGCTTTTCCAACTGGAGAATCACCATGGAACGGGATCCTATGTTGACGCCGTCCGCTTCACACGTTGTGCCTGACGGTCGACCGGAAAGTGAATTGCGCGTGGCGGCGGTCAGGGAGGAACTGGAAGTAGGCGTGAAATCGACCGAAACCGGAGCGGTGCGGGTTCGCACGGTCGTGCACGAAGATATGCGCGCCGTGCCGGTTTCGCTGCGAAGCGAGAAAGTGACCGTCGAACGGATACCTGTGGGTCGGGCCGTTGACCGCAGGGATGAACCCCGGCAGGAAGGCGACACGCTCATCATCCCGGTGTACGGGTACGTGCCGGTTGTCACGATGCAGCTGACGCTGAAGGAAGAGGTTCGCGTGACGACCACCGCGAGCGTCGAGCAGACATTACAGAACATCGTCCTGCAGGACGAGGAACTCGTGGTCGAGCGTCGCACAGGCCCTGACGGGGAATGGCAGCGCGAGGATGGCCCTCACGCGTGAGGCGGCGGGAACGGCCGTTGCGCAAAAACAGAAAGCCATCTCAGGCACCCTTCGGCGCATGGCGCCTTCATCCTGGTATTGTGGAGAAATGTTATGACTCAGACTCTCGTTGGCCTGTTCGATTCCATGTCCGACGCGCAACGCGCATCGGACCGTCTGGCGCAGGAAGGCATCGCCCGCACCGACATACACGTTCACGCGCAGGATGGAAGCCGTGAAAGCGAAATGCCAGACGAAGTTTTGGGCAGCGGCACGCCCACCCGCACCGTCGCAGCCGACACCGGAGAAGGGGCGCCCCGCGAAGGCGGCATTGCCCATTTTTTCAAAAGACTGTTCGGCAATGACGACGCACCCGAAGAGGCCAGCCACTATCGCGAATCCGTTCGCCGCGGGCACGCGCTGTTGAGCGTGGATGTTGTTGACGAATCGCGGATCGATGCCGTGCGGGCAGCGATGAACGACGCCGGTGCGATGGATATCGACGAGCGCGTGACGCAGTGGAAAACCGCAGGATATAGCGGCTACGACAGCAGTGCCCCGGCATATACCGCAGACGAAATTGCCGCTGACCGCAAGACGTTTCCCGTCGTCAGGGAAGACCTGAGCGTCGGCAAGCGCGAGGTGTCGACCGGAGGGGTACGCGTCTATTCGCGCGTTACCGAGACGCCTGTCTCCGAAAGCGTCAATCTGCGCGAAGAACATGCGACGATCGAGCGCCGGACCGTCGATCGCCCTGCGACGGAAGCGGACCGGAAGGAAGGCACCCTGGAAATTCGCGAGACGGCCGAAGAGCCAGTGGTGGCAAAAACTGCACGGGTGGTCGAGGAAGTGGTCGTCGGCAAGGAATCCAGCCAGCGGACGGAGACCGTAAGTGATACCGTTCGCGGCACGGAAGTGCAGGTCGAGCGCGATGCGGGCAACGCGGCCACCGGCGGCGCCGATCCGGCGAACAGGAAGCCACTTTGAGACCTGGCCGTCAAAGCGTATGACATACCGGAAGGATGTATTGGCGATTACTATCCGGAGTGCAACGTGCTCCTGCCGCTATGGCATTACGCGAAAGAGAGCAAGGTGCCCGCCGCCAGGTCGATTCCTGTCCGGATAGTCTGACGAGTCTGTTCCCCGTGCGGTCAGAGCGGTATCGCGCTCTCACCGCATCGGGTCCTGTTCCGAGAATAGCCTCAACTGGCTTCGTACTCGACACGCCAGTGAAGCAATAAGGACGGAGTCGACCGAATGGACGCGGCCATCCAGCTTGCCAGATTGCAGTTCGGCTTCACGATCGGGCTACACATCGTGCTGGCCGCGTTTTCCATCGGCTTGTCCAGCTATCTGATGGTCCTTGAAGCGCTTTGGTTGTGGACGCACCGGCAGGTCTACATCGACGTCTATAACTACTGGCTCAAGCTGTTCGCGCTGACCTTCGCGGCCGGCGCGGTGTCTGGCATCGTGATGGAGTATCAGTTCGGGACCAACTGGGGCCCATTCGCATTACGGACCGGCGCCGTCATCGGCCCAATGATGATGTATGAGATCGTGGTCGCGTTCTTCCTGGAAAGCGGTTTTCTCGGCATCATGCTGTTCGGCATGAAGAAAGTGGGCCCAAAGCTGCACTTTGCCGCCACCACGCTCGTCGCGGTGGGCTCGCTGCTTAGCGCTTTCTGGATCCTCTCCGCCAATTCCTGGATGCAGACACCCGCTGGTTTCCGGATCGGCAGCGATGGGCGTTTCGTCCCGCTTGACTGGTGGGCTATCGTCTTCAATCCGTCGTTTCCCTACCGGCTTGTCCATATGACGCTGGCAGCCTTTCTCGGGGCGGCGTGCTTCGTGGGTGGCACAGGCGCGTGGCATCTGCTGCGCGACCCCGTTGGGCGCGCCGCCCGCACGATGCTGTCGATGGCCATGTGGATGGTGCTGATCGCCGCGCCGCTGCAACTCGTTGCGGGAGACCAGCACGGCGAGAATACCCTTGAGCATCAACCTCAGAAGCTCGCCGCAATGGAAGGCGACTGGGAATCGCGCCCAGCCGGCAGCGGCGAGCCGATGGTGCTGTTCGCCATCCCCGACATGGTCGAGCGCCGAAATCACTATGAACTCGCGATCCCGCGCGTCGCCTCGCTGTATCTGCGACACAACCTTTCGGGCACGATACGGGGACTGAAAGAGTTTCCGCCAGCCGACATTCCGCCAGTCCCGATCGTGTTCTTCGCGTTCCGCGTGATGGTCGGACTCGGACTGCTAATGATCGCGGCGGGTGTAGCCGGACTGGTGCTGCGCTGCCGGCGGCGCCTGTACGACGCGCGCTGGCTGCACTACGGGATGGTCGCGTTGACGCCTGCGGGGTTTGTCGCCATGCTAGCGGGTTGGACCGTCACCGAAGTGGGACGGCAGCCCTGGACGGTCTACGGCATGTTGCGCACGGCGCAGAGCGCGTCGCCTGTCGGGTGGCCAGCGGTGGCCTGGTCGATGGGCGGGATCCTGTTCGTCTATATCGCGATGTTTGGCTTCGGCCTCGCTTACATGCTACGCCTGCTCGCCAGGCCGCCGCACGAAGGCGAGCAGGGGCCGCATCCATCGCTCGTGCGGCGCATCCGGCCACACAGCCAAAGCGCCGGAGCTGGGAGCGGGCAATGATGGGCGCCTTCGCGCATACGGGTTGGCTGGCGCTTGCAGCCGCCGGAACGGTAGCGTTTTCAGTGCTGATGTATGTGCTGCTCGACGGCACCGATCTCGGCGTGGGGATCCTGTTTATCGGGGAGGGCGATGCGCGCCGTCGTGAACTGATGATCGACACGATCCTGCCCGTATGGGACGGCAATGAAACGTGGATCGTGCTTGGCGGCGGTGGGCTGCTTGCGTTGTTTCCCCTTGCCTATAGCGCGTTGTTGACCGCCTTGTATCCGGTGTTCTTCGCGATGCTGCTTGCGCTGATCCTTCGCGGCGTGGCTATCGAGTTCCGCGAGCAAGCGGCTGAACGGGGCCGGAAGTGGTGGGATACAGTCCTGCTAACCGGATCGGTGGCTTCCGCGTTCTGTCAGGGGCTACTGGTCGGCGCGCTTGTGCAGGGCATCCGGACGATCGACGGCATATACGCGGGTGGCCGTTGGGACTGGCTAACGCCTTTCACGATGTTTTGCGGTGCTGCACTGGTAGCAGGATACGGGTGGCTCGGCGCCTGTTGGCTGGTGTGGCGCACCGAAGGCGAATTGCAGAAACGTGCACGGCGGATAGGCGTTGTGCTCGGTGCCGCGACGGCGTTCAGCACGGCTGCGGTCTCGATCTGGACGCTGCAGCTGAACGGCAGCTATGCACGACGCTGGTTAGCCGATCTCAACGGAGCGGCGTTGCCTCTGGCCGTCGCAATGTTCCTGCTGCTCGCCGCCTGCTTTGCAGTCGCCGTCGCGCGACGGCGACCGTTCGCCGCGCTGATAGTGGCGCTCGGCTGGTTTGTGGTGGCGCTCGCATGTATGGTATTCACCCTCGTTCCGGTGATATTGCCACCCTCCATGACGATCGAGGCGGCCAGTTCACCTCCTGCCACGCAAGCGTTCGTACTGAGCGGATGCGCCGTGTTGGTGCCAGCCATCCTGATCTATAGCACGCTCGCTTTCTGGGTATTTCGAGGACGGGTGACATCCGGCGACGACGGGGACTCCCATCGGGCTACGAGAAGACGGTCCCGAACACAAATATAAGCTTTCCGTGCGGCAGGCGCCTCTGACACTGACATCGAGTGGATGGCTCTGCTCGCTGCGACGAGCGGTCAGTGTCTTTCGGGGCCCATCCGCACGCGGGAGCACCGCTGAAAATGAGGTCTCCGTTTCGTCGGATCGCGCTTCAATGACGCGCTGATGGCCTCGGCGATTTCGCCGGGATATGCAAACCCGGTCCCAGACTCCCCGTGCCGCTCCCCATCACATTCATGTCGGGCTATGCGCGAGCGGCGCGGCGAAGTCGGCGCCCGCGTTCGCATCCGCATCCGGCAAAGACATACTGCTCGCCTGAATCCGCGCCCGGAAATATCGGGCGGTCGCGACCAACCCGTCGTCCAGTGAAGTCCGCGGTTGCCAACCGAGCAGCTCACGCGCACGCGAAATGTCGGGCTGGCGATGCCACGGGTCGTCGATCGGCAATGATCGCAATTCCAACGCGGACGTCGAACCAGTGATCGCAACTATACGTTCTGCGATCTCCCGCATGGTCACCTCGTGAGGATTGCCGAGATTGACCGGACCCGCTGGATGATCCCTGGTGTTCATCAGGCGGATGAACGCGTCGATCATGTCGTCCACGTAACAGAACGAGCGCGTTTGCGAGCCATCGCCGTACAACGTGATCGGCTGACCCTGGAGCGCCTGCATCATGAAGTTCGACACGACGCGTCCATCGGCCGGATGCATGCGCGGGCCGTACGTGTTGAAGATGCGCGCAATCCGGATCGACAGACCATGTTGCCGCCGGTAATCCGTGAACAGCGTTTCGGCGCAGCGCTTGCCTTCGTCGTAGCACGAACGCGGGCCGATCGGGTTCACGTGTCCCCAGTAGTCTTCGGTTTGCGGATGCACAAGGGCGTCGCCGTACACTTCGCTTGTCGACGCCTGGAAGATTTTTGCCTTGACGCGTTTGGCAAGACCGAGCATGTTGATCGCGCCATGCACGCTGGTCTTGGTGGTCTGCACCGGATCGTACTGATAGTGGATCGGCGAGGCGGGGCAGGCGAGGTTGTAGATTTCGTCGACCTCCACGTACAGCGGGAAAGTCACGTCATGACGCATCAACTCGAAGTTGGCGCAGTCGAGCAGGTGCGCAATGTTGTCCTTGGTGCCGGTGTAGAAATTGTCGACGCACAGCACGTCGTGCCCTTGCGCGACGAGCCGCTCGCACAAATGGGAGCCGAGAAATCCTGCGCCGCCGGTGACCAGAATCCGCTTACGGGTGAGTTCTTTCATGATGCGTCGTCCTATAGTGGCGTACGGCTAAGAGCGGTTCAAGTGGTGACGTGCAGCAACGTGTCATGCCAGTCTTGAGTGAAGCGGTCAATGTGGAAGCGCTCGAGCGCCGTACGGCGCGCGCCTTCGCCAAGACGCCGCGCCTCGCCGGGATCGCCCAGCAATGCGCTCATGGCTTCCACCAGCGCGTCGACATCGGTATGAATGAAGCCGTTTTCGCCGTTGCGAATCACTGTGGCCAGTTCAGTGGTCGCGAGGCCCACGACCGGCATGCCGATCGTCATCGCCTCGATGATCGCAAGGCCAAGGCTTGTCCAGCGAATCGGATTGAAGAAGAAGCGGTAACGTGCGCTGAACGCGGCGAGGTCGAGATTGCCGATTTCGCCGAGGCCGCCCAGGCGCTGCGCATCCATGCCGACGAGATCGAGCGGCACACGCATGCGGGTTTCGTCGAATACATCCGCGCCGAGCCGCCGTCCGCGCTGCGCCAGATGGTTCACCACCACGATCCCGCGTTCCAGTTCGCCGCTATAGCGCACGCCCTCCGGCACGACCACGCCGTGCTCGATCACGCGGGTAGGAGTCGCGCCGCTATCCCACATCAGGCGGTTGAAATGCGTGACGTGGACGAGTAGCGTATCGCTGTCATCGACCCAATGCCGTTGCTCGAAGGGGTTATCCTGCGGCGGATCGTGTTCGATATAAACGCGCGGCAGCCGCTGCTGCGCCGGGCTCAGTATGTGCTCCCGATCATGGTCCCAATGGCTTCTGTGCTGATACAGGATCACGTCGAATGCCTGATCGGCCACCTCGTCCACAGGGATTTCGTGGACGTTGTCGCCCCACGGCAGAACGCCTGTTTTGCCCGCATAGCCCGGTGGATTGCCCGGCTTGGTGACCAGATAGAAGTCGTGCGGCGTCTGCGCGAGGTAGTACAGATAATTGCCGTGTACGTGCCAGGTCAGCACGCGCAGTCGGCGGCGGCTATGCAGCATGATGCAACTCCCATGATGCACGCGCGTTTCCGGCAACTTCATGCAATGCATTCGGCGCGCCAGGATAGGCATCGGCGACTCGCGCAAGTTGCGCGCGCGCGGCCTCGACGACCTGTCCGACGTCGACATTCAACGCACATGCATGACCATAAGGGCACTCACGGAACGTGCAGGGACGGCACGCCGGATAATCGGCGAGCACGCGGTGCCGCAGGGAGTCGAGCGGCGCCCAGCGTCGCGTGTCGCTGCCGGACGCAATCACCACCGACGCCGTGGCCACAGCCGCTGCGATGTGCGAGATACCGGTGTCGTTGCAGACCACGAGCCGCGCGTGAGCGACCAGCGCGGCCAGTCCGCCGAGCGAAGTCGCGCCCGCGAGATACAGCGCGGGCGCGGTCATGGCGCCTAACACCGCGCCTGTGAGCGACGCTTCGGCCGCGGTCCCGGTGACTGCGACCTGCCAGCCGTCGGCGGCCAGGTTGTCGGCCACGGCGGCGAAGCGCTCGGTGGGCCAGCGGCGCGACGGCAGTTGCGCGCCGGGATGGATCAGCACGAGCCGCTGCGCTTCGACGCCATGCGCTGCCACCAGCTCGGCGTACTCTTCGCCGTCTCGCCTGCTCAACGGAAACGCCAACTGCCGTTGGATCGCGGGTGCACCCAACGCCTCTGTCAACGCGAGATAGCGTTCAGACTCCGGCAGGTCGTCGGGCCAGCCGATGAAACATCCCCGCCTCTCTGGTTCGACGGGTTGAACAAATCCCGCATGGGCTCGCGCGCCGAGTTCGAGCAGCAGATCGTTGGCGACGCCGCCGCTCCCGTGCAACTGGATTGAAAGGTCGAAACGCCGCGCGCGCATTCGCGAAAAGAACTCGGGTAACCCGGCGTTCGATTCAACCTGTTCGGGAAAGCCCACTGCGCCGGGAAAGACGATCAACTCGTCGATCAGGTCGGCGTAGCGCTCGACGAACGCCTGCGCCCACGGCAATCCAATCAGCGCGATATGCGCCTGCGGTGCTGCGTTTCGCAGTGCCCGCAGCGCCGGCACGGAACACAGCATGTCGCCGAGTTGCAGCGCGCGAAAGACG
Source organism: Paraburkholderia sp. (assembly GCF_034668105.1). Classification (GTDB taxonomy): domain Bacteria; phylum Pseudomonadota; class Gammaproteobacteria; order Burkholderiales; family Burkholderiaceae; genus Paraburkholderia. The sequence continues at coordinate 16,315 of NZ_JAXDPY010000304.1, read as the reverse complement.
ACGATGCGGCGCGGCGCGAGCGCCGTCAGAAACGAGGCTGCATTCATAGAAAGAACACCTTGAAACGGACGGCGCCGTACAGCCGCCAGAAGATCGAAAGAAATGGAATCGGGACCGACGTCCATGCCATTTCGGCGATGTGCCGCCAACTACGATCGCGGCCGCGCAAACGCATCGCGCAGAAGCAGCCCGTCAGCACCAGCCACGCGATCAGCGCGTTGAGCGCCGTGGCGGCGTCGCCTGCCAGCGCGCCACACAAAGCCGCCAGCGCACTGCACAGAATCGCGTAGTACAGGAGCGGCGGCGTCGCGCGAATGCGGGTCTTGAAGAGTTGCCGTTGCTTCTTGTAGAGCAGCGCGTCGAACTGGCTCTTCTTCTGCTGCGCGATGCTCACGCCCCAACGCGCGGGCCTGACCGGATGCACGACCACCGCGTCGAGCGCGCGCACGATCTCACCGCCGGCTTGCATGAGCGCGAACTGCAGATCGGAATCCTCGCGCCACGCCGAGGTGAAGCGTTCGTCGAAGCCGCCAGTCCTCGCGAGAAACGAGCGGGCGACAAATGCGTTCGCGGTCGCGAACTCGGCGCGTTCGAGGCCGCTTGCATCGGCTTCGTAGTCAGTCGGCAGGGGCGGTAGCGGCACGACGATCGTGCCCGCGGCAGCCGCCGCGCCTTGCGCGAGCGCGGCGACCCCGGCACTTAGCCAGCGCGGATCGGGCAATGTATCGTCGTCGGTGAAGGCGATCACTGGAGAGCGCACCTGCTGCCAGCCCGCATTGCGTGCGCCGGCCGGTCCCTGGGTGCGAGTGATGGGCACATAGCGCACGGTGAGTCCGCGTTCGGCCTGGGCTTCGGCAAAACTCTGCACGCAGGCGCGCGTCGCGTCGTCCGGACCGTCGTCGCAGACCACGATCTCGTAGCGGACAGCGGGAAAATCCTGCTCGCACAGCGCGCCGAGACAGGCGGCGAGCATGGCCGGACGGCGATAGGTCGGCACGACCACCGAGACATCGAAATCGCCCGGCAGCAAGCCGGCATAGCCGGGTGGGATGGGCTCGCTAATGTCGCGTGGATTGGCCATGGCGCTATTCAGTTCGATCGGACCTGACGCTGGCGAATTCATGCGCCGGCTCCCGCTTTCTCGACCAGGAACGGGCCGATCACCAGTGCATCGAGCGGCGATGTCCAGAACGATTCCACCGCGTCGCGCGGCGAATTCACCATCGGTTCGCCGCGCGTGTTGAACGACGTGTTGACCAGAATCGGCACGCCCGTGCGCTGTCTGAACGCGTCCAGCAGGTCGTAGTAGAGCGCATGCTGCGCGCGGTTGACGGTCTGCACCCGCGCCGTGCCGTCCACGTGCCGCACAGCCGGAATGCGCCCGGCCTTCTCCGCGCGCACATCGAAAACGAACAGCATGAACGGCGCGACCTTGCCGTCGACGAACCATTCGTTGGCGTGTTCTTCCATCACGACCGGCGCGACCGGGCGGAAGTCCTCGCGATCCTTGATCTCGTTGAGCCTGGCCTGCATGTGCGGGTCGACCGGCGAGGCCAGGATCGAACGCGCGCCGAGGGCGCGGGGCCCGAACTCCGTGCGGCCCTGATACCAGCCGATGACCTTGCCGTCGGCGAGCAGGTCGGCGGTTTCGCCGGCAATGTCGGCAAGGCGCCGGTGGGGCACTTTCGACCAGCTTAGAAACTGTTCGATTTCCGCCTCGCTATATTCCGGCCCGAGATAGGCGTGATCCATGACCCAGTGGCGCCGGCGGTCGCCGCGCGCGCTGCGCTCGCGGTAGTCGATCCATAGCGCGGCACCCAGCGCAGTGCCGGCGTCCCCCGCAGCGGGCTGAACCCATACGTCGGAGAACGGACCCGCGTCGCGTAATGCCGAGTTCATCACGCAGTTCAGGGCGACGCCGCCCGCCATGCTGAGCCTGCTCAGGCCGGTCTGTTGATGCAGCCAGCCCGCCAGTTGCAGCACGGTCTCTTCGAGCACGCGTTGCAGGGAATGCGCGATGTCGAAGTGCCGCTGTTCGAGCGGACCGCCGCGCTCGCGTGCGGCTCCAAAGCGCTCGGTCAAACGCGGCGCATCGACGGTGTAGCTGCCATCGTTACGGTAGCGAACGATCTCGCGGAATACATCGAGGTATTCCGGCTTGCCGTACGAGGCGAGCGCCATTACCTTGTATTCGTCGGAGGAGTGCAGAAAGCCGAGCCAGTCAGTCACGGCTTCGTACAGCAAGCCGAGCGAATGCGGGAGTTCGACCTGCCTGAGCCGCGTATATTCACCACCGACGAACTGTCCCATACTGGTAGTCACGCCTTCGCCGCGTCCATCCATGGTCAGGACGGCGGTCTCGTCGAACGGCGCGGCGAGGAAGGCGCTTGCTTCGTGTGCGAGGTGATGCTCGACAAAGTGCCATTGGAATCCCTTACTCCGGTCCACGCCCTGAAAGCGCTTCTTCAGATGATGCGGCGCGCCGTCGAGCAATTGGCCCTTGGCGTTCGCGATGTAGCTCAGAAAGAGCGGGTCCCACGGCGATGCCGACGGGTCCGTCAGCCGCGCATTGGCGGGATCGAACGGCAACTCGATGGTTGCACCGGCACGTTTGGGCATGCCGCCGAACAACGTGGGGTCGTACGAATACGCAACATGGTCGACGTCCGCGAGGGTGATGCCGGCCGCCTGCAGACAATAGTCGATCGCATCGAACGGCAATTGCCATGTCGAGAACGGCACCGGACGTTTCGCGTGTTTGATGTGCGTGAAGCGTTCGTCTTCGGCGGCGGCCAGCACCACCCCGTCGCGCAGCAGGGCAGCGGCGCTGTCGTGATAGACGGCATTGATTCCGAGTGTGTACATGATCGTTCGCAATGGAAGAGGGTTTCAGGGGGCCACGGGTTCATCGGCAAGCGGCGAGGCGTCGGCGGCACAGGTGGCCACGCGCTCTTGGGCAGTGAAGCCAGCATGAACCGCGCCGCGTAACTCGAGCGCTGCCTGCACGACCTCGCTTGGCGTGACACCCAGCAGGCAGGCATGATGCTGTTGCGGGCAGACGCTGCGATAGCACCAGCGGCACTCGACGTCGCGAAACAGCACGCGGTTCGGCGTCTGCCACGGCGTGTGCTGAGGGTTGGTTAGCGCATACAGGTCCACGACGGGCGCGCCAAGCGCCGAGGCGAGATGCACCGGCCCGCTGTTGTTGGAGACGAGTACGCTCGCGCGTTCGATCAGCGCGGCGAGTTCGCCGAGCGTGAGCGCGCCGCTCAGGTCGTGCAGTTGCGAGCGCATCTTCGGCGCGGCCGCGCGGATCACCGCTTCTACCAGCGGGCGTTCGTCCGAACTGCCGGTAATCAGCAACGGCGCACCGGTTTCGCGTGCAAGGCGCGTGGCAACTTCGCCGAAGCGCTCCGGCGGATAGCGTCGCGAGGCGGCGGTGGCGCCAGGATGCAGCACGATCCAGCCGGCTTCGCGCTCGACCCCGCGCGCCATGAGTTGTGCGTCGAGCGTTCGACGATCGGCATCGTTCACGCTGAAGCGCATGCGTGCATCAGGCGCGTGCGCGCCGACCTGACGTACCAGATCGAGTTGGCGTTCCACTTCATGGCGCGTGCGTTGTTGCGGTTCTGGTTCGCGCAACCAGTCGGTCAGCAGCGCATAGGGATTTTCCCGGCAATGTGCGAGACGGCGCGGAATGCCGGCCAGATAGCAAAACATGGCCGCCGGCAGCGGGCTCTGACTGTAGACCGTGAAGATGACGGCGGCGTCGAAGCCGCCGCCGCGCAAGCGCTCCTGCATCCGATGGTCGTCGGCCAGCGTGCGCGCGTTGTTCTGCGGCTGCGCTACCCACGGCGCGTCGTACTCGATGACATCGTCGACGTCATCCAGAAACGGCGCCAACGCCACGCCGCTGCGCGAGGCCAGCAAGGTGATGTGACGATCGGCAGCCGACTGACGCAACGCATGCAGTGCCGGGGTGGTCATCAACACGTCACCGAGGTTGTCGACGCGCACGCACAGAATCCGTTTGACGTCGTCGCCCCAACGGGAGCGCAGCGATGTTTCGGGCACCCGGGCATGTGCCAGAGTTGGTTGGGCCAGCAGCAGCGGGGCGCTCATCGTGCGGCTCCCCGGCGGATCGGCGTATCGTGCGGCTCGGCAACGCCGCCGCGCAGGACAAACTGCGCGGCCTCGTGCAGATCGCCGACGCGCACGGTCGGCACACGCTGCGCGCCATCGACCCACTCGGTCTCGTGGCCGTTATCGAGCAGTACGGTACGGCAGCCGGCGCGATTGCCCGCTTCGACGTCGTTCAGAATGTCGCCGATAAACCAGCTGCGGGCGAGATCGAGCCGGTGTTCATGCGCCGCGCGCAACAACAGTCCGGGCGCCGGCTTGCGACAGTTGCACACAGACGAATAACGCGCAACGCGGCCATGCGGATGATGTGGACACCAATACACGCCGCCCAAGGTCGCGCCGCAAGCGGTGAACATGCGATGCAATTGGGCTTCGACCTGATCCAAAGCTGAATACTCGAATTTGCCGAGCGCGACGCCCGACTGATTGCTGATAACGAACAGCGCGACCGGCTGCGCGGCGAGCAGCTTCAGTGCCTCACGCGCGCCCGGCGCGAAGCGCATCAACGACGGATCGACGTTGTATGGCACGTCGTCGAGCAGCGTGCCGTCTTTGTCGAGGAATACTGCGGGTTGCATCATGAGCGTCCGGGGCGAGAAGCGGGAGCGGGATCGCAAAACAGCGCCGTCGCTGCGGTACTGAGCTGGTGCGGCGAGCAGTTCGAGGCGCTACTCGCTCGCTAACACCTGACCGGCTTAGCGGAACGACGTGCCCGCCGCGGCGCGCATCGGCATCTCGAGCGGATCGGCGCCGGTGGTCGCCGGCACGAGACCCGCCGCGCGCGCATAAATCTGCGCGAGCGACTCGCCGACACCTCGCCACGTGAATTCCGCCTGCGCGCGGGCAAGGCCCGCTTCGCCCATGCGCCGCCCGAGCGCCGGGTTGCGTCTGAGCTGGTCGAGGCACGCAGCGAGCGCGGACGGATCGCGCGGCGGCACCAGAAAGCCGGTCAGGCCGTCGACGACCGAGTAGCGGATCCCGCCGACATTCGCGCCGATCACCGGCGTACCGCAAGCCATCGCCTCGATGGGTGTGATGCCGAACGGCTCGTACCACGGGGTGCTCACGAACACATCGGCGGCGCAGTAGAAATAGCGCAGCTGCGCCCGCCCGCGACGGCCCACAAAGGTGGTCTGCTCAGCCACGCCGCATTCGCTCGCGACGCCGCGCAAGCGCGCGATCTCAGGCGTCGCGATTTCGTTGGGCAAGTCCGAATTGCCGCCTACTACATACAGCCGCGCGGACGCGCGAAACGCTTGCTTCAGAATGCTCACGCTGCGCACCACATTGTCGATACCTTTGCGTTGCACGAGGCGGCCGAGTTGCAGCACGGTAAATTCATCCTGATGCCAGCCGAGCGCTTCGCGCGCGGCGGCGCGTTCCATGGGCTGGAACTCGTCGGCGTCGAAGCCGCATGGCACGATCTGGATCCGCGAAGGGTCTGCCCGGTAGTGCTCGACGAGATCCGACTCGTCCTGCGGGCATTCGGCGACGACAATGTCCGAGCGTGCGACCAGTTCGTCTTCGATGGCGAAACGCTCGTCGGGAAAGCCGTCATTCGCGCCCTGGTGGATTCGACGCACCCGCCCCAATGCATGAAAGGTGGTGACGAGCGGCACGCCGAGAGCCGACTTGACCTTCATTGCAGCGAGTCCTGACATGAAAAAATTCGCGTGCATGACCTGGTACGGCTCGCTTTCGCGCCGAAAAAATTGAATCAGAAAGGCAGCGAACTCATCCATGAACGGCAGCAACTGTTCCTTCGGCAACTGTTTCGGCGGTCCCGCCGGCACATGAATCACGCGCGCGCCGTCCATATGGGAGATGAGAGGGAGCAGTGCGCGGTCACGTCGGGTGAAGACGTCGACCTGGTGCCCCATCTCGACGAGTTGGCGCGCAACGTTTGCCACGTAAATGTTCTGCCCCCCACTGTCGACACCACCTGCGACAGCGAGTGGCGAGGCGTGTTCACTGATGAGAGCGATTTTCATGGCGTTTCCTTCGTAAGGACGGCGAGGCGACGTTTCGTTCGCGCCGTGCAATTTGAGCGTTGGCTGGGGAGCGCTCGCCGCGGCGCCGTTCCTATCGGCGGCAGCATGCGCTGTGCCACTCACGCGAATTGCGCGACGTTTGGCGCGTAAGGCAAGCCCCTTATGGATCGTGCGGAGTGGGGACGCGTCGCTGCATACCTGGAAGCGCTGTGGCGTTCCCTGTTTTTACAAAGGCCTCTGCAAATTGGGCGGATGACGAACACATCGTCTGGACCACGATGAATCATCGGTAGAGTTTGAGTGGTGACGTATGGTGCCGTGTTAACCAGGCTTTACTTGCTCTTCGCAACAGCGGGAGCGCTGCTTGCTCAGTCGTGCTCGGGCGCAATTGCACTCCTTTCGTTTCGCGCCACGTCCTGGCGATCCGCCGCGCCGTAGTGACTTAACAACGATCGTCGCGCGGCTCATCACCGAGAGTCCATGCCCATTTCCGCGCAATCGACCCGCACCGGACTGACCAGCCAGATCGCCGGCGATCTTAGTCGTGCGGTATGGCGCTATCGCAAGCGGACCGTGCTGGCGCTTTCACTGATGGTGGCGGCGAAGCTGTCAATCGTACTGATTCCGCTGGTACTCAAGCACATCATCGACGAACTCGGACGCCCGGTTGCTCAAGCGCTGTTTCCGGTTTTCCTGGTGCTGGCGTATGCGGTGCTGCGCTTTCTCGGCGACGCGCTCAACGAGGCACGCGACGTCGTATTCAGCATCGTCACACAGCGCACGGTGGCTGCATTCACCGAGCGGACCTTCGCGCATTTGCATCGCATGAGCGCCCGCTTTCACACCCGGCGCGAGACGGGTGCGATTGTGCGCGACGTTCAGAAAGGGGCGGATGGCATTGGGTTTCTGCTTGGCGTCGCGCTCTTCACCATCGTGCCGACCGCCTTCGAGAGCACCACGATCGTTGCGATCATGGTGCGCAACTACGCACGGGAATTTACGCTGGCGATTGCCGTCACGTTTATCTGCTATGCGGTTTATACACTTGCCTTCACGCGCCGGCGGGTGGCTTTCCAGCGCGCTGTCAACGCGCTCGAAGCGCAGTCCGACGGGCGGCTTGTCGACAGCCTGCTGAATTACGACACCGTTAAATACTTCGCGACAGAAGACACCGAAACGCGCCGGCTGAGCGAAGTGCTGGAGAAATGGGTTCACGCGCGAGTCGCCAATCAATATGCGTTGACCACTTTGCACGTTGGACAAAGCGCGGTGATCGCGCTCGGCATTGCGGCGATCATGCTGCTCGCCACGCAGCATGTAGTAGCCGGCAGCATGAGTGTCGGCGACCTGATTTTGGTGAACGCCTACCTCATTCAGATATGTATGCCGCTGAATACACTCGGCTTTGTATTTCGTGAGACGAATGACGCGCTGGTCAACGTGGAACGTATGTTCATGATTCTCGGCACGCAAGGGCGAGTGGGCGAGGATATCGACGACCCCGTCGCCCAACCTTTAAAAGTGACAGCGGGGAAGATCGAGTTTGAGGGGGTGGACTTCGGCTATGAACCGGCGCGTCGGATACTGCGCGAGGTCGACTTCCACGCCTATGCCGGCAAGACGCTGGCGGTGGTCGGCGGCAGCGGATCGGGGAAGTCGACGATCGTGAAACTGCTATTCAGGCTCTATCAGCCGGAGCGCGGCACGATTTGTATCGACGGCCAGGACATCAGCAAGGTGACGCAGCGGAGCCTGCGTGAAGCGATCGGTATCGTGCCGCAGGACACTGTTCTGTTCAACGAGACGATCGCGTACAACATTGCCTACGGACGGCCGTCCGCGACGCGCGCCGATGTCGTGCGCGCCGCGCGCGCCGCGCAACTGGACGGGTTCATCGAACGGCTGCCGGACCAGTACGACACGCGCGTCGGCGAGCGAGGCGTACGGCTTTCGGGCGGCGAGCGGCAGCGCATTGCCATAGCGCGGGCAATACTGAAAGATCCCCGCATCATCGTGTTCGATGAGGCGACCTCCGCGCTCGACACGCGCTCCGAGCGCGCGATCCAGACAGAGTTGACGCGACTCGCGCAAGGCCGCACGTCGATCGTCATCGCGCATCGACTCTCTACCGTGGTGGATGCCGACTGGATCCTGGTGATGGAGCATGGCCGGATAGTGGAGCAAGGCCCGCATCGGGAGCTTCTATCGCGCGACGCCGTGTACGCGAAGATGTGGTCGCTGCAATGGCAGCAGGGCGAACTGGAGCACGCCCAGCGCAAGCTGACCGCGCAATCGGTGAGCGTCGCCGCGCTGGCGTCCGCGGTGATCGATGCATTGCATGACCTGATCGTGGCGAAGCGCGTGGCCGTAACCGCCAATCTCGGCGAGGCCGAGTTGCGTATCACGGGAGATCCGAGTGTATTGCAGCCGGTAATCGTGGAAATGTGCCGCAACGAAATCATGCAGGCGCGGCCGGGCCAACGGATTGCTCTGCGCATCGAACGTCACGACAACTACGCCTGGGTCAACGTGCTCGGCACGGGGGACAAGCCGGCCGAGCTGTCGCAGTCGGCGGCGCAACAGATGGAGGTTACGCTGGCCGCCGCGGGCGGTGGCTTTACGTTGATGCCGTTGCGCGGACAGCTTGCGTATGTCGCCATGCTGCCGCTGCATCCCGTGGCCGATGCGAAGCCGCAGGAGCGCGCCGATGGCGCGAGCCCGCTCAATACGTTGTTTGTCATGGCGATCGACGATCAGGAGGAAGCGCGCGACGCACTGGAAGCGGTGTTGAGCGCGAGTGGTGCGCGGGTGCAACTCGCGTCGTCCGGGGCAGAGGCGCTGGATTGGCTCTCGCGCACGGGCACGAACCAATGGCCGCAGCTCCTGTTATGCGACATCGTGCTCGCCGACGAAGACGGCTATGAGGTCCTGAGCCGGCTGCGAATGCTGGAAGTCGAGCGGAAACTACCACCGCAACAACGTGTGCCGGCCATTGCGCTGACCGGCTATGCCGAAAGAGAAGACCGCTTGCGCGCGCAGCAAGCGGGCTTTCAGGCGCAGCTGAGCAAGCCCGTCTCGCCGGAGTTGCTGATCGCCGAAATCAGGCGCCTGACAGCCCGGCTTTCGCCGACGTCGGGATGACGGGACGTTCAACCGCGTGCGTGGTCATGCCCCAGACTCCTCCCTTACTTCGCGAACTGCCGGCACGGCGGTTGCTGTCCTTTGAGATCAGGATTATCAAAGGATTAAACTTGCCAATGAATTCTTCCGCCCGCTCCTGCCGGTGCTTTACTCGATGACACTGGACCAGCGCCTTCGAAGCATGCGCGAGACCATGCGCGACATGTTCGGCATCTCGCGGCTGCGTGCCGGCCAGGAGGACATCATACGCAGCGTGCTGGAACGGCGCGATACGCTGGCCACGATGCCGACAGGCGCCGGCAAGTCGCTGTGCTATCAACTGCCCGCGCTGCATCTGGACGGCATGACACTGGTCGTATCGCCGCTCATCGCGCTGATGAAGGATCAAACGGACAAGCTGCTCGCGGCCGGCATCGACTGTACGTTGGTCAACAGCACTTTGCGGCGCCGCGCCGAACGCGAGGCGCTCGAACGGATAGCCGCGGCAGAGGGGGGCATTGTGTTCGTGACGCCGGAGCGTCTCGCGCAACCGGCGTTCATCGATATATTGCGTTCCCACACTGAGCACCGCGTCGGCCTCCTGGTAGTGGACGAAGCGCATTGCGTGTCGCAGTGGGGTCACGACTTCCGGCCGGCCTTCCTTGAAATCGCGAGCGCGGTAACGGCGCTCGGCCATCCGCCGGTGCTCGCGTTGACTGCAACGGCGACAGCCACGGTTCTGGACGACATCGTCCGCTCACTGGGTTTGCGCGAGCCGCGCGTCGTTCGCACCGGCACGTTGCGCGAAAATCTGCGCTACCGGGTCGTGCAGGTCAGCACGGCGGGCGGCAAGGATGGTGCGACGCGGGCCGTGGAAGCCAAGCGCGAACAGCTGCGTGAGCTGACCACTTCGCTATCGGGCAACGGGATCGTCTACGCGGCGACGGTTGCGGACGTCGAGCGCATTTACGGCTGGCTCGTCGAGGCGGGCGAGTCGGTTTCCCGTTATCACGGTCGCCTCGCAACCAATGAGCGAGAAGAGGTGCAGAAGCAATTCATGTCCGGCGCGACGCGCGTGATGGTCGCCACCAACGCGTTCGGTATGGGCATCGACAAAGCCGATATCCGCTTTGTGATTCACTATCAGATGCCCGGCAGCCTCGATGCGTATTACCAGGAGACAGGCCGTGCGGGCCGCGACGGTGAACCGGCCGACTGCGTGTTGCTGTTCGATCTCAATGATCGGCGCATCCAGCAGTTTTTTCTGGCCGGCCGCTATCCGAGTCCCGAGCTCGCGCAACGGCTGTTCGATGCGCTGGCGGCGCATTGCAAGGAGAACGCGAAGGGCGCAACCCTTGCTACGCTCAAGCGCGACCTCGCTGACGTCGGCGGCGGGAAGCTGGAGGTTGCGTTGAACATGCTGGTGGACGTCCGCATCGCCGGCCGTGACCGGCAGCGCCGTTACCGGCTGCTCGCGCAGCCAGCGACCAGCCATGCGCCCGCCGAAGCGGCGCGCGAGTCGGTCGCGCAAGCCGCCCAACAATTCGAGCAGATGAGCGCGCACGACAGGGAGGTTTTGCAAAAGATGATCGACTACGCTCAGACCGCGCAGTGCCGGTGGCGTGTGATTCTCGACTACTACGGCGATACGCCGCAAATGGAGCGCTGCGGCGTGTGCGATAACTGTGTGAATCCGCTGCCAATCGATGTGCAGTTCGTTGCGAATGCCGTGGCAACTGGCACAGCGGCGCCGACTAAGGCACACACACGCGAACCGCATCGTTGGGCGCCCGGGGATCCGGTCCGAGTACCGCGCTACGGCGCGGGCGAAGTTGCGCTGGCGAGCGGTGACCAGGTGGCGGTGCGGTTCCCTGATGGCCGCACGCGCACCTTTATGGCGAGCTATGTGCGGGCGGCACGGGCAAGCCCGTAATAGCAACGCGCTCCGGTTCACCGATTGCCGGCGGCCATATCAAACTGCGTTTGTCGCATCAAGGCCGGCTGTTGCCCGCCGTCCTGTGACGAAGGGAATTGGAGCATCGCCGGCCCGCGGATTGGGTCGTTAAGGATGAGATGGAAACTGCCGCGTCGCTGAAGGCACTGCTCGAGCTAAATGGTACTTTTGAAGCCTGCCACGCCGGTCATCGTCTCGATACGGGAGCGGATGATCAGCTAGCCAGACGGTAATTCTGCCACCCGGCTTATCGCGTACTTCGTCTGGCCGGGGTCGTGGCGAAACGTCACTTCGGCTGGCTGGGTGCCGGTCTGCTCCTTGGCAAAACTGCCCTCGCGATTGCCGATCCATGCAAACGCCCATTGCTGGGCGACCTCGATCGCTTCTTCCTCCGTATCGAACCAGGAAAGATTTCGCTCGATATGCATTTCACGGTCGACGTCATCGTCATTCGCCGCGCGAACAAGCCGCGCATGCGCAAAGAACTTTCCAAAAGAAAAATTTGGGGTCGCGTCTATGATCCACCCACGGTATCCACAGTCCATGATGACCTCCTGATACAGCTCATCGATTCAACGGGCAACGCAGCCTGAGTTAATCTGGCCGCGCCCGCTTTAGTCTTCCAGCAAGCAGCGTTTGCCCAGTAATAGACAGCGATACGTCGCAGATTAGCGATGTGCGTAAACCGACACATACCGATCCGATAGATGGGCAGCAAACGGCATGCCCAGTCGTCTTGCGAGCGCTCGCGCTTGCGGGCGCAGCGTCGATGTGGGCGGTCCGCGAAACGGCTGCAAGGTCAGGTACCCGCCGGTGATTGCTGGCGCTAGCGCGCGGCAGTACCGGTCAAACGCTATGGGGGGAGCTGCGCAAGCGCTACACGAGCCAGTGTCGGTGCAGTGACGGCGCGTCAGGTCTCTGCGCTCAGGCCGACTTTCTTCTGAAGTTGTTCAGCATCATGCACCTGCCGGCGCATTGCAAGCACGGCAGCCGGGACCACCCGGCGACGGGCCAGCGCCCACGGGAGGGCACGCACCATGGCGAGAGCATCTTGCGCGAACGCGCCTTCTCGCCACAGTACCGCAAAGGCCCGCCCGGTAGTGGAGCAGGCGTCGCGCCACGGCAAACGTAGCCAGGAAATCCAAGCGGCGTTGCGCGCCAGCAGCCGTCGTCTTAAACGGCTGTCCCGGGCCCGCGACGGATGATGGTGCACGACCGCCGAGTCCAGGTAAACAATTGCGCCGCCGGAAGCGAGCACGTCGAGCGCGACCAGTTCTTCTTCCCCTCCAATGAAAAGGCGCGGCTCGTAGCCGCCGACCGCGAGGAATACATCGGTTCGGAAAACGCAGGCGCCCGCTATGTAGCCGGTTAGCGCCGGGCCAAGGAGTTCAGGGCTCTCCAGCGGGCTGTTGCGCATACGGACACATGTCTCATCCAGTTCCAGCGACTCGCCGACCAGCACCCGCGCGCTCAGCACGGCGACGCGCGGTGAGGCGTCGAGCACATGGACCGCTCGTGCCAGGGAGCCGGCCTCCCACCACATATCGTCGTCGCAGAAAGCGACGTAGTCGGTCGTTACGCAGGCGACAGCCTGATTGCGGCCGGCGGCGCCGAGATTTGACGGGCACTGCACGACGGATACACCCGGCAAGCCCGCCTCAATCAAGGCGACCGTTCCATCGGTGGACGCATTATCGGCAACGATCACCTCGGGCTGCTCCGGCAACACGAGCAGGCGCGAGAGGGTTTGCATGACTTCCGTCGCCCGGTTATGCGTCAGGACGACAACGGAGACGCGATGCGCGACTGACCGGTCCCAGGAACAAGCGTTCGTTTTCATTGTGAAGCCTCGCGGTTTGTCGGGCCGCGAGCAATTCGCGCGCCCGCCCACGGTTCTGTTTTATAGGAACCGATCCGAACGCAATTTCTAAGAGGCCAGTTCAAAAAAAAGGCTGCTCCGTACGCCTGAAGACGTTCCAGCAGACGAGGGCACAGCCGAATTTCAGGAATGCTTCGTGAATGTCAGCTCGACGATCGAAGCGTGACTGACCACCGCGCCGACCACCAGCCGCGAGCGAACGTCTGACCGATCTGCACTGTTCTGGCCACGCCGTCCCCTGGATGCAACTCACACCGACCTGAGAATGACTTTCCGGACGGTGCCACCTAGCCACGCGGTAACCCCCGAACGGCTGGCAATCACGATAGCCCGGCGAGGTCCGAGGACGATTGCGCCGACGCATAACGCCAGCAGCAGCGTGACGCGCGGTGCGTCGGCCAGCGAAGCGATCAGGCCGACCGCAGGAGGCCGCGTCTGTCCGTGTACGGCCGGGACCGACGACGGAGTGCTATTGGCCGCTAGCAACGCTGTGCGTGATTCCGCCATGCGCAGCAGGAGGGCGGTCTCGGCTTCCCTGCTGGTAGGTGCGCGGGTCATTTTAGCGCCTCCTTCAACGTGTCGAGATCGCTCCGGAGCTCCCGCTGCAGAAGATGAAACGAACGTCCCGGTTTCTGGGCGCGGACGAAGAGCAGGGAGACAATGGAAACAACCAGCCACATCGTGGCAACGCCCCAGACCACCGGAAGGAAGTAAGGCGTCCGCCACGCCGTCGCGATGATCGCAATGCACACAAACGAAAGTGTGAACAGGCCAGCGACGGCCAGGGCAACAAGTGCGCTCAACTCGCGGACCAGACATTTCCTGGTCTCCTCAAGTTCGACGCCGAGGAGCTCACCATAATCGGTGGCTCGCTCGACGCAGAACCTGCCGACGTTTCGCCACTTCGTGACTTTGGAACGCATGGACATTGCGGGACTCCTCGGGACCGGCTTGTTGCGGAGACGCCGTGGCGATCCGTCAGGCGTTTGCCTCCTACGCCTTTCGGGCCTCGTCGAAGGCAAGACGCGAGTAGTCCTACTCCCGCTCGTTCCAGTCAGTTCGCCCACGATCGGGCCTTGAGCGATTTGCTGCGCGCAATGCGCCAAGGATGAAGCCCACGCCAGCGGCAATTGCCAGCGCCGCGAATGGCCGCTCGACGGTAGACTGGCGCACGACGTCGGTAAAATCGGCATAGAGTTGCTGCGCTTTGCCACTCAACTCTTTCGCTGTTCCGCTTACTTGCGCACCGGCATTGCCCAGCAGTTCCCCGGCGGCTTGCTGAACGTCGCCAGCAACCTCCCGTAGCGTTCCTTCTTTCGTCGTTTCCATTGTCTGCTCCTCAGGTGAGTGCGGTCAGGCCGCACGGGAAAAATGCGCCGGCGTGAAAGTCGGGAAACCACGCCTTGCCGCAAAGCGCTGGCTTGGCAGTGGGACGGCGTGCCAGATGCTCCGCAAAAGCTGGGCCTAACCCGGTAATTCTTTGACGCGCGCATTGGAAGGCCTGGGCTCTCAAAAGTGAGCGTTGCATGCAATTTTGTCGGAAGTAATAAAGTCTCAGGTCCTGTCGGCCAGTGGATCCGAACGGATGACCGCACTTCGCCGATAGACCTTTCCCGATTGCTTATTGAAGTGAACGCATAGACTCACTGAAACCGTCGAACGAAATTCCGAAATCAGCATCTTCGCCTTGCTCGATCCAGCGGCGGATGCCACGGGCATATTCGTTGCGAGTTGAGTGTGCCCGTCTGTCGCTCACACGCCGACGCCAGGTGGACCGGGCGCGTGCGCCGCTTTGCTTTAACGCAACCACGCTTGTGACGCTCATGGTATTCAGGGAGGCTGATATGAAAGCATCGATGAAGTCGTTAGTGTTTTCCGCATTGGTAATCGCATTTGCCGGGACCGCAATGGCCCAGGGTGCTGGCGGAGGCGGTGCGGGTGGAGGAGGTGCGGGTGCGGCCGGCGCAGGCGGCGGGGGGAGCGCCGGGAGTGGCCAGGGCGGGACCGGGATGAGTACGCCAAATGCCGGAGGGACAACGGGTTCCAAGTCGACCGCAAAGGGGACGAACACCACTCGTATGCCCCAGAACGACCCGCGTGCGAAGGGGGCGTCCGACGCAGCAGCGTCTGGTGCGCAGTGATGCGCGCTTGACCCGTGTCAGGAAAGTTCGAACGCACTGCGCGGCTCACGGCTGAATCCCGCGCACGTTCGCCCGGAGCCTGAGAGGAGGTCGCACGCGACGCTGCATCGGCTCCGGTCTGAAGACCGTGAAGGCGGCCCCGCGATCGTCGAGCCAGGATCGGATTCGACGAGCGGGGGTCATTCTCCACCGCGGCGCTAGCCGCCTGGCAGAAAGGCTTGGTGCCGCACAGATTGTCCGGGATGACGACGTCATCGACAACGAGTTCCGGGCTTGCGTGCGCAACTGCGTAGTGGCCGGCAGTCAGGAAAGCAGTCCGTGGATGGTGAACTCGCGGGAGACTGCCTGCATAGGTTGCAGAAGGGTACACAGAAGGGTAACGGTCATGCTACCTCAGTCAGTTTTCCCTGAAGTATTGCTCCGAATGGTCGCCGCAGTGCTTGTCGGCTGCGTCGTCGGCGTGGACCGCAATCTCCGCGGCAAACCCACCGGCGTGAAGACCTTGGGTCTGGTTGCGCTCGGCGCTTGCCTCGTAACCATGGCGGGCGCAGGGTTTGCCGTAAGCGGAGTAGGGATTGATGCGAATGCGTCTCGCGCCATCCAGGGCATCGTTACTGGCGTTGGATTCCTCGGTGCCGGCGTTATCGTTCATAACGATGCCGAAGAGAGAATTCGTGGGCTTACAACCGCGGCGTCCATATGGGTAACAGCGGCGCTGGGCATTGTCTGCGGTATAGGTGCATGGTCCATTGCGCTCACAGCCACCGTGCTTCTGGTCCTGCTGCTGATTCTTGGTCGTCCGGTGGAGCGTGCGCTGCATCGGCGCTGGTTGAAACTGCCAGAACAGGACCGCGATGTCATTACGAGGCACGAGGAATAGTGGCCGGGTGCACGCCGGCCGGTATCGTTCCCCGGCGTGTATCCCTTCTCGTGGGTCGCGATTGCACGGTAAATAAAAGAGCGGATCGAGACCTTCGTAAATTCCGTTGTGAGCCAGCTCGCGCAGCGTCGTGACGTACCAGTGCGATCGGGCATCGTCGTATCTGCTTTCAACGACCGAGCCGTGATGCCCGCACGGGCAGGTAGG
>NZ_JAXDPY010000303.1:0-5389 GCF_034668105.1 Paraburkholderia sp. | reverse complement strand
CGTTATGCGCCGCAGGTAGCGGCACTCGCGCAACGCGTGATCCTCGAGGTTCACGCGCCGCTGCGGCCGTTATTCGACGAAGTGGCGCGGGACTGGAGTGTCGAGATCGTTGCGCGCGGCGACGCGCGACCCGATGGCGACTATCAATGCTTGCTGCTCAGTCTGCCGCGCATACTCCGGACGACGCCTGGTGCGATCGCTGAGCCGAGCGGCTATCTTCGCGCCCCCGCGGCGCGGCGAGCGCCCTGGCGCGAGCGGCTCGCGGCCCGCAGCGCGACGGGACGATTGCGGGTTGGACTCGCACCGGCCGGCAATCCGCAGTTCAAGAACGACGCACTGCGCTCGATTCCGCTCGCCGCTTTCGAAGCCTGCTTCGACTTGCCGGGCGTTGACTGGGTGATCCCGCAGCCGGAGATCCGCGACGCGGATCGCGCGGTATTGGAGCGGCATCCCAACGTCATCTCGTTTGGCGCCCAACTGGAAGACTTCGCCGACACGGCGGCACTGCTCGAACAACTCGACCTGGTGATCTCGGTCGACACGTCGATCGCCCATCTGGCCGGGGCACTCGCGCGCCCGGTGTGGATTCTGCTGCCGCACTTTCCGGATTGGCGCTGGATGCACGATCGGGATGACACGCCCTGGTATCCGAGTGCACGGCTTTTTCGCCAGACGGCAGCGCGTGATTGGGACGGCGTAATCGAGCGAGTGCGCGACGAGCTTTCGTTGCAAGTCGCGCAGTTCGCGTGAATAGGCGGCTATTTCGTCCTCTGTTCCTTCTTTGTGTTCCGTCCGATTCCAGTAGTCTACGTTGGGCCTCTCACCCGTATTACTTATCGAAGCGTCTCATCCATGAATCCTGTTCAAACCCCGCTCACCGCGGAGGCAGGGCACCCACCGCCTTATCAGCCGTTGGGTCTGGCCGCTTTGCTCAGAGCAGCAACGGCGGGGAATGATCTCACGCCGCTCGGGGAACGCTTGCTCGCGCATAGCGAGCGCTATGAGGATCCGTACGTCCTGCTCGATTTGTCGCTGGTGCTGCAACTCAAATACCAGAAAGCGTCCGCACTCACCGTTCAAAACCTGGCAATTCAAATGCGCAGGCATTACCGGCTAAAGAGTGCGCACTCGGCCGAGGCGCCGGTCAAGGTGCTCGTGCTCAAATCCCCTGGCGATCTCATGGCGAATACGCCGTTTGAATGCCTGGTTGAGAACGCCGATCTCCAGGTCGACGTGTTGTACGTCGATGGAGATTTGCCTGAGGACGCGAGTTTGCCGGAACACGATGTCATTCTCGTTGCCGCGTGCGCGTTGGATGAAAACGCCGACCCGCTCGCTCGAATTGCAGCGCTGACCCGTCGCGCTGATTGCCGGGTGCTGAACCGGCCCGAGCGCATTGCGCACACGACGCGCGATGCCGCCTATGCGCTGCTTGGCAAGGTACCGGGCGTTTGCATGGCGCACACCGTGCGGCTGTCCCGCGAGCGGATTCTCGAAGCCGCGTCAGGCACGTTCGATCTGTCCGATGTGCTGGACCGACATTACCCTTTCATTGTGAGGCCCGTGGGCTCGCACGCCGGACAGGGGCTGGTGAAAGTGTCTGACGGGCTTGACCTTGCACGTTATGTGGACGGCACGGACGTTCAGGAATATTACGTCGCACCGTTCATCGACTACAGCAGCGCAGACGGCTTGTTCCGGAAGTACCGGATCGTGATGATCGAGGGCGCGCCGTTCGTGTGCCACATGGGGATTTCACGCGAATGGATGGTCCACTATCCGTACCCCGAGATGATTGCGCACCCTGAGCGCCGGGAGGAGGAGGCGCGCCTGATGGCAAGTTTCGATTCGGACTTTGCGGTGCGTCATCGCGAAGCGTTTCGCATGATTGCCGAAGCAACTGATCTGGATTACGTAGGATTCGACTGCGCCGAAACGAGTGATGGCCGCCTGCTGATCTTCGAGATTGCCACTGCGATGGTCGTGCATGACATGGACGATCCAGGCAAGTTTCCTTATAAGGCGTCGCAAATGCGTCGAGTCTTCGATGCATTTCAGCAGATGCTGCGCCGCGCGGCTGCGGGCTCCTGTTAATTCAACCGAAGGCTTGTCCACGACCCATGAAATCCAACACATTGAATTTTTCCGGTGGTCCCGGTGCGCTTCCGGAAACCGTGCTGGAGCAAACCCGTGAGGCCGTCGCGTGTCTGCCGGAGACGGGCATATCCGTGCTCGGCATGAGCCATCGATCAGACTGGTTCCGGTCGATCCTGAATGAAGCAGAACAGAACCTGCGCAGCCTGCTCGGTATTTCCGATGACTACGCGGTCACCTTTCTGCAGGGGGGGAGCAGCCTGCAGTTCGCGATGATTCCAATGAATTTCGCCACCAAGGCCAGCGCACCGCCGGAATACGTGACGTCCGGCTATTGGAGCGGTCGGGCGACGTCGGAAGCGGCCAAGGTGACCGCGAGAAAGGTCGCGTGGGATGGTCGCGCGACGGGCTATCGACAACTGCCTGACCTTCAGGCGCTGGATGTGTCGAGGTCGGCCGCCTATCTGCACTATGTGTCGAACGAGACCGTGGAGGGCTTGCAATTTCCCAATTGCGAAGATGAGATGCCCGCGCCGCTGATTGCGGATATGTCGTCCGATTTTCTGTCGAAGCCATTCCGGCCGGATTTATTCTCGATGGTGTATGCCCATGCGCAGAAGAATCTGGGTCCCGCAGGGGTGACGGTGGCGGTCATCAAACGGTCTCTTCTGGAGCGGATTCCGGATGGCCTGCCGGCTATTCTCGACTTTCGCACGCATGTGTCACATGGCTCGAACTACAACACGCCACCGGTATTCGCGATCTATGTGATGACGTTGATTACCCGTTGGCTGCGCTTCGAGATTGGCGGTTTGCATGCGATGCAAAGCATCAACGAAAGAAAGGCGAAGCGGCTATACGAAACACTCGACGCTTTGGGCGATGCGGTGACGATCCACGCGGATCGCCCGTGGCGCTCGCAGATGAACGTGGCGTTTACGTTTGGCGATGCGCGGCTCGACGATGCATTTGTCGAGACGGCACGGGAGCAGGGGATTGTCGGGCTGGAGGGCCATCGTTCGATTGGAGGGTTGCGGGCCTCTCTCTATAACGCCGTTACCGAGGAAGCGGTCGATACGCTGACGAATGCCCTGACGGAATTTAGTCTGCAACGCGTGTGAGGCCAACGAGCGGGGCTTGCAGTCGCGGCTCCCAAGGTTCCTCGCGCGCCGCAATTCCAGATTGCAATCGCCTACGAACCTGTTTGGCGTTCGATGAGTTCGTGGCTTGAGGGCATTTCGTGGCAGGCACGCGGGCTGGTGTCTGCGGGAACAGCGCGGCGCGAGGAAGAGGCGCACCCGAGTGGCTGCCTGGATCACGAAGCACCGCCCCAGATAACTTGAAAGCCACGGGATCGTCCAGGCGTCGCGCTGCAGAGGGAAGCGAGACGGCGTATTCTCTTGCTCTCCTGTGACATGCCTCGGAGAAATCATGCAAAAGCGCCGAATTGGACGTTCCGAATTAGAAGTCGCGCCGCTTATGTTTGGCGGCAATGTATTTGGCTGGACCGCGGACGAAGCCACCTCGTTTTCGATCCTGGATGCGTTCGTCGATGCGGGCCTCAACTTTATCGACACTGCCGATGTCTACTCCGCGTGGGTGCCGGGCAACCAGGGCGGCGAGTCGGAAACGATCATCGGCAAGTGGTTCAGGCAGAGCGGCAAACGCGACAAGATCGTGCTCGCCACCAAGGTTTCCAAGCACCCGCAGCGCAAGGGTTTGTCGGCGGCGAACATACAGGCCGCGGTAGAGGATTCGCTACGGCGCTTGCAGACCGATTACATCGACGTCTATTTTTCTCACGACGACGACGCCGACACGCCTTTGGCCGAGACGCTTGGCGCGTATCAAAAGCTGATCGAGGCGGGCAAGGTGCGGGTGATCGGCGCGTCGAACTACAGCGGCGCGCGCGTCGAGGAAGCCTTGGCTGTGTCTCGCCAGCACGGGCTGCCCGAATATCAATTGCTGCAGCCGGAATACAACCTGTATGACCGCGCGGAGTATGAGCGTGACACGGAACCGGTGGCGCTCGCCAATCAGCTCGGCGTGGTGGTGTATTACAGCCTTGCGAGCGGCTTTCTGTCCGGCAAGTACCGTTCCCAGGCCGATCTGGCCAACAAGGCGCGCGGCAGCCGGGTCGAAAAGTATCTGAACGAGCGCGGCTTGCGTATTCTGGACGCCCTCGACCGGGTCGCCGAGCGGCACGGCAGCACCCCGGCCACCGTCGCACTAGCATGGCTGATCGCTCGCCCGAGCGTAACGGCCCCAATTGCCAGCGCGACCTCGGTCGACCAGCTCAAAAACCTCGCCGCCTCCGTCCATTTGATGCTGACGGGCGCCGATATCCGCGAACTGGACGAGGCGAGCGCCTGATTGCGAGTGGCCTGGCGCAATCGCTAAACCCCTGGTAGGATGGAGAGTTTCCTGATATTATCGGGAGTGAATTGAGATCTTTGCCTGTTTCGTCAGTGTTTTTCATTGATGAAAGGTTGGCGAAACGGCAACAGACGTGGCTTTGGCATTACGTCTGTCCGCGTTCCGCGGTGAACTCCCCACCTCTCTTTTCCGGCCTCCGTGGCCGTTATGCCTCTCGTTTCATTCGTGGTTTGGCCGGGTTTCTACCCGCGTTTGCCTGTTACTGGCCATGAATCGAAACGACCGGAGGGCCGGCGCGTGAGCGGTACCCGCCACGCAATTTACCCCTATCAAGTGATTGAGTTAGGAATTACATGACGACGATTCTTCTGAAGGAAAACGAGCCGTTCGAAGTGGCGATTCGCCGCTTTCGTCGCGCAATCGAAAAGAATGGCCTGATCGCTGAACTGCGTGAGCGTCAATCGTACGAAAAGCCGACTACGGCACGTAAGCGCAAGAAGGCTGCTGCGGTGAAGCGCCTGCACAAGCGCCTGCGCAGCCAGATGCTGCCGAAAAAGCTGCACTAAGCACGCTTTTTCGCGCTGCATTCCGCACGCCGAAACGGCGGTGTGAGCTTCGAAAGAAGCCACATCGCCGTTTTGCTTTTGGGTGCGGCGTGGAGACCGGTTGGGGCGGGAGGTGTTAAGCCGCGTTCTTCAGCGTCTGCGCCGACAGTCCGAATTGGCGCGCGATCGAGTTGAGACGCTCGTTCCACTCCCATGTGCCAAACACGTCGTGCACATTTTGCAGGCAGCTGAGCAGATCGACGGTGGCCTGATCGTACACATCGATGCGCGACCGCACGAGCGCCTTGCGCAGCGCGGCGACGCCGACGTCCATATAAGCGGGCACTGCACCCGACGTTTTACCCAGATAGCGC
>NZ_JAXDPY010000302.1:0-6584 GCF_034668105.1 Paraburkholderia sp. | reverse complement strand
ACGGCTCGGCGAGTTCGCTGACCGATAGATCGTTCAGTTGCGACAGACGCGCGAGCAACGCACGCCGCGTCGGATCGGACAGCGCGGCGAAGGTGCGATCGAGTAACGTTTCGTTAAACTTAACCATAAGGTTAAGTATAGAAACGCGCGTGAGAATGTCAAGGACAGGTGCGTGTTTTCTTCAAAGCGAGCAGGAAGCGGTGAGAGAAGCCGTGAGAGAAGCGGTGAAAGAAGCGGCGAAAGAAGCCGTGAAGGAAGCGGCGAACCAGGCGCTGAAAGAAGCCGCGAACGGGACGCTGCAAAAAAAGATACGCGGCGTGTCGCAGATAAAACCCTGCAACACGCCGCGTCAAGGTGGAGAACAACCGACTACACGTTCGAGCAAAGCGGCACGGAGCGCTGCCCCACTCTCTCGTTACAGCAAAACGCAAAACGCCATGCGGCAGGATCAGATCGCCCAACCGCCGAGATAGAAGCCGACCAGCACGATCGCGATCGCGACCGTCCCCACGTTCAGCTTGCGATACTCGCCGCTCACCACGCGGCCGATCACCAGCGTCGCGAAGCCGAGCATGATGCCCGTCACGATGTTCGCGGTCAGCACGATGAACACCGCGCACATCAAACCCGACATCGCGTCGACCATGTCGTCCATATGCAGCTTGCTCACGTTCGAGAGCATCAGCAGGCCGACGTACATCAGCGCCGGGGCCGTTGCATACGAAGGCACGAGACTGGCCAGCGGCGAGAAGAACATCACCACGAGAAACAGCAGACCGACCACCGCTGCCGCCATCCCCGTCTTCGCGCCGGCTGCCACGCCGACGGTCGATTCGATGTAGGCAGCCGCCGGCGCACCGCCGAGCAGGCCCGAGAAAATCGAGCTCAGCGAATCCGCCGTCAAGGCGCGGCCACCGTTGATGATGCGGCCGTTTTCGTCGAGTTGACCGGCTTGTCCGGCGACGGCGCGAATCGTGCCGGTGGCGTCGAACACGGCCGTCATCACGAGGGCCAGCACGCTCGGCAAGACGGCCATCGACAGCGCGCCCTTGATGTCCATCGCGCCGATCAGCGACGCATGACCCGGTGCGCTCAGCGACGGCAGCGCGAACACGCCGTGAAACGAGACCGCCGGATCGATCAGCAGGGCGAGCGCCGAAATCGCGACGATCACGATCAGGATCGAACCCGGCACGCGACGGCGCACCAGACCGAAGATCGCCGCCAGACCCGCCACCGACATGATCGCCGGCAACGCCGTGATATTGCCCAGTGCGACCGGCAAACCGGCGCCCGGATTCTTGACGACCAGACCCACGTCGTTCGCGGCGATCAGCAACAGGAACAAGCCGATGCCGATACCCGTGCCGTGCGCGATGCCGGTCGGCAGATTGCGCAGGATCCACGAACGCACGCCCGTCACCGAGATCGCGGTGAAGACCACCCCCATCAGGAACACCGCGCCGAGCGCGACGTTCGGATGCAGACCTTTACCGAGCACGAGACCGAACGCGGTGAACGCGGTCAGCGAAATCGCGCAGCCGATCGCGATCGGCAGACGCGCCCACACGCCCATCAGCAACGAGCCGAACGCGGTGGTCAGGCACACGGCAACGAACACCGCGCTGGTATCGAAGCCCGCTTTGCCGAACATGCCCGGCACGACGAACACGGAATAGACCATCGCGAGGAAGGTCGTGATTCCCGCCACGATTTCCGTACGCTGCGAACTGCCGCGTGACGAGATCTGGAAGTAGCGGTCGAGAAAGCCTTTTCCGTCGAATGATTCGGCGCCGACTTCAGAAATCGGTTGGGCGTGGGTTTCCATCATGATGAGTAGCCTCCTTTATCAGCGTGCTGAAACGGCCCGTTTTCCGGCCGCCATCAGGTTCGTCTCGTTGCATTGATTTAATGTGGTGTGGCAAGGTTTGAACGTCGGCTTGCGATACGTCCGGACCTCCCGCCTTCTGTTCTTCTTTTGCTGTCCCGAAATGTAGGTCAACACAAATATATCGCCCATCGCATAGATGGCATGCCCGACATGTCTCGATGCTTATATGGTCTAAAGGACGGCAAACCGCGTCGGCGCTCCGCGCGTTAACACCTACGGTTTGTCATGAAGTCGTGAAAGGGTTTTGATGGGTTCGCCGTGCAAAAACGGGCATCGAGTGCGGCCGGAAGCGCGCAACGCGGCATGAACCGTGCGTGGGGGACGCCTGTCAGAAAGCCTGCAAAAGCGGGCCGCCCCGGCGCCGCGGGTTACACTCTGACCCTGGCCTGACCTGACTGAATGTCTCAACCGCGGCGGTCCACAGCGCCCGTCCGCACTGCCCATGGAGTTCTTCTTGATGAGCGGCGGTTTTTCGCGTCCTGCCTGGCGTCTACTGATTCTTGCTGTGTTCGCGCTGTTCGCGCTGTCCGGTTGCAGCCTGTTGTGGGGCCCGCAGCAGGCGCCGATCGTCGACGCCACGGTGATGCCCGTCGAGCCCGCGAGCGCGCCCGTGGTGGCCTCCGAGCCGGAACCGGTCGAGACTGAAGCGGCCGAGCCCGAACAGCCGAGGAAGCCACGCAAGCCGGTCGTCAAGCCACGCAAGGTCGAACCGCCGCCGCCCGTGGTCACGCCCCCGCCTCCCCCGCCCCCGCCGCCGCCACTGATCGTGCTGCGCACGATCGAGCGCAGCGAGGCCCGCGCATTGCTCGACAGCGAAGTGCAGAAGCCTGACGGCAAGGTGGTCGGCCGCGCGGTCGACGTGATCGCGGATGCGAGCGGCAAGCCGCGCGAGATGGTGGTGAATCTGCAGGGCTTCCTGGGCGTTGGCGACCGCAAGGTCAATTTCCCGTGGAGCGCGTTCCGTTTCGTGCCGACCGCGAAGGCCGCGCCGATCACGCTCAACGCGGCGGCCGTGCCCGCTCCCGCGGCGAAGTCGGCTGTCATGCAGGTGCCGCTGATCGACACCGATGTCGAGCGCTCGAACGGCGCCAAGGTGGGCCGCGTGATCGACGTGCTGGTCGACGCCAATGCGCAGCCGCAGGCGGTCGTGCTCGACGTCAACGGCATGGTCAGTACCGAGCGGCGCACGATTGCCGCCAACTGGTCGGCGCTGCGGTTCGTCACGAAAGACAAGGAGCTGCATCCGCTGATCGATTTGAGCGACGCGCAAATCAACGCGACGCCGCCGTACGCCAACGACAAGCCGATTCGCGCCGTGTCGCCGGCTCCGCCGCCGGCACCGGCTCCCGCTGCTGCGTCTGCACCGGCTACTGCCACGGCGGGTTCCAACGCACGGGCGGCCCGATGACAGGCCGCACTTTGGTTACCGCGCGCAGTTTGCGCGCACTCGATTGGATGAATTTTTTCGTCGCCAACGTGCAGACGGGTTTCGGGCCGTTCATTGCGTCGTACCTGGCCTCGCACAAATGGACCCAGGGCGAGATCGGCATGGCGCTGTCCGTCGGCACCATTAGCGCGATGGTGAGCCAGGTGCCGGGCGGCGCTGCCGTCGACGCGCTGCGCAACAAGAAAGGCGCTGCCGCGTGGGCGATCTTCGCGATTATTTTCAGCGCGGTGCTGCTGGCCGCGAGCCCGACCGTGCTGCCGGTGATTGCCGCCGAGGTGTTCCACGGCTTTGCCAGCTGCATGCTGACGCCGGCGCTGGCTGCGATCTCGTTCGCGCTGGTGGGGCGCGCGAATCTGGGCGACCGGTTGGGACGCAATGCACGCTGGGCGTCGATCGGCAGCGCCGTGGCGGCTGGGCTGATGGGCGTATTCGGCGAATACTATTCGCCGCGCGCGGTGTTCTGGCTGACTGCGGCGCTGGCTGTCCCGGCGCTTTTCGCTTTGATGATGATTCAGCGCACCGACACGATTGAATTGCCGAAAACCGGCCCGACGCCGGCACAGATCGAACGGCGCGAGAGTTTGCGCGAGTTGTTGCGTGACAAGCGGATGTTGCTGTTTGCTGCTTGTATCGTGCTGTTCCATTTGTCGAATGCGGCGATGCTGAATCTTGCCGCTGGCGAAGTGACGGCCGGCATGGGCGACAACGTTCAGCTCGTGATTGCGGCGTGCATCATCGTGCCGCAGGCGATTGTGGCGATGATGTCGCCATGGGTTGGGCGCTCTGCCGAGCGCTGGGGGCGCAGGCCGATTTTGCTGCTTGGGTTTTCGGCGCTGCCGATACGGGCGTTGTTGTTTGCCGGGATCAGCAGCCCGTATTTGCTGGTGCCGGTGCAGATGCTGGACGGTCTGAGTGCAGCGGTGTTCGGTGTGATGTTGCCGTTGATTGCCGCCGATGTGGCGGGCGGCAAGGGGCGGTATAACCTTTGTATCGGGTTGTTCGGGTTGGCTGCGGGGATTGGGGCGACTCTTAGCACTACAGCGGCTGGATTTGTGGCGGATCGTTTTGGCAATGCCGTGAGCTTTTTTGGGCTTGCTGCGGCGGGGGCGCTTGCGGTTTTGCTGGTGTGGGCCGCGATGCCCGAGACGCGGGATGCAGCGGCTGAAGAGGCTGCGGCTGTGGGAGGGAAGTCGGCTGTGAGGTGAGGTTTTCTGTTCGCCTGCGGCGGTGGGCTTTCTCTTGTTTTTGTTTGCCTGCGCGGCGCCTGGTTGTGTGCCTATGGCGTTGGCCTTTTCCTGGTTTGTTTGCCTGCGCGGCGCTTCTTGTCTGGTTGCCTACGGCGTTGGCCTTTCCTTGAATTGATATTGGTCTATTAGCGTCGCCCCTGTGCGGGGCAGGCACCTACTTCTCTTTGCCGCCGTGTATGGACCGGAGACATAGGTAACAGGTGTGCGGGGACATGGGTAACACTGTGGGCGAGCGAATCGCCTGGAGCCGGTTATGCCCTGGAACCCGAGAGACACCATGAATCTGCGTCTGGAATTCGTTCAGTTGGCCTCGCAGGAAGGCGCCAACCGTCGTGAGCTGTGTCGGCGTTTTGGCATCAGCCCGAAGACCGGCTACAAGTGGCTCGATCGCCACGCGCAGGGTGGCGCCACCGCGCTGACGGATTATTCGCGACGGCCCCAGCAGAGTCCGGCGCGCACGACCCCGTCGGTCGAGCAGCGGGTGGTTGAACTGCGGCGCGCGCATCCGGCCTGGGGTGGGCGCAAGATCAGCCGACGTCTGTGCGATCTGGGTCACACGGACGTGCCCGCCCCCAGCACGGTGACCGATATCCTGCATCGCCACGGGCTGATCGACCCGGCCGCTTCTGACGCCGCCACGGCCTGGCAGCGCTTCGAGCATGCGCAGCCCAACGATCTCTGGCAGATGGATTTCAAGGGCTGGTTCGACCTGCAGGACGGACGGCACTGTTCGCCACTGACCATGCTGGATGATCATTCGCGCTACAACGTGACACTCGATGCCTGCATCTGCACCGACACCCGGATCGTGCAGCATCATCTGGAGCACACGTTCCGCCGCTACGGGCTGCCGCTGCGCATCAACGCGGACAACGGTTCGCCGTGGGGCAGCCCCAGCCAGCCGGGCCAGTTGACCGAACTGGCCATCTGGCTCATCCGGCTGGGCGTGCGCCTGTCGCACAGCCGCGTGGCGCATCCGCAGACCAATGGCAAGGAAGAGCGGTTTCACCGCACGCTGAAGGCCGAGGTGATCGCCGGGCGCCATTTCAAAGACCTGGGCAGCGCCCAGCAGGCGTTCGATGCATGGCGCTCGGTCTACAACCATCAGCGCCCGCATCAGGCGCTGGACATGGCGACCCCGGTCACGCGCTATCGCCCCAGTCCGCGCGCCTACCCCGAGATTCTGCCGCCGATCGAGTACGGTGAAAACGACCTCGTGCAGTGCGTGAAATGGAACGGTGAACTACGCTTCAGGAACCGGCGATTCAAGGTGTCGAAGGCATTGCAGAACCTGCCCGTGGCCATCCGCGAGCGCGTCGGTGAAGAGAACTGCTACGACCTGTTTTTTGCGCATCACCGTTTCGGAACCATCAACCTGAACCAGCAGGAATGAGCGGATCATGTGTTACCCATGTCCCCGCACACCTGTTACCCATGTCTCCGGTCCATACACCGCCGCAAAGAGAAGTAGGCAAGAGAAAGCGGCTCAAACCGCTAACTTCCAAGCGGGTCCCCTGGCTTGGAGGGGGTAGTGGTGCATCTGGAATCCGTGCCCTCGCACATTCAACGTGAGTGACAAAGCGCTCATCAGCACCCACTCCGCACTGCGTGCGTCGCGGATCGGTCTGCATGGGAAACCATCGGCTTCGCTTGCGCGCGGTGGGAGCCATCGGCTTCGCCTCGGCGATGTACCCCCGCGACATGGCGGGACACAGGTAACGATGCGATATACCCGATATTCGCCGCGCCACCGCGCCAGATGAAGCGTGAGCGCGAAAGCAACGCTGACCGCTCTGAGAAATGCACTTCGGCACGGTCGTCATACTTCCGTCGGCACTGCGCGGGCCGAAACGCATTTCTCAAAAACTGCCGCCCCGTTTCACATTCGCGTTCCATTTTCGCTTATCCGCCTGGCCGGCTCATTCGGCTCATTCGGCTCATTGGGCTCATTGGGCTCATTGGGCTCATTGGGCTTGTACGGCTTGTCCGGCAATTCGGC
>NZ_JAXDPY010000301.1:0-3111 GCF_034668105.1 Paraburkholderia sp. | reverse complement strand
GACTGCCGCCCGCCGACCCCGGCGCGCTATCGCCATGACTCAGGATCGCGATACCCACCAACCCGAGACCGACCGCGAACCACTCGCCTCTGCCGATCTTGCGCCCCGCCACCGCCGCGATCACCGTCGCGAACAGCGGCACCGTCGCGACCATCACAGCCGCGGTGCCGGTGCCGACGGTACGCATGCCATAAGCCAGCATGCCGCTCGACAAGCCGACCAGCATCGTGCCGACAAGGCCGGCATTGCGGATTTCAGTTGCGCTCGGCCAGACCGGATTGCGGCGCGCCGCGAAGATGAAGAGCCCTACCCCGGCAAACAGATTGCGCAGACCCGAGAGCAGCAAGGGCGGAAACGAACCGAGCGCGACGTGCACGGCGAGATAGGTCGAGCCCCACACGAGATACACGACGGCGAGCGCGAGCGCGATCTGTCCGTTGCGGGACTGCGGCAAACGGATCGGGAAACCACGCGGGAAACCACGTGAAAAGCGGCTTGGGAGTTGCAACGACATGGATTCAATCCGCCTGTGCTGCTCGAGGTGCTGCGCCCCCGCTAAAGACCCTGGTTCGGGATGGCGGACACCGCATCGGCGATGCGGTCTGGCGGGCGAGGCTGGCGGACATGTCGGTGGAACAGAAAGACGATAGATGGCCAATGGGGCCACAACGCCGCGGCGGTCGAAGGAATCGATTCACGGCTGACACACGCGTCAAACGTTTGGCGCGACGCCGCATTATGCAGTAAGCGCCCACCGCGTCGGCCGAAAGAATCGTAACTTTTCGGCGTACTTGCAACAAAAAAGCCGGGGGTGTCCCCGGCTTTTGCCCCCGCTCGTATGGGGAGCGCTCAAGCTATGCAAGCGGCATCGGCGGCAACGCTCAATTGGCCATCGCGCCCGAGGCTTCGTGCTTCATGCCCATCGCGTCGCTGCCCTTTTTCATCTTGTCGTGCTTCATGGTGCCTTTCTTCATGGTGTCCTTCGACATGCTGTCCTTGGACATCGAATCCTTCGACATCGAATCGTTGGACATCGCGCCGCTTGCCTGCGCGAATGCGGCGCCTCCGCTGGTCAGGAAAGCGACGGCCATTGCTGCGATTGCGAACTTTTTCATGGGATGACTCCGTTTCGTTATGGATCAATCAGAACCGGCCTTCAAAGCGCGCCGGGGTATTTCCGAAGCTTCTGCCGCCCGGGGTCGCACGTGCCGCCCGGCACGCGGCGACCCGCGCGCGTCAGGAGCCTCCGAACCAGTTGTAACCCTGGTCGACCCAATAGCCGCCGGGATACGTGTTGGTGACGAACATCTCGACGATGTGCTTCGGATTCTTGTAGCCGAGCTTGGTCGGCATGCGCAGCTTCATCGGGAAGCCGTATTTCGCGGGCAGACGTTCGCCGTCGTAGGAGAACGTGAGCAGCGTTTGCGGGTGCAGGGCGGTCGGCATGTCGATACTTTCGTAGTAGTCGTCCGCGCATTTGAAGCCGACGTACTTCGCGCTCGTGTCCGCGCCGATGCGGCGCAGGAAATCGCTGAACGGCGTGCCGCCCCAGCGGCCGATCGCGCTCCACCCTTCCACGCAGATATGCCGCGTGATCTGCTCGGCATGCGGCAGCGCGTACAACTCGGGCAGCGTCCAGACCCGCTGACCGGTGACGAGGCCGCTGATCTTCAACTTGTAGCCGGAAGCGTCGACATCGGGCACGTCGTCGATGCCGTAGAACGCGTTGAACGGAAACGGCCGCGTGATCTGCGCTTCGGTGTAGGTCGGCGCGAGCTGCTTCGGATCGAACAGCGCGGCTTGCGCGCGGTCGTTCAGACGCGATACCGCGGTTAGGAATGCGTTCACCGAATCGTTGTCGGTGAGCGAGCAGCCGGTCAGCATCGAGAGGCCACCGAGCGTCAGAAGCCGTTTGCCGAACAGGCGCCGCGACGGCATCGCGAGTTCGCGCCGGGCGTCGATCAGGATCGACTCGCGGTCGAGCTTATCGTCAAACATGGAGTCGACCTTCCGATCAGTTTTTGTCGTGGGCTTGTTCATGATTCGATGTCCTTAGGCTTCGCGCAGCCGTCTGTCGGTAGATAAGCGGCTTAGTGTCCGCGCAGCATCGCCAGCAGCGAGCGCGGCACGAGCGCCACCATCACCAGATGCACGACGATGAACGCCGCCATCAGCGACATCGCGCAGAAGTGGACAATGCGCGCGTTGTCATAACCGCCCATCAGTTCGCGCAGCAGCGGAAACTGCACCGATTTCCAGATGGCGAGTCCCGACAGCACCAGCACGAGCAGATCGCAGACGACGAACAGATAAGCGAATTTCTGCACCGCGTTGTAGACGCGCAGATCGGCGTGCGAGAGCTTGCCGGTCAGTGCGGCGCTCAAATCATGCAGCACGGCGCGCGGCGAGACCGGCAGGAACTTGCGCACGAAGCGCCCGCTGGCGAGGTTCAGCGCGAGATACAGCAAGCCGTTGAAGACCAGCAGCCACATCGCCGCGAAATGCCATTGCAGCGCGCCGCCGAGCCAGCCGCCGAGTGTGATTGCCGGCGCAAACGTCAAGCCCTTGAAGATCGGCGACGCGTCGTAGATGCGCCAGCCGGACAGCATCATCAGGATCGCCGCGAGTGCATTGAGCCAATGCGTGAGGCGCACCCACACAGGGTGAATCGTGTCGCGCTTCGGGTTGGCGGGGGGAGCGGTTTCGCGGAAAGCTCGGCGGGTTGGTGCGGTTCGCATGGCGTGCTCCATCAGGATCTGCACGTTTGTCGAACCACGAGACCGGTTATGACAGCCGGTTTGAATTTTTATTTCTGGTTTGAGTGGTTCACTTACCGTTGCGACCATTCCATGCTGTTCAGACCCGCGGGACGCGGGACGTCTGCGCGCTTGCAGGCGCGCTGCCGCAAAGCGGCCCGCCGCGAGCAAGCCTCAATCGTAACTAACGACAACCGTCACGCGGGCATCCTGCGCGGCGTTCTTCGGCGCAAGCGACAACACTCCGCCGTCGCGGCCGACCCGGTAGTGCCCGTCACTGGCGGCACGAAACACCCGCCCGCCGCTATCGACAAAACGCTCGGCCAACGCGTCGCGCGCCGTCGCGCCGTTGTTC
>NZ_JAXDPY010000300.1:0-3364 GCF_034668105.1 Paraburkholderia sp. | reverse complement strand
CCGAACGGCGCCTCGAAGGTGCGGACTTCGCCGCCGGGGCAAATGGTGCGTGCCTCGTCGAACGATTCCTCGCCTTTTTCGAAGTTGAACAGATGGATCTTGTCGTAGCGCGCGGCCTCGTTGCCTTCTGGGTCGAACACCAGCGTGGTGTTCAGCACGCGCGACGGTTCCGGCGACATCAACGGCAAGGTGCCGCCGATCACCCATACCTTATGGCGGCGCGCGGCATCGGCGAGAAAGCGCTGGATCGGGCCGTCCTGGTAGGGCTCGCGCACCGCGAGCTTGTCCGTGTCCTTGAAGCCCATGAAGCAGAAGTATTCGGGCAGCAGGACAAGTTGCGCGCCGTCGGCGGCGGCTTCGGCAATCAGGCGCTCCGCTTCGGCCAGATTGCGTTCGCGCTCCGGCGTGCTGACCATTTGCAGCGCGGCCACGCGGAAGCTGCTGCCGGAAGACCCGTTGGACGCAACAGCGGAGGAGGCCGCGGACGAAGCGGTAGACGAAGATGAAAAGACGTGTGTTTCGCTCATGAGCGTTTCGAAAAACTCCCGGCTAAGGCGGCGGCGCGAGAACTGCTTGTGCCGCATACGTCGTTCAGGGCTGGCTGCGGCCTGTGGCGCGGCACTGCGCTTTATTATGAGCAACGGCCCTAAAGGGTGCTGAAGGGGGTGCCGAAGGCTCAGTGCGCTTCCACGGTCGAAGCCGGAGCGTCCATCTTACCGCGATCGCCCTTCACCCGCTCAATGTGCGGTTTCGACCACGGACCGGTGATTGCGTACTCGCGCGCAAACGCCGTGGAGACTGACTTGCTGAACGCCAGATCGGCCACCAGCGCGCCCAGCCCGAGCAGCGGATTGATCACGGTCGCGGCGATCACGGCGGCGCCGGCGCTGACGGTCGGCACGATCCGCACGTGCAGATCCTGGGTCTCCTGCGCCAGATCCACCGAGCCCTTCATCTCGGCCCGGGCCGGCGCCGTCACCATCTCGAAGTTCTCGGTACGGCCAATGCCGTTGTGGATTTGCCCCGTGCCGGTGACGTGCTCGAACGGCAACCCTTCTCCGATCACATCGCGGAAATTGAGGGTGGCAAAGCGCGCGAGGCTTTGCAGGCTGAGTACGCCCAGCAGTTTCGCGACGCCCGGGTCGACCTTGAGAATCTGCCCGTGGCGCAGATCGACGGCCAGATTGCCGTTGAGCGTCGGGTAATCGATCGCGGTCGGGCCGCCGTGCCACACGACCTTGCCCGACAGCGTGCCGCTGCCGCCCTTGAGCGTGTGCGGCTGGCCGAAACGCTCCAGCAACGCGCCGGTGTCCTTGATGTCGAGCTTGAAGTCGAACAAGGTACGGCGCTGTGCCGCTTCGTCGGCGGCGTCGCCGACGCCGCTCGACGTGCGCCAGTTTGCGGTGGCAGTCAGCGTGGCGGCGGCATTGGTGATGTCGAGCTTGTCGAGTTGCCAGACCGGCGCGCCGTCTTCCACGAAGTTGTGCGCGTCGACTTCGAGCCGGCCAATGTTGCGATCGCGCACGATCAACTCGTTGACCACCAGATCGATTGACGGCATGTTCTGCGCCGGCGCCGAGATCGCCTGGCCGAGGAGGTCCTTGTCGGTGGCCGAAGGGATCACCACCCGGGCAAAGCGCGCCTGCAGCGTGCCGGGCGATTCCTTGTTCGCGCCCGGCAGCCAGGAAACGTGCCCCGAAACCTGGTTCGACGCGATGTTCGCCTGCCATTTGCCGTCCGCGTGCGACGCGCCGACGATCACGCTGTCCCAGTGCCGCTTGAGCAGTGTCAGTGTTTCAATGTGGAGCGCGAAACGGCTCGGCAGGAATTGCGCGACGAGCGGATTCGTCACAGTCGGCGCGGCGGCGGGAGCGGCTGCGGCGACGCCAGCGGCAGCAGGCGGGGGAGCTTCCTTGTTGCGCATCTGCGTGACGAGCGCGCGCCAGGCGTCGGCATCGAATGCTTCGAGGTCGACCGCGGCGATCACACCATTGGACGGCAAGTCGGCGGGCTTGTTGACGCCGATCGCGCCGCGTACCACCGTCGGCGGCGTTTTCGGTTGCGCTTTGGGCTCGTAACGCAGCAAATAGGTGGCTGCGATCGGGCCGAAGGTGAGGTCGGCGCGTTCCAGACCGGCTTCGCTCGCGTCGGTGGCGGGGCTGACCGCGAAGTGCAGCGGCATCGGGGTGCCAACCGGTTTGTTGAACGGCGCGGGGAAGTCGAGCCCGAGACCGGTCAGATCGGAGTTCGCCGTGATTTCCGGCAAGCGCCCTTTGGCGCCGCGCACGTTGAGTGCGTAGGGCGCGCTGCCGCTCATGCGCGTCAGCACCTGGCTGGCCGGTCCATGCAGATTCAGGCCGCGCGCGGCGTCGACGGCGATGTGACCGCCAAGCTCGAGCGCATACGTCCCGTCCTGCTTGAGGCCGCCATTCGCGTGCACGTCGCCGCCGAGGAACTGGCCCGTGAGCCGCTCGGTCTGCGCCGTGTGTTCGGTGAAGCGCACCTTGCCGTTCAGTTGCGACAGCGGCGGCACGTTTTGGACAGTCAGGCGATTGTTCTGAAAACCGACCGCGCCTTCCACGCCGATATGCGGCTTCGGCGTGCGCGGCACGGTCAGTTTGAGCGCCAGCGACGCGGACCCTTCGGCGCGCACCTTCTCGGTCTCATGTTTGGCCATGATGCCGAGCGAACTCGCGTTGACGTAGTCGAGCATGTCGGCGAGCGGGCCACGGCCGTTGCCGTCGATCACGAGGTTGGAGGCTCGGGTGCCGAGGTCGTCGATCTTGCCGTTGACACGCGTCAGGGCGACCTGTTTGTAATGGGCGCGGTCGATATCGAAGCGCAGCACGTTCTGACTCAGTTCGAACACACCGTCGATGCCGTCCAGCGGCGGCCACACGTTCGGCGTGCCGTTCCTCATTCTGCGCGGCGGGTACGGCGAAGGGTCGAACTTGCCGCCCTTGAACGGCGCGACGATATGGAAAATCCCAGCTTCGGGGGCGCGCGAGTAGGGGAATTTGGTCAGATCGCCGTGTATTTCGATCGTCGCACCGCGCGACGTGCCGGCCTGCAGGCCGTGGCCCAGATAGATGCGCAGCTTTTCGCTGATGCTGGTCGGCAAATAACGCACGATGCGCGCGACCTGGGCGCGCTGGAAGTCGGCTTTCAGGTCGAGCGAACCGCGGCCGTGGCCTGGATTGCTGTAGTTGGCGGTGGCAGTGGCATCGACGTCCTTGTTCGAAACGCCAAAGTTGGCCAGCTTGACGGTGAAGGCCGGGTGATTTTCGCCGGCAGCCTTCGGCGTGATGGTCCAGTCTGCCTCGCCACGCAGACGGTCGAATTTCAGGCGCGGGTCGTCGAACAC
>NZ_JAXDPY010000299.1:0-8254 GCF_034668105.1 Paraburkholderia sp. | reverse complement strand
TCAGACATAAAACGGAAAACCGTTATAAATGAATGAGCTAGTGAAGCTTGTGAAGGTGATACGTGAAAAGTACGGGGGAAGGGCGCGGAATGTAAGAGATCGTGAAGCGGGATCGGGAGGTGTTGGCTGGCGTTCCGGGTACGTCGGGCGGATGGCGCGCGAGGCGCCATTCCACTTCAGGCGGTGCGTGTGCAGAGGTCTCGAACTTATATGTAATAGGCTGTCCGTGTCATGACTTTCGACACCGCGCGCATCAGCGCGCGCGCGGGAAAAGGCAACTCGACGCCGCCCGCGTCCATCGCGGTTTTACCGTGCCGGGTCTCGTCCACGCGCATCTGTTCGACGATTGCGCGCGACTCGCGGTCGGCTGCGGGCAACTGATCCAGATGGCTATCCAGATGCTGTTCGACCTGGCGTTCGGTTTCCGCCATGAAGCCGAGACTCACCCGGTCGCCCAACCGGCCTGCCGCGAGACCGATTGCCAGTGAACCTGTATACCAGAGCGGGTTCAGGAGGCTTGGACGTGAATCGAGCGCTTCAAGGCGTTTGGCGGTCCACGCCAGATGATCCTCTTCCTCGATGGCGGCGTGGGTAAATACGGCTCGCAAGGACGGCGACCTGGTAGCAAGTTTCTGAGCCTGGTAAAGCGCCTGGGCGCATACCTCGCCCACGTGATTCACTCGCATCAAGCCGGCCGAATGCGCGCGTTCCGCGGGCGAAAGCTCGACGGACTCCGCGGCTAATTCTTGCGGAACCGGCAACGGACGACTCATCCGCGACACGCCGGTCATTGAGCGTAAACCCCGATCAAACTCGCTAATCAACTCGTCCAGAAACATTCAGCACTCCCTGATTCGACCACCGTCCGGCCGCGCTGACGGGTCCACGCGACAAGGCTTTGCGGGGCAAAACCGGGTTCGCGAAAACCCTTGATTCAAACGATTCCGACGGCCAATTTCTGATTTTAGACCATGTTGCGTAAACGAAACAGGAGCCTTCCTGGCCATCTCCTTTTTCTTTGTGGCATGTATGCCTTTTGTTACATTACGTGCAACTTCTCGCGAAGTTGGACAAGCAAGGCCTCAACGCAACATACATATATTCGCCTTGTACAAAAGATTCGTAATTCTTGGAGATCATTCGATGAAAAAGTCGCTTCTCGCTCTCGCCGCACTGGGCGCATTCGCAGGCGTCGCACATGCTCAGAGCAGCGTGACCCTGTACGGTATCATTGACGAAGGCTTCAACATCAACACCAACTCGGGTGGCAAGCACCTGTACAACCTGTCCAGCGGCGTTCTGCAAGGTTCGCGTTGGGGCCTGCGCGGCACGGAAGATCTGGGCGGCGGTCTGAAGGCAATCTTCGTGTTGGAAAACGGCTTTGACGTGAACAACGGCAAGCTGGGTCAAGGCGGCCTGATGTTCGGCCGTCAAGCTTACGTCGGTCTGTCGAGCCAGTTCGGCACGGTCACGCTGGGTCGTCAGTACGACTCCGTCGTCGACTACGTCGGTCCGCTGGAAGCCGGCGACCAGTGGGGTGGCTACATCGCTGCTCACCCGGGCGACATCGACAACTTCAACAACGCGTACCGCACCAACAACACGGTCAAGTACACGAGCGCAAACTACGGCGGCCTGACGTTCGGCGGCACGTACAGCTTCGGCGGCGTTGCTGGCAACGTCACGTCGAACCAGATCTGGTCGTTGGGCGCTGGCTACAACAACGGTCCGTTGGTCTTGGGCGTCGGCTACTTGA
Source organism: Paraburkholderia sp. (assembly GCF_034668105.1). GTDB lineage: Bacteria > Pseudomonadota > Gammaproteobacteria > Burkholderiales > Burkholderiaceae > Paraburkholderia. The sequence continues at coordinate 6,498 of NZ_JAXDPY010000299.1, read as the reverse complement.
ACGCACGCACCCCGGCAGCATCGGGTGGCCTGTTCAACAACGGCGGCACGGCTTTGGCAGCGAACGCAGCTGTGACGTCGACGGTCTACAATGGCTTTGCATCGGCTAACACGTACCAGGTCATCGGTGCTGGCGGCGCATACACGTTCGGCGCAGCAACGATCGGTGCAACGTACTCGAACATCAAGTTCGGCAACCTGGGCGCTTCGTACGCTTCGCCGTTCAAGGGTCAATCGGCTACGTTCAACAACGCAGAACTCAACTTCAAGTATCAGTTGACCCCGGCATTGCTGGTCGGTGCAGCGTATGACTACACGCGCGGCGCGGAAATCAACGGCGCATCGCGTGCTCAGTACCACCAAGGCGCGGTTGGCGTGGACTACTTCCTGTCCAAGCGTACCGACGTGTACGTGACGGGTGTGTACCAACACGCTTTGGGCGACACGATCAACGCAGCAGGCGCTACGGTCGCCGCAACGGCCGACATCAACAACCTGACGGCTTCGTCGAACCAGAACCAGTTCACGGCTCGCATCGGTATTCGCCACAAGTTCTAATAAGTCGTAATAAAGCAGCATGCCTCAAAGGCGCCTTCGGGCGCCTTTTTTTATGGCCGCGTGCGGTGCAAGGTTACCTGGTTTGTGTGGAAGCGACGGCTCAAAGAGAAAGGCCCGGCGGATGAAAATCTGCCGGGCCTTTCTCTTTTTCGCGCAGAGCGTGACTTCGCGTCAGCGCTGTTCAGGTCAATGGACCTGATGGGGCACAGACGCGCCACGAAACGCCTGGCGCGCTTATGCCCGGCCGTCGCGCAACTCGCGCCGCAGAATCTTGCCGACATTGCTCTTGGGCAACTCAGTGCGGAATTCGACGATCTTCGGCCGCTTGTATCCCGTGAGTTGCTGTTTGCAATACGCGAAGATGTCCGCATCGGTCAGTGCCTGATCTTTCTTCACGACGAACAGCTTTACTGCTTCACCCGAGTGCTGATCCGGCACGCCAACCGCGGCGACTTCGAACACGCCCGGCAACCTGGCGACGACGTCCTCGATTTCGTTCGGATACACGTTGAAGCCAGAGACCAGAATCATGTCCTTCTTCCGGTCGACGATCTTCACGAAACCACCTTCATTCATCAAGCCGACATCGCCCGATTTGAAGAAGCCATCCTGTGTCATGACCTTGGCCGTTTCGTCCGGGCGGTTCCAGTATCCGGCCATTACCTGCGGACCGCGGATGCAGATTTCCCCCGGCTGACCGAGCGGCACTTCGTTGCCCTCGTCGTCGCGAATCGAGATTTCCGTCGACGGCAGCGGCAGACCGATCGTGCCGCTATATTCCGTGACAGTAACCGGATTACAGGTGACGCATGGCGACGTCTCCGACAAACCGTAGCCCTCGATGATCGGCGTATGCGTATGCTCGAACCAGCGCTTGGCGACGGCTTCCTGCACGGCCATGCCGCCGCCATTTGCCGCGATCAGCTTCGAAAAATCGAGCTTGTGGAAGTCCGGGCTGTTCAGCATCGCGTTGTACAGCGTGTTCACGGCGGGAATCGTCGTGATCGGATAGCCTTCCAGCGCCTTGATCATGCCGGGTATGTCACGCGGATTCGGAATCAGCACACCGAGTCCGCCGGTACGGATCGTTAGCAGCCCGCAGACCGTCAGCGCAAAGACGTGATAAAGCGGCAACGCGACAACCGTGACGAACTGATCGATGTCCTTGCGGTTAGCGCGAACCGGATCGAGCCAGATTTCCGACTGCAGCACATTGGCGATCAGATTCCGATGCAACAGCGTGGCGCCCTTCGCCACGCCGGTCGTACCGCCCGTGTACTGTAGAAACGCGACGTCGTCCGGACCTTGCTGGACCGGTTTGAAACTCTGGCGGGCACCCTCGGCAATCGCCGTATTGAATTTGACGTGGCCCGGCAAGCTCCACGCCGGCACCATCTTCTTCACACGCCGCACGACGAAATTCACCAGCATGCCCTTCGCGCCCATCAAATCGCCCATTGCGGCAACGACAACGTGCTTGACCGACGTATTGCGCACGATTGCCTGCAGCGTGACAGCGAAGTTCTCGAGCAGAATGATCGCTTCCGCGCCACTGTCCTTGAGCTGATGCTCGAGCTCCCGCGGGGTATAGAGCGGGTTCACATTCACGACCACATAACCCGCGCGCAAGATCGCCGCGATCGCCACCGGATATTGCAGCACGTTCGGCATCATGATCGCGATGCGCGCGCCGCGAGCGAGGCTCTTGGACTGAAACCATGCGGCGAGCTTGTGCGAGAGCGCGTCCAGTTCGCCGTAGCTGATCTCTTGGCCCATGCAGACGAACGCGGGTTTGGCGCGGTGATCGCGGAAGGCTTCTTCGAGCAGTTCAGCGACGGACGAGTAGCGGGTCGGGTCGATTTCTGCGGGAACGCCGGGCGGATAGGATTTCAGCCAGATTTTGTCCATGCAGCGTCTCCTTCTTTATTTTCGAATGGTCGTGCTAAAAACGCATCGTAGCATGAGCACCCCTGTGCTATTCGCGAAAAGCGGCCGGGTTAGACTGCAGCCTCGAACCCGTTGCGGGCCGTCGCTGCGAGATTTTTGAGCGTGTTCTCAGGCACGTTCGACTTCGACAAGGCAGTCGTAGAACGTGGCCGATCCGCCCAGATCCGTGAGCGCCTGGCTGGTGACCTGATTGGCGTTGCGGCCGTCTGGCGCGAGCTTCTTCCACCAGATCGACAGGCCGACCACGAGCCCTTTACGTGCCTTGTCGGTGACACGGGCGCGCGCTCGCATCGAGCCGCGATCGTTGAATATGCGCACCTGATCACCGTCGGCGATGTTTCGCTGCTGCGCGTCGATCGGGTGGATATCCAGATGCGGCTCCCCTTCCGTCGAGCGAAGACTTTCGATGTTCACGAAGGTGCTGTTCAGGAAGTTGCGGGCCGGCGGCGAAATCATTGCAAGCGGGTAACGGGCGGCTAGCTCGGGCGCACCGTCCGCGGATTCGTAAGGCGGCAGATAATCTGGCAGCGGATCGAGACCTTGTTGGGCGAGACGCTCGCTGAAAAACTCGCACTTGCCGGACGGCGTGCGAAAGCTCCCCTCGGCAAACGGCGCGTCAGGCAGCTTTAGCTCCGCCCAGCCGGTTTTCTTTAGCGAGTCCCAGCTTACGCCTTCGAGCGTTTTGTCATTCCAGCGGAACGCTCCTTGTGCGATAGCGTCATCGCTCTCGTAGAGCGCAGGCTCCTGCAGGCCCATGTGGCGCGCGAGGCCACGAAAGATCTCCGTGTTCGGGCGCGCATCGCCGACCGGCGCGATCGCCGGCAAGTTGACCATCACGTGCGTGTGTCCGTACGACTTATGCACATCGAGATGCTCGAGTTGCGTAGTGGCCGGTAGAAGCAAATCGGCGTAGTCGGCAGTATCGGTCCGAAAATGTTCAAGCACGATCGTAAACAAGTCATCGCGTGCAAAACCAGCGGCGACCCGTTCCGAGTCTGGCGCGACCGCCACCGGATTGGAGTTATAGACGATAATCGCTTCGACTTTTGGACCGAAGGCTGCGTCGCCCGGGTGCAGCAGCGCGTCGCCAATCGCGTTCATGTTAATAACGCGCGGAGCCTTGGCGGGCCAGCCGGGCATCAGATCCGGCCGCTGCAACGCGTGCGAATCCACCGGCGCCCATCCGCCCGACGACAGCAAGACTCCGCCCGCTCGCTCGCGCCATGCGCCTGTCAGCGAAGGTAAGCAGGCGATTGCGCGTACGGCGTTACCACCGCCACGCACCCGCTGCAGCCCGTAATTCATCCGGATCGCGGCCTTTTTCGTGCTGCCGTAAAGGCGCGCGACGTCGACAATCACCTGCTCGTCGACACCGCAAATTTGAGCGGCACGTGACGGCGGATAACTGAGCGCGCGCGCCTTGAGTTGCTCGAAGCCTAATGTATGGGCCGCGATGTACGCCTGATCGAGCAGATTTTCCGTGATCAGCACGTTGATCATGCCGAGCGCCAAAGCACCGTCGGTTCCGGGTTTAAGTGCAATGTGCTGGTGGCACTTTTCCGCCGTCAGTGATCGGTACGGATCGATCGCGATCAGCCGTGCGCCGCGACGCTTGGCTTCCTGAGCGCGTGTCCAGAGATGCAGGTTCGACGCGATGGGATTCGAACCCCAGATCAGGATGACTTCGCTTTCGGCGAAAAATTCGGTGCGCATGCCAATGCTGGCGCCGTAGGTGTACTTCAACCCCGCTGCACCGGCGGCTGCACAAATCGTGCGGTCCAACTGTGACGCCCCGAGTGTGTGGAAGAACCGCTGCGCAATGCTTTCGCCCTGAACGAGGCCCATTGTGCCGGCGTAGCTGTACGGCATGATGGCTTCTGGCGCCCGGCTCGCGATCTCGGACAGACGTCCGGCGGCCAGTTCAAACGCTTCATCCCAGCTGATCGGCTCAAAGCGGCCTTCGCCTTTGCGGCCGACGCGTTTCATCGGTGTCGTCAATCGATGCGGATGGTGAACCCGATCAGCATAGCGGCTGACTTTGGTACACAGCGCGCCTTGAGTGGGTGGATGATCGGGATCGCCAACGACCTTGAGCGCTCGGCCACCCTCGATAGTCACGCGCATCGCACAGGTATCAGGGCAATCGTGCGGGCACACGGCGCGGGCGAATTCAGTTGGGGCATTCATTGGCGATTCGTCCGGAAGAACGGTAAGCGGTAGGGCAATCCTGAATTTTATTACGTCCGCCGCCCCTCTGACCTACATGGTGCCGCCAAAAATGCCTTCGGCGTAGAATCGGTTGTCAACGTGCCCGGGCGATATAGCCCCGAGCGATTCCACGCAACGCAAAGCACAGCGCCCATCATGAAACTGATCCCAGAAATCCAGGCCGCCCACGGCGAAATTCAGACCCTCCGACGAACGATTCATGCCCACCCCGAATTGCGTTACGAAGAAACCGCGACAGCGGATCTGGTCGCCAGGACCCTTGAGTCCTGGGGCATCGAAACGCATCGTGGATTGGGCAAAACAGGTGTAGTCGGCGTATTGAAACGCGGCAACGGATCGCGTTCGATCGGGCTACGCGCCGACATGGACGCACTGCCGATTCAGGAGCTAAACAGCTTCGATCATCGCTCGCAGAACGACGGCAAGATGCACGCTTGTGGCCATGATGGACATACCGCGATGCTGCTCGGCGCAGCGCGGCATCTGGTCAAGCACGGCGAATTTGACGGCACGATCGTATTCATCTTTCAACCGGCGGAAGAAGGGGGCGCCGGCGCCCAGGCAATGATCGACGACGGCCTGTTCACAAAGTTTCCGGTCGATGCGGTTTTCGGCATTCACAATTGGCCGGGCATGCCAGCAGGCCACTTCGGCGTGACCGAAGGCCCGATCATGGCGTCTAGCAACGAATTTCGCATTGAAATCAAAGGCGTGGGTTCGCACGCGGCGCTGCCGCACAACGGTCGCGACCCGGTGTTCACAGCGGTTCAGATTGCGAACGGGCTGCAGAGCATCATCACGCGAAACAAGAAGCCGCTCGATACCGCCGTACTGTCGATCACGCAGATTCACGCCGGCGACGCCGTCAATGTCGTCCCGAACGATGCGTGGATCGCTGGCACCGTGCGCACTTTTACCACCGAAACGCTCGATCTGATCGAAGCACGTATGCGCAAGATCGCCGAGAGCACGGCCGAGGCTTACGATTGTTCAGTCGATGTCCACTTTCATCGTAACTATCCGCCAACCGTCAATAGTAGTGAGGAGGCCCGCTTCGCGGCGGCAGTTATGAAGGAAATTGTCGGCGCGGGAAATGTCGACGACGCAGTCGAACCGACGATGGGAGCCGAGGATTTTTCGTTCATGCTGTTAGCGAAGCCGGGCTGTTATGCATTTCTCGGCAATGGCGACGGCGGGCATCGAGAATCAGGACATGGTGCCGGACCTTGCATGCTGCATAACGCGAGCTATGACTTCAACGACGAGCTATTGTCGATCGGTTCGACGTATTGGGTGCGGCTGGCACAACGGTTCCTCGCACAGGAAAATTAAGTGGTCTCGGTGGGCTGAAATCGGATGCGCTTGTTTGGAGCTGACGGGTTACACGAGCGCGCTGCGGATCGGGAAGGAGTGACGCCTGAGGAACGGCAGCGTACTGGAGCGGACCGCACGACAACGATGTTCCAGATCAGGCCATTCGATGTTTGCGGAGCCGGCCGTTGTGACGGACAGAGCGGCGGACAGTTGCGGGGACGCGGTCCCGGTCCGGGCGTGAGCGTGCCACCGTCGCGGTGATGACGGCGGGGGCGAAGCACGCGGTCTGCACCCGTTTGCGGGGGCCTTCTTTGCGTGTGCTGAGCCGTGTGCCTGTGCCGTGTGCCCGTTCCGGCGCTGCTTTGCCCGTTTTTTGCGTTTGCCCGTTTTTTTCGGGGCGGTAAACGCAGAAACCCCACCTTCTGGGGGTGGGGTTTCTGTTGCTGCTGGG
>NZ_JAXDPY010000298.1:0-17884 GCF_034668105.1 Paraburkholderia sp. | reverse complement strand
GCCGCTGCTTGAAGCGATGGTGGCCGACCTGTCGACCGGGCAGACCGCGGACGCGCAATCGGAGAAAGCATGGGGGCGGGCCCCGCAACTGGCCGATGCGCCGCACACGGCGGCACAAACGCACGCCATTCTGCGCGCGCAAAGCGGTTTCGACATCAACCAGTTGGCCGCCGAATACCGCGCGCTGCGTGCCAGCGTGCTTGAATTGTGGATGGACGACTGTCAGCCTGAAGCGCCCCATCTCGATGACATCATCCGTTTCAATGAAGCGGTGGACCAGGCGATTGCCGAATCGGTCCGTTCTTTCAGCGCTGAAGTCGAACGGACACGCAACCTGTTCCTCGGAATGCTGGGCCATGACATGCGCAGTCCGCTGCAGACCATCCAGGCGACAGCGTGCTATCTAACGAAGATCCATGCCGGCGAAGGGGTATCGGTTGCCGCAGACCGTCTGATCCGGACTGGCGCCCGGATGCAGGCGCTGCTCGACGACCTGTGCGATTTCAACCGGACCGAGCTGGGTCTGGGCATCAGCATCGTGCCAGCCGAGGTCGACCTTGTGGCGGTTTTTGCCGATGAGACGGACCAGCTGCGTGCGGCTCATCCCGACCGCCCGATCGTGCTGGAGGCGCCAGCGAACCTGCGCGGCGTCTGGGACGGTCTGCGCCTGCAGCAGTTGCTGGGTAACCTGGTCGTGAATGCGCTCAGGTACGGCGCGCCGGACGCGCCGGTGCGGGTGGTGATGACTGGTGACGGAACGGAGATCCGGTTCGAGGTGAGAAATAGAGGCACCCCTATCGATCCTGCGCTACTGCCAAGGCTATTCGACCCGCTGCAGCGCGGCCCGGATGCCGGATCGAGGAAGGGCGCCAATCTCGGGCTCGGACTGTATATCGCCCGCCAGATCGCCGTGGCGCACGGCGGCATCATCGAGGTGCGATCCGATGCACAGGAGACGGTATTTACGGTGAGCCTGCCCCGGCAGGCAGTTAGCCGAGGAGCGCCGTGATGAGCGCGAGCAACTGGCTTGGATGGCATGACTCCGGTTCGCTCGCGGCGTAGCACCGCGCGCGCCTGGCCTTGGTCGTGCTGGTCGAAACCTCGAAGGACGAAAATCACCCGCCCGAAGATTTGCAGGATCAGGCGCAATGGATTCTGCGTTCAATCGACTTGTTGAATGTTGCAGCTAGCGATGGAAGCAGATCAGCAGCTTCTCGACGTTTTGGCCGTCCTATGGCGCATACCTCCGCCGGGGCCGGACAACCTGCTAACAGCGCCAGCCTTCGTTGAGCTCGATGAACTGCTCGACCGCCGTTATGGCGGCGGCAAAGCAATATTCGCTCTGAGCAATGCGCTCTGGTCGCTTGGTTTGCCATGCGGGCTACCGTCCAACCAATCGGGACTCGCGCTCGATCTGTCAACGGTTGCAACTGCCCTTGACAAGGCATATTCGCGCAGGATGACCGTGCGCCATCACCTCGGTCCGCTCGATCAGGCTGATGAACTGCCGACCATGGCGTTCGCCAATGCGCGAGTCGCACGATTCACCGCCGGGGAGTTGGAGCAACTGTTCGACGCACCAAGACTCCGGCGCAACTTCCCAACGTTGCGCTTCGAGTCGGAACGCCTCGCACGGTTCCATTGGCTGACAGTTGAGGAGGAACGTGCCGTCGATCCGAGACTTAAGTATGTCGATGGGAGTCAAACAAGATGGCTGAGACTGGAGTATCCAGACCCGAAGTCGTCCAGCGATGTGAATATGCCGGCCTACACCGCGCACGTTTCCCGCGCCACGGTTCGCGCGGCATTGCCTACTGACCCACTGTTTCCAATTGCTCCGGCACGCCCGCATTCAAGCAGATGTGTTTCAGTTCGGTGAAGTCCGCCAGTGCATCGTACCCGTGCAGACGGCCGAGGCCACTCTGCCGATACCCGCCGGTTTCCGCTTCGGCGAATAATCGGTTGTGGTCGTTGATCCACACCGTGCCGTTGCGCAGCGCCCGGGCGATCCGATAGGCACGCGCGACGTCGTGAGTCCATACGCTCGCGGAGAGACCGAACACCGTATCGTTGGCCTTGCTGAGCGCCTCGGCCTCGTCTTCGAAGGTCTCCAGCGTGACGAACGGCCCGAAGATCTCCTCCTGACAGAAAAACGCTTTCGGATCGCCATGCTCGACCAGCGTCGGCGCCAGGAACGCGTTGCCGCGGCTCGCACCGCGCAGCAGCACATGGTCCGCGCTGTCGCACGCCCGTTCGATCGTCGCGTTGACCGCATCGCGCGTGCGATGGTCGATCAGCGCGCCGATATCGGTCGCCGCGTCGCTTCCCGGACCCACCTTCAGCGCGGCGAGCGCGGCGGCCAATTGCTCGCGCATCTGCTGCGCTTTCGAGGCATGGACGAGCACGCGGCGCGCGGCCGTGCATTGCTGACCGGAGATGATCGTCGCCGCGCGCGCGAGACGCGGCGCGATCGCGGCGACATCGACATCGTTGAACACCACGCAGCATGATTTGCCGCCCAGTTCGAGCGAAAGTTTTTTCATGCTGTCGGCGGCCGCGGCCATGATCCGCTTGCCGGTAGCCGTCGACCCCGTGAAGCTCACGACGTCGACATCATGGGATTCGACGAGTCGCTCGCCAGCCGCATGCCCGGTCTCGTTCACTACATTGACCGCGCCCTTCGGCAGCGCGGTGCCGGCGAGGCAGCGCATCATCGCCGCGTTCAGCAGGCTCGTCTGCGCCGCCGGCTTGACGACGCACGTGCAGCCGGCCGCGAGAGCCGGCGCGAGCGAGCGCACCAGCAGCACCGCGGGCGCGTTCCACGGCACGATGATCGCGGCGACGCCGGCAGCTTCGCGCAGCAGCGTGGAGATCGTGCCAGGTTCAGGCTCCAGCACGTGGCCGGGCAAATGGCGCGCAAGCCCGGCGTAATAGCGAACCTCCGAGATCGCCGCGGCGATTTCGCCGCGCGCCTGCGCGATCGCTTTGCCGTTCTCGCGCGCCATCAGCGTCGCCAGTTCGTTCCGCTTTGCATCCAGCGCCGTGGCCCAGTCAAGCAGCACGTTCTGCCGTAGCCGCGCGTCCTGTGCCCACGTGGTGCGATCGAACACAGCGCGCGCGGCGTCAATGGCCGCATCCGCCTCTGCCGCGCCTCCGTCGGCATACAGTCCGATCGGCTCGCCGGTGGCCGGGTCGATCGCCGGCTGCGTCGGCGTGCCGGTCCAAATGCCGGCGATCCAGTGTTGTGGGTTCATCAAATTTTCCTGATCGGGGTAGGGGTGTCCTTTGTCGCATCCAACGGCGCGGCGTTGAGCACCTGGCGTAGTTCGTCGGCGATGATCGAGATCAGCGCGTCCGCCGCAGCGCTTAGCGGCCGGCGCGGATGCGTGATGCAGACGATGTGGCGCACGATGCGTGGCGCCAGAATCGGATACGCGCGCAACGTGCCCGCTCGGACTGCGCGCTCGACCACGATACGCGGCAGGATGGTCGCGAAACCCGTATTGCCGACCAGTTGCACGATGCTGCTGAGCACATCGATTTCGAAGCGCGGCGCGAGGAGCACGTCCTCGTGCTGCGCGGCGGTATCGAGCACGCCGCGCAGGCCGTGCCGCTTGGTCGGCAGCACCAGTTCGAGTTCGGGCAGCTTGGCCAGCTCGATCGCGTGCGGCAGGTCGGGGCCGTGTGCCGCACTGGTGGCGAGCACCATTTCTTCGTCGAGGATCGCTTGCGCATCGAGCGAAAGCTTGCCGCGCGGCTTGTTGATGAGCGCCGCATCGAGCTGGCCGCCGGCGACCCAGTCGATGAAGGTCGCGCTGTAGCCGTCGGAGACGGTGACTTCGACGTATGGATATTTCTCGTGATAGCGCGAGAGTGAATCGGCCAGCACGCTTTCGCTGATCGACGCGATCAACCCGATCGACACACGCCCGGTGATGATCTCGTCGCGCTGGATCAGCTGCTGCCGCGCGTGCGCAAGGTCGCGCATGATCGGCAGGAAGAGCCGATACATGAGCCGCCCGGCGGCGGTCGGCGTCATTCCGTGCGCACCGCGCTCGAACAGTTGCTGATGCAGCTCTTCCTCGAGCTTCGCGATCTGCATGCTGAGCGCCGGTTGCACGATGTTCAGACGCTTGGCCGCGCGGGTGACCGAGCCGTCTTCGAACAGCGCGATGAAATATTGAATCTGCCTCAGGTCCATGGGTGTGTTTGATCAGGCTTCCACGTTTTCATTGTTTTTGATATCGACGGTCACTGTTATCAACGCCGTGGAGTCGCGGCACTGGGATTTCGTACGAACCGGGCTCGTCGATCGGTCACCAAAAAGCCCGTCACGGTAAGCATATTGACGGTCGCTGCTATTAATACTCAAGACGCTGCACAGCGTCATCAGGGGTAACGCGGATATCAGCCTAAATGATGTAGAAAATCAAAAAACACTATTAGAAGTTATACGCCATTCTCGCTACGCTCCATCCAGATCCCCGGTGCGCCCGCCACAAACAGCGGGCGCACATCGACACGACATATGGAGACCCAGATGAGCTCTCGCGGTACCGCTTTCCTCGAAACGACGGTTTCTCCGGGCGCCGGAGCGCGTCCCGCCCGCTCGCTGCGAAGCTGGCTCGAGCACCTGTCGGCGAGCGGGCGGGTGGCCACCATCGAAAAGGCCGTCGCGCTCGAGCACGAACTCGCAGCGATCGCGAAGAAGCTCGACGGCTCGCGCGCGGCAGTATTCGTGCGGCCTGGTGGTCATGCAATTCCGGTGGTCAGCGGTTTCATGTCGAGGCGCGCGTGGATCGCCGAAGCGATGGGCGTGAGTGAGGACCAACTGTTGCAACGCTTTCGCGAAGCCGCCGAGCATCCGCTCCCGTGGCAGGAGGTCCCGGCGAGTACCGGGCTATGCCAGCAGGTCATCCATACGGAAGGGATCGATCTACACAAGCTGTTGCCCATCCCGACACATAGCGAACATGATAGTGGCCCGTACATCACCGCTGGTCTCGTGATCGCGCGCAATCCGCGCACCGGCATCCAGAACGTATCGATCAACCGGATCCAGGTGCATGGACCGGACCGCATGGCGATCCTCCTGCTGCCGCGCCATCTGTACGCCTTTCAGCGAACCGCGGAAGCCGCGGGAGAGCCGCTCGAGCTCGCCGTGGTGATTGGCGTGGACCCACTGACGATGCTCGCGTCGCAGGCGATTACGCCGATCGATCACGACGAGCTGGAGATCGCAGGCGCGCTGCACGGGGCGCCGCTGCCGGTCGTGAAGTGCGTGAGCAATGGCGTGAAGGTGCCGGCCTTCGCGGAGATCGTGATCGAAGGGCGCATCCTGCCGAACGTGCGCGAGCAGGAAGGCCCGTTCGGCGAGTTTCCAAAGTATTACAGCTCGCGAGAGGCGCGTGAGGTGATCGAGGTCACGGCGCTCACGCATCGCGCAAAGCCGATTTATCACACGATTGTGCCGGCCGAAATGGAACATCTGCTGCTTGGCGCGATTCCGCGTGAGGCGACGCTGCTCGCGCATCTGCAGCGCAGCCATCCGAACGTGAAAGACGTACACCTGTCAGTTGGCGGCGTGTGCCGTTATCACCTGTGGATCCAGCTCGAGAAGAAGCGCGAAGGCGAAGCGAAAAACGTGATCCTGTGTGCGTTCGGCGCCCACTACGACATCAAACAGGTGGTGGTGGTGGATACCGACGTGGACGTGCACGACCCAGCTGAAATCGAATGGGCCATCGCCACGCGCTTCCAGGCCGATCGTGATCTGGTCGTGATCGAAGGCGCGCAGGGCTCGCCGCTCGATCCGTCGACCACCGTGGGCCAGCCGGATGACGCCCCGGCGCATCTGCAGGGCATCAGCGCGAAGATGGGGCTCGACGCCACGCGGCCGGTGGTTTATGCGGCGCATGTGTTCACGCGCGTGCGCATTCCGGGGCAGGACTCGGTGGACCTGGACGCGCTCGTCGCCGGCGACAACAACGCGTTCGATACCTATCTGGGTGACGTTCATGCCTGACAATAAGGGTGAGCGGATTGTCGTGGGCATTTCGGGCGCGAGCGGCGCGCTGATCGGCGTGCGCCTGCTTGCCGCGCTACGCCGCCTCGGCACGCATGAGACGCATCTGATCGTGTCGGCCTCGGGCGCGGTGACGGCGGCACAGGAACTGGGCATGGCGCGCGGTGATCTGGAGAGCCTCGCCGACGTGGTCTACAACGTGCGCGATATCGGCGCGGCAGTGGCGAGCGGTTCCTTCATCACCGCGGGCATGGTCATTGCGCCGTGCTCGATGAAAACGCTTGCGGGCGTGGCCAATGGCTTCGCCGACAACCTGCTCACGCGGGCCGCCGACGTCATGCTCAAGGAGCGTCGCCGACTGGTGCTGGTCGCACGGGAAACACCGCTCAATCTCGCGCACTTGCGCAACATGACGCTTGCCACCGAGATGGGCGCGATCGTGATGCCGCCGGTGCCCGCGTTCTACGCCCATCCGAAGACCATCGAGGACGTGGTCGATCACACCGTCGGCCGGATTCTGGATCTGTTCGGCATCGAGCACCGCGAAATCGCCCAGCGCTGGAGCGGACTCGCCGATGAGTTCGCGGGCCGCCGTGAAGGAGCCGACGAATGAACCAGCGCGACATGATCAATTCAGACAATGCTGCGACGGTAGAGGTTGAACCAAACCGCGACGAAAGCGTAGAGCGTGGACAGCGTCATCTTGGCCGCCCGATGGAGCGTCTCGAAGACCCCGCAATCCTGACCGGCCGTGGCCGTTATGGCGACGATCTCGGCACCAAACCCGGCACCCTGCATGCGGCAATTCTGCGCTCACCGCATGCCCATGCGGAACTCGTTGCCATCAATACCGACGCCGCGTCGAAACTGCCCGGCGTGCGCGCGATCCTGACGCGCGAGGACCTGCGTGCGTGGTCGCGCCCCTTCGTGGTGGGGGTGAAATCGCCGATGGAGCAGTGGGCGCTCGCGATGGACCGCGTGCGCTATGTCGGCGAACCTGTCGCGGTGGTGCTGGCGGAATCGCGGGCCATCGCCGAAGACGGCCTCGATCTTCTCAAGGTCGAATATTCCACGCTCGATCCGGTCACGACGATCGAACAGGCGGCGAGCGCGGACTCAACGGTGCTGCATGAAAAGGTCGGCACCAATGTGATCAGCGACCGCCGCTTCCGCTATGGCGATCCCGAAGCTGCGTTCGATAGAGCGCCACATCGCGTGAAACTGGTCGCGCATTATCCGCGCAATACCTGTGCGCCGATCGAATGCGGCGTGGTGATCGCCGAATATCTGGCGGGCGACGAAGGCTACGACGTTACGTCGAATTTCATGGGCCCGTTCTCGCTGCACGCGGTGATGGCGATGGCGCTGAACGTGCCGGCCAATCGTCTGCGTCACAAGGCGCCGCGCGATTCGGGCGGTAGTTTCGGCGTGAAGCAGGCGGTGTTTCCCTATGTCGTGCTGATGTGCCTCGCCTCCCGCAAAGCTGGCGCGCCGGTGAAGTGGGTCGAGGACCGGCTCGAACATCTGAGCGCGGCGACCTCCGCGACGGCACGCCTGTCGACGCTCGAGGCGGCTGTCGAAAGCGACGGCCGCATTACCGCGCTCTCCTACGATCAACTTGAAGATTGCGGGGGCTATCTGCGCGCGCCGGAACCGGCGACGTTCTACCGGATGCATGGCTGCCTGACCGGCGCGTATGCCATCGACAATCTGCTGGTGCGCAATCGCGTCGTGCTGACCAACAAGACGCCCACGGGTCTCGTGCGCGGCTTCGGCGGCCCGCAGGTTTACTTCGCGCTCGAACGGCTGATACAACGCATTGCGCTTGAGTTAAAGCTGGATGTGCTCGACGTGTATCGCCGCAATTTCGTCGCCGCCGATGCCTTCCCGTATCGCGCCGCAGCGGGCGCCTTGCTCGACTCGGGCAACTATCAGGAGGCGCTGCGCCGCGCGCTGGCCGAAGGCGGCTATGACGAACTGCGTGCGCGCCGCGAGGCGGCGCGCAAGGAAGGGCGGCTGTACGGCATCGGCTTCGCGGCGATCGTCGAGCCGTCGGTGTCGAACATGGGCTATATCACGACGGTGATGCCCGCCGACGCGCGCAGGAAGGCCGGCCCGAAGAGCGGCGCGATCGCGAGCGCCACGGTCAGCGTCGATCTGCTGGGCGGCGTGGTGGTGACGATCGCGTCGACGCCCGCGGGCCAGGGGCATATGACGGTGTGCGCGCAGGTGGTCGCGGATGTGCTCGGCGTCTCGCCGCAAGACGTCGTCGTCAATGTCGAGTTCGATACGCATAAGGACGCGTGGTCGGTGGCGGCGGGCAATTATTCGAGCCGCTTTGCCGGCGCGGTGGCGGGCACGGTGCATCTGGCGGCCGTGCGCGTACGCGACAAGGTCGCGCGCATTGTGTCGAAACAGTTGGGTTGCGCGCCGGAAGAGGTGTGTTTCGAAGGCGGCCGCATTTATGCCCGTGGTGCAGAGGATCGCGCTCAGCCGTTCGGCCGCGTCGCTGCCAATGCGCCGCATTGGGCGCCCGCGCTCTTGCCCGAAGGCGAGGAGCCCGGCTTGCGTGAGACCGTGTTCTGGAATCCGCCGAACATGGCGGCGCCGGACGAGAACGATCGCATCAACACGTCGGCGGCTTACGGGTTTGCCTTCGACATGTGCGGGGTGGAAGTGGACCGCGCCACGGGCCGCGTGCGGATCGACCGATATGTCACCGCGCACGACGCCGGCACGCTGCTGAATCCCGCGCTCGCCGATGGCCAGATTCGCGGCGCGTTCGCGCAAGGTCTCGGTGCGGCGTTGATGGAGGAATTCCGCTACGGCGCGGATGGCAGCTTCCAGTCGGGCACGCTCGCCGATTATCTGATGCCGACCACCTGCGAAGTGCCCGATCCGGTGATCGTGCATCTGGAAACGCCGAGTCCGTTCACGCCGTTGGGCGCGAAAGGACTTGGCGAGGGCAACAACATGAGCACGCCGCCGTGCATCGCGAATGCGGTGGCGGACGCACTCGGCGTCGACGATATCCGTTTGCCGTTGACGCCTCCGAAGGTCATGGCGCTCATCGGTATCGACGACCCCGCGCCGTCGCGTCCCGAGTTGCGCGACACGCCGCCGGCGAAACCGGCGATGCCCGGCGGCGGCAAGGCGCTGACCGCGCAAGGCAGCGTCGATTTGCCGGCCTCGCCGGAAGCCATTTTCGCCGTGCTGCTCGATCCGGACGCGCTCGCCAGAGTGATACCGGGTTGCCACGCGCTCGAAGCAGAAGGCACGAACCAGTATCGCGCCGACGTGACGGTCGGCGTGGGCATGATCAAGGCGCGCTTCGAAGCGAAGATCGGGTTGTCGGAAATCGACGCGCCACATCGGCTGCGTTTGGCCGGCGCGGGGATGTCGTCGCTCGGCAGCGCGCGCGGCAGCGGCCTTGTCGAGTTGACGCCGATCGAAAGCGGTACGCGTCTTTCCTATGACTACGAAGCCCAGGTGTCGGGCAAGGTCGCGGCCGTCGGCGGACGGATGCTCGAAGGGGCGGCCAAGGTCGTGTTACGGCAACTGTTCGAATCGCTTGGACGCCAGGCCGCAGGCAAACCGGTGAAAACAGGAGGCGGGTGGCTATCGCGGTTGCTCGCACGTTTCAGGAGGCAGGCATGAAACCCGCGCCGTTCGATTATCTGCGCGCGATGACCGCGCAGGACGCGCTCGACGCACTCGCGCAAAACGGCGAAGACGCCCGCGTGCTGGCCGGGGGGCAGTCGCTGATGGCGGTGCTGAACATGCGGCTCGCGCAGCCGCGCATGCTGGTCGATATCTCGCGCACCGACGAACTGAACGCGGTGCGCACCGATAACGAAGCAGGTCAGCTGATTGTGGGCGCGGCCGCCACGCAGGGCAGCGTCGAATGGCGCGCGTCACTGCGCGACGAAGTGCCTCTGCTGGCGATGGCGTTCCCGCACATTTCGCACTTTCAGATTCGCAATCGCGGCACGGTGTGCGGCTCGATTGCACACGCCGATCCGAGCGCGGAATTGCCCCTTGTGCTGGCGGCGCTCGGTGGCGACGTGACGCTGCGCTCGAAAAAGAAGAAGCGTGTCCTGAAGGCCGAGGAATTTTTCCAGGGGATGTTGATGACGGCGCGCGAACCGGACGAATTGGTCGAAGCGGTGCGTTTCCCGCTGAAGAAGCCCGGCGAACGCTACGGCTTCACCGAATTCTCTGCGCGTCATGGCGATTTCGCGATGGTCGCGTGCGCGGCGGTGGTGACGAGCGACTCGATCCGCCTCGCGGTGGGCGGCGTCGCGGATCGGCCGGTGGTCGAGAAATGGCCGCGTTTGCACGGCGAAGACCTACGCAGTGCATTGAACGATTTGAGCTGGAAGCTGGGCGCGCAGGACGACGCGCACATTAGCGCGACCTATCGCCGGCATCTGGTGCGGCAACTCGGATGGCGCGTGATCGAGGAGGCAAAGTAAAGTGAGCAACACGTCTGAAGACAACATCATGCGGCAGGGCGACCGGCCGTGCATCACGCTGACGCTCAATGGCCGCGAGCGCAGCGGTTATTGCGAGCCACGCGACCTGCTGTCGGATTTCATCCGTCACGAACTGGGCGCGACCGGCACCCATGTCGGTTGCGAACATGGCGTCTGCGGCGCGTGTACGGTACACATCGACGGCGTGGCAGGGCGTTCTTGCCTGATGCTGGCGGTGCAGGCGCAAGGACGTCGCATCGATACAGTCGAGGGCCTCGCGCCCGATATGGTGCTCGGCGATCTGCAGCAGGCGTTTCAACGCCACCACGCCTTGCAGTGCGGCTTCTGTACAGCCGGCATTCTGATGTCGTGCGCGGACTATCTGAAGCGCGTGCCCGATCCCACCGAGACGCAGGTGCGCGACATGCTCTCGGGCCATCTGTGCCGCTGTACGGGCTATACGCCGATCGTCGCAGCGGTGCTGGACGTGGCGGCGAGACGTAACGCAGGCAAGCAGGCCGGTGAGACCGTGGAGACCGCTCATGCTTGATCTCGGCCGAACCTATCTGCAAAGCGTGGAGCGCAGCCCGAACGCGCTCGCTCTGGTCGATGGCACGCTGACACTGACCTATGCGCAGTGGCATCGCATCATCGTGAACGTCGCCGAAGGCCTGCGCGAACTGGGTCTCGCGCACGGGGACCGGCTGCTCGTCGTACTGCAAAACCGCTGGGAAATGGCAACCTTGCACTGGGCCTGCCAGTTCGCGGGCATTGTGATCGTGCCGTTGAACTGGCGCGCCAAGCCTGAGGAACTCGATTACTGCGTGACCGATGCCGGCGTGAAGGCGATCGTCTATGAACCGGTCAGTGCCGAAGCGGTCACGCAAAGCCCGTCTGCGCAAAATCTGCCGCGCATCGGGCTCGACGACGCGCAAGGCCGCACCGCCGGATTCGCAACACTCCTCGCCGAGCGCTCGCATGATGCCAGCATCCAGACCACTCGCGCGAATGCGGACGACTACTCGCTGATTCTTTACACGTCGGGCACCACGGGTAAGGCCAAAGGGGTGCCGCGCCGTCACCGTCATGAGCGGGCTGCAGCGCTCGCCCATGTCGCGCAGAACCTGTACCGGCATGGCGAGCGCACGCTCGGGGTGATGCCGTTGTATCACACGATGGGCGTGCGCTCGCTGCTCTCGATGGCCATGGTTGACGGCGTGTTCGTTTGCGCTCGCCGCTGGAACGCCCGCTTCGCGCTCGATTCCATCGCGCAGTATCAGATCAGCTGTCTTTATCTGGTGCCGACGCTTTATCACGATCTGCTGGGCGATCCCGCTTTCGAGGCTATCGACACGACATCTGTCAAAAAGCTCGGCTTTGCCGGCGCGCCCATGAACGACGGTTTGCTCAAGCGGCTCTCTGCTGCTTTCAAACCCGAACTGTTCGTCAATCACTACGGCTCGTCGGAGGTCTACACCTTCAGCATCGACCAGGACGCAACGCAGAAACCGGGCAGCGCAGGGCGTGCAGGCATCAATACGCGCCTGCGTGTCGTGAAGCTCGATGCGCAAACGCCAGAGGATCTGGCGCAGGCCGGCGAAGAAGGCCAGATCATCGCGGACCTGCTCGGCGACGAAGCCTTCGAGGGCTACTGGAACCGCCCCGACGCCAACGCCAGGTCATTGCGCGACGGCTGGTATTTCACCGGCGACACCGGCTTCTTCGACCTCGAAGGCGACCTGTACGTGTCCGGACGCGTCGACGACATGATCATCAGCGGCGGCGAGAACATTTCGCCGGTCGATATCGAATCGGTGCTGTCTCTGCATCCCGCCGTCGACGACGTGGCGGTGGCAGGCGTGAAAGACGAGCGGTGGGGCCAACGGGTCGTCGCCTTCGTCAAACGCCGCGAATACGTCGACGCTGAAACGCTCGATGCGTATTGCCGAACGTCCAATCTCGTCAACTTCAAGCGGCCGCGCGAGTACGTCTTCGTCGACGACATTCCGAAATCGCCGGTTGGCAAGATCTTGCGCCGCAAGTTGTCCGCGGGCGAGTACGAACGCGACGAACGTGGTCAGCCTGATGACGGTAACGACGGCAACCACATCCGCGCCAGCGGCGCATTCATTGCCACACACACGGAAACTACCAAGGAGTAACCCCATGACCGACTTGACTCACCGCGGCCAGAGCCTGCTGCAAGAACTCGACGGCTTTTCGATCGAGATCGACGCCGCACGCGAGCGGGCCGACATTATTCTGCATCGGCCGCCGTTCAACGTGATTTCGATGCATGCACGCGACCAGCTGCGCGCGGCCTTCGAAGCACTTGACGAAGACGAGCGCGTGCGCGTGATCGTCGTGCGCGCCACGGGTGAACACTTCTCTAGCGGCGGAGATATCAAGGGTTTTCTCGAGGCGTCGCCTGAACACGTGTCCAAACTCGCCTGGAATATCGCGGCGCCTGCGCGCTGCTCCAAGCCGGTGATTGCCGCCAATCGCGGTTTCTGCTTCGGCGTGGGTTTCGAACTGTCGCTCGCGTGCGATTTCCGCATCGCCACCGACACCACCTTCTACGCGCTGCCGGAACAGAAGCTCGGCCAGATCCCGGGCTCGGGCGGCTCGGCGCGTTTGCAGCAGATGGTCGGCGTCGGTCGGACGAAGGACATCGTCATGCGCTCGCGCCGCATTCCGGGCAAGCAGGCCTACGACTGGGGAATCGCGGTGGAATGCGTGGCTGATGCGCAACTCGAGGCCACGACCGATGCGTTGGTGGATGAACTGCGGGCCTTCTCGCCGCTCGCGCAACGCACCGCCAAGAAGCTGCTGAACGATAGCGAAGATGCGCCGCTCTCGATCGCGATCGAACTCGAAGGGCATTGCTATAGCCGTCTGCGCACGTCCGACGATTTCCGCGAGGGGGTCGAAGCGTTTCATGGCAAACGCAAACCGGTGTTTCGCGGCAGTTGAACCGAACGCAGCACAACATAGCGGGCAACACCGCGTAGCGAATAAAAAACCGCAGGAGACAAAGCATATGGAGCGTTTCGATTACGTGATTGTGGGCGGTGGCTCAGCCGGATGCGTGCTTGCGCACCGGTTGTCGGCAGTACCGTCGTTGCGCGTCGCGTTGATCGAGG
Organism: Paraburkholderia sp.; assembly: GCF_034668105.1. GTDB lineage: Bacteria > Pseudomonadota > Gammaproteobacteria > Burkholderiales > Burkholderiaceae > Paraburkholderia. Next base: position 4,241 of record NZ_JAXDPY010000298.1, on the reverse strand, counting down.
CGGGCCAGGATACGCCGCCGGGCGCTGTGCCTGCGGCGATTCTCGACAGCTATCCCATGCCGGTTTTCTGTGGCGACACGTACATCTGGCCGGAGCTCAAGGCGAGCGCCACCCGAACGGCCGCACCGCGTGTCTATGAGCAAGGGCGCGTGATGGGCGGCGGATCGAGTATCAACGTGCAATCGGCCAATCGCGGCCTGCCGCGCGACTACGACGACTGGGCCGCCAATGGCGCAACCGGCTGGGCGTGGCAGGACGTGCTGCCGTATTTCCGCAAGCTCGAACGCGACGTGAATTTCCCGGAGGGCGAACTGCACGGCGACGATGGGCCGGTGCCTATTCGCCGTGTCCTTCAGGCCGACTGGCCGCCGTTCTGCCATGCGTTTGCCGACGGGATGCGTAAAAACGGCTTCGCCAGCTTGCAGGACCAGAACGGCGAATTCGGTGACGGCTACTTTCCCGGCGCGTTCTCGAATCTCAACGACAAGCGCATCTCGACCGCCGTCGCCTATCTGGATGCGCAGACGCGCACGCGCCGCAATCTGCACATTTACCCGGAGCTGCGAGTCGAGCGCATTGTGATGGAGGGCATGGTCGCGCGCGGTGTGGTGGCGGTCGAGCGCAACGGTGCCCCCGTGCGCTTCGAGGCGAATGAAGTCGTGCTGTGTGCAGGCGCGCTGCAATCGCCGGCGCTGCTGATGCGAGCGGGCGTCGGTGCGAGGGATGATCTGAGCGCGCTCGGCATCGATTGCATGATCGATCTGCCGGGCGTGGGACGTAATCTGCAGGATCATCCGTCGCTGACCTTCTGCCATTTTCTCGAGCGACGCTATCGCATGCCTCTGTCGCGGCGCCGCGCGAGTATGACAGCTGCGCGTTTCACCTCGGGCGTGGCAGGGTGCGATGCGTCCGATCTGTATCTGTCTAGTGCGACTCGGGCCGCATGGCATGCGCTCGGCAACCGGCTCGGGCTGTTCTTTCTCTGGTGCAATCGCCCGTATTCACGCGGCCGTGTGCAACTCGTTTCACCCGACGGCGCGGTGCCGCCGCGCGTCGATCTGAATCTGCTCGACGATCCACGCGATGTCGCGCGCCTCGCTTTCGGCGTACGAATGCTGGCGAAAATCGTCGAGGCTTCGGGGCTCGGTCAGGATCCACGCGACTTTTTCCCCGCGGCGTTTTCACCACGGGTCAAGGCGCTTAGCCGCGTCGGAACCCGCAACGCCGCGCTGACCTCGATGCTTGGGGTGCTGCTCGACACGCCGGCGCCGATCCGGCGGGCGTTGATCGAACGGTTTTTCACGCGAGGCCAGCAAATGTCTGTGCTGCTTGCCGATGAGAACGCACTCGAGTCGTTCATTCGCGCCAATGTGTTCGGCGTATGGCACGCGAGCGGCACCTGCAAGATGGGCGATGCGAACGACGTCATGGCTGTGACGGACAACGCGGGCCGCGTGCGTGGCGCGCAGGGCTTGCGGGTCGTCGATGCGTCACTTATGCCGCGGCTGCCTTCGGCGAATACGAATATCCCGACCATCATGATGGCCGAAAAGATCGCCGACGCGATGCTCGCGCGAAGGTACACGGGCGCAGCGTCAAGCACGATGTCATCCACGGTGGTCGGTCGATAAAGTTCATTAACATAACTAAGAGCACGCAATCCAGAACGTGCCTTACAACGGGGGCGATCGAAAGACGGCCCGCTGAAAATCAAGGAGATGACGATGTCTGTAGCAGCGCAGAATGGCGCCGCCTTGCCCGCGGTAAACCAGCGGCAAGTGATGGGTGCGGTAGTGGCCTCGTGCCTCGGTTGGGCACTGGATTTGTTCGATCTGTTTGTCTTGCTGTTCGTCGCACCGGTAGTTGGGCGGCTGTTCTTTCCGTCCGAACACGCCATGCTCTCGCTTGCCGCGGTCTATGCATCGTTTGCCGTGACCTTGCTGATGCGGCCGCTCGGCTCGGCATGGTTCGGCTCCTACGCGGATCGCAACGGACGTAAGGGCGCGATGATCACTGCGGTGGTCGGCGTGGGTCTCTCGACAGCAGCCTTCGGCTTGCTGCCGACGGTTGCGCAAGTCGGCCTCGTCGCGCCGATCCTGTTCCTGATGCTGCGTTTAGTACAGGGCGTATTTGTCGGCGGCGTGGTGGCGTCGACGCACACCATCGGCACCGAATCGGTCGCGCCGAAATATCGTGGCGCGGTGTCGGGGTTGATCGGCGGTGGCGGGGCGGGACTTGGCGCATTGCTCGCATCGCTCACCTATCTGGCAATGTCGGCGATCTTCCCGGGCGACCTGTTCGACGTGTGGGGCTGGCGCTGCATGTTCTTCACCGGCATTGTGAGTTCGATTCTCGGCTTGTTCGTCTTCAGTAGTCTGGAAGAGTCGCCGCTGTGGAAGAAGCTGGCCGCCGAGAAGGCCGCCAAGGCCGCAACGCAGAACACGGCCGCACCGGTCGAGGTCGTACGCTCGCCGATCCGCACGCTGTTTTCACGCGACTATCGCTCGATTCTGTTCGTCAATCTGCTGCTGACGATCGGCGGCGGTAGCGGCTATTACCTCACGTCCGGCTACCTGCCGACCTTCCTCAAGGTGGTGAGCCACGCACCGAACGGCGCCGCGGCCGCGATTCTGATGATCTGCAGCGTCGCGGTGTTGATCGCATCGATCGCGGCGGGACATCTGAGCACCTTCATTGGACGCAAAAGCGCGTTCGTATGGATCGGCCTGATTCGCCTGGTCGCGCTCCCTGCGCTATTCCTGCTGCTGCCCACAGCGCAAAGCATCACGATGATCGGCGTCTACGCGGTGATTCTGAGCGCGCTCGGCAGCGCCGGCTACGCGCCGATTCTGATCTTCCTGAACGAACGCTTTCCGACCGCGATTCGCGCCACAGGCACGGGACTGTCATGGAACATCGGCTTCGCGATCGGCGGGATGATGCCGACCGCCGTCTCGCTGGTGGCAAAAGACGCCAGCCAGTTGCCGATGACGCTTGCGATCTTCGCTGGGGCGATCAGCGTAATTTTCCTGGTGGGTGCGTTCATCGTGCCGGAGACTCGCGGCAAGCTCGATAACGGCACCGCCCGCGAGGCCGCCTAGTGCATTCCAGCGGGCGCAAAAGCGCGCCCGCGTCGCTCAGATACAGGAGACATCAATGAAATACGACGAGGACGTTCGCGCGCGCTCATACCAGTTTCGCGACGATTATGTTGCGGCCACACCGCCCTGGTATCGCGGTGAACTGCACCTTGGCTTCACGCTGCTATTCACGGGTGGAGTGATCGGGTACTGTTTCACGCAGCTTCATGCGCCCACGCTTGCCGAATGGATGGCGGTCATTCCGCTCTTTCTGTTCGGCAACTGGGCAGAATGGGCCGCGCATCGCTACGTGCTGCATCGCCCGACGAAGTACTTCAGCATGATCTACAAGCGGCACTGCGCGGTCCATCATAGATTCTTCACCCACGTCACGCTCGAATACAAGGGCCAGCGGCACTGGCGCGCGTTGTTGTTTCCGCCGTTTGCGCCGGTCGCGTTTGTGCTGGCGGCCGTGCCGTTCGCACTCTTCATTGGTTATGTGTTTTCGCGCAATGCGGGATATATCGCGCTGCTCACGATGGCGGCGTACTACCTGATGTACGAGGGGCTGCACACACTGTCGCACGTCACCGACAGCCCGTTGCTCGACCGCGTTCCGTTCGTCAATACCGTGCGGCGCCTGCACGTCACGCACCACGATCCCGAACTGATGGCGACGCAAAATTTCAACCTGACGTTTCCCATCTGCGACACGCTGTTCGGCACGCGCAGGGATGCGCCGCGCACTGCACGCGAACCGCTGGCGCGTCGTCCATAAAGAGCTTCTGCGAGTTTTTCGCAATCAGGGGTTCTGGTGCAAACAGCCGGTGAAACCGAGACGTCTCCAATACATAAGAATGCCTTATTTATTGAATAGGACAGCATTCCAGACGCGGGTGCAGTAGTAGCCTTGAGTCCGGGAGTGCGGAGATTGAACTGACCCTTGCGGATGCGGTGCATCAACTCGATGCCTGAAATCGTGGTCTTCGCACACCCGAATCGTTTGAATCCGAGCATCACGTTCGTTCTGGACCTGATGTTTCGATGATCCTGTTCGATCACGTTATTCAGATACTTCGAGGAGCGCACATGCGTCCCCTCAGGCAGCAGAGCGTCAGCGATCATCTCGCGCACGGCCCGGTGCGAGGCCGCATACCCATC
>NZ_JAXDPY010000297.1:0-5683 GCF_034668105.1 Paraburkholderia sp. | reverse complement strand
GTTAGCGGGTTGAGCGGCTTTCTTTGCTTATCTTTCTTTGCCGCGGCAAAGAAAGTAAGTGCCGCCCCGCACAGGGGCGACGCTAATAGACCAATAAGAAATCAAGGAAAGGCCAAAGAGCCAGATCAACCAAATGCCAAGGAGCCAGTTCAAGGAAAGGCCAAAAAAACCCAGAGCAAGGAAAGCCCACCGCCGTAGGCAAACAGAACAACCAATCAAGCGCCGCGCAGGCAAAAAAACCAAATCCCCGCGCTACGCGCAAAACCCTCGAACTCTCCAGCACTTACCCGCAATATCCAGGCATTATCAACAAGCCTATAAACAAAATCTGTGGATAAGCCACGCAACCGCGGCACATCTTTCGAGCACCCATCGCCCCGAGCGGCTAGGCCGCTCACCCTTGCATCCCTCCGCACCGCGGGCAACAACCCGATCTGTATCAAGCACTTAAGCCCGTAGCCCCAGAGTTATCAACAACCCTGTCAACATAAACTGGGGATAACATTGAGACATGCCAACAGCTCATTCCAGACGAATCCAGCACCCAGAAGCGCCCCATGGTTCATTCCGCACCGCACCCAAAAATCACAGCGCGATCAACGTGTTAGCCCGCTTGTCAGATAGTTTTCAACAGCCTCATCAACATTAACTGGGGATAAGTCCGCACCCATCAGTACGGAATCCAGGTTTAGTCGGAAGCATCCACCTTCGTCGCAGAAACTGCCGGCGCCGCCGCCACAGACGGCTCCGATTCCACCGGTGGATTCCCCATCGCCTGGAACAAGGCCGCAGTGTCCGTCAGCCGCGCACTCGTATAGCGAATCTCATCGAGCTGCGCGTTACGAAACTGCTGTTCGCTCGAGCGCGTCGACGCAATCGGCAACGCACCTAGCCGGTAGCGTCCCGAGGTCTCGTCGAAAATTCCCTGCGCCGAGCGCGCGGCAATATTCGCCGCGTCGAGCGCTTGCGTGTCGTGCTGCAACGCTGCAAGCGTGTCGGCGACGTTCTGGAATGCGGCCAGCACGGTTTGCTTGTACTGCGAAACCGTGGCGTCATACGTGTCCATCGCCGCGCGGCGCTGCGCGAACAATGCGCCGCCATGAAACAGCGGTTGTGATAAAGACGCGCCAATACTCCAGATCGCCCCCGCGCCGGACAGCGCCACCGGCCAGCTAAAGCCGCCTTGTCCCATCGATGCACTCAGCGAAAGACTCGGGAACATCTGCGCGGTCGCCACGCCGACATCGGCCGCGGCGGCTTTCAACGCGGCGTCCGCGGCCTGAATGTCGGGCCGCGAGCGCAGCAATTCGGATGGCACCACAACCGGCACTTGCTCAGGCACATGCAGTTGCGCGAGATCGAGGTCGTCGGGCGCCGCGTCCGGCGTGCGGCCGAGCAGCACGGCCAGAGCATGACGCGTCGTCAGCCATTGCTGCTTCAAACCGGGCAAACTCGCGGACAGACTCGCCGCACTCTGTTGCGCGCTCAACTGATCGGCGTGCGAGACCGCGCCCAATGCGTAGCGCCGTTGCGTGTCGCGCGCCTGATCGTTGGCAATCGTCACCAGCCGCTCGGTCGTGTCGATCTGCGCACGCAGCGCCGCGCTCGTAATTGCCGCCGTCACGATGTTGGCGGCCAGCGCCCGGCGCGCGGCATCGAACTGATAGGCCTGCACATTTACGCGCGCAGCGAGCGCCGCATCGGCGAGACGCGCGGCGCCGAACAGGTCGAACGTGTAGTGCGCTTGCAACTGGCCCACGAAGACGTTGTACAGAAACGTGTTGGGTCCGATCTCCGGTATCGCCAGCGCGCGGTTGCGGGTCACCTGGCCACCGGCGTCGATGGTCGGCAGCAGCGAACTGCCGATCTGCGCGCGCAACTGCTCGCGCGCAGCGGCAAGGCTCTTGTCGGTGGCGGCGAGCGTCGGGCTGTTGCGTAAGCCTTCGTCGACCAGCGCGTTCAACGCATCCGATTGATACAGCTTCCACCATTCGGGCACGGGCTTGGCGCCGACCACGAATTGCTGGGTGACGCCCTGTGCGGGCACGGTTTGCGTCGGCTGCGCCTCGGCGCCATAGTGCGCCGGTTGCGGCATGGCGGGCGGCGCGCCGTTCGGGCCGAACGAGCAGGCGGCCAACGCCAGCGCGGCGGCGCCGGCAAGTGTGAGGCGCAGTTGTCGAGGGATTGCAAAGTTAACCATCATCTCAATTCCCCGTATGCGTCGTGCCGGAAACGGACGGCGGCCGCGGCTCGCGCTCGTCGGCACGCACTCTGAACGACATGGCGTACAGGGCCGGCAGGTAGAACAACGTGAGGATCGTCGCGCTGGTAATGCCACCCATTAGCGCGGTCGCCATCGGGCCGAAGAAGTTCGAACGCAACAGCGGAATCAGCGCGAGCACGGCCGCTGCCGCGGTCAGCGTGATCGGCCGGAAGCGCCGCACCGTCGCGCCGACGATCGCGTCGAAGCGCTTATGCCCCGCAGCAATGTCCTGCTCGATCTGATCGACCAGAATCACCGAGTTGCGCATGATGATGCCGAACATCGCGATCACGCCGAGCATCGCGACAAAGCCGAACGGCTGGCCGAACAGCAGCAGCGTGATGACCACGCCGATCAGGCCGAGCGGCGCGGTCAGCACAACCATCAGCACGCGCGCGAAACTCTGCAGCTGGATCATCAGCAGCGTCAGGACGGCGATGATCATGATCGGCATTTGCGCGTTGATCGATGTTTGACCCTTGCCGCTTTCCTCGACCGAGCCGCCGATTTCGATCCGGTAGCCGACCGGCAGCGTGGCGCGAATCTGGCTCAAGGCATTGTCGACGGCGTGCGTGACGTCGATCCCTTGCGCGCCGGGCGCAACGTCGGATTGCACGGTGATCGTGGGTTGCCGGTCGCGTTCCCAGATCACGCCGTATTCGAGGTCGTCACGCAAATGGCCCAGCGTGCCAAGTGGAACCGGCCCGTTCGGCGTCGGCATGGCCAGCGTGACGAGGTGCGCGGGGTCGACGCGTTCCGCTTTGGGCGCGCGCAGGTCGACGCTGATCAGCTTGTCGCGCTCGCGATACTGGGTGACGGTGTAGCCGGAGAGTGTCATCGCGAGGAAGCTCGAGATGTCTTCTGAGCTCACGCCGAGTTCGCGCGCTTTCTTCTGGTCGACTTCGAAGCGCACCGAGCGCTCGGCGGGCTCATCCCAGTCGAACTGGACGTTGCGGGTGCCGTGGTCGGCGCGCATGGTTGCGGCCACGCGCTCGGCGATCGACCGGACGGTGGCGATATCGTCGCCGCTGACGCGAAACTGCACGGGATAGCCGACCGGCGGCCCGTTCTCGAGACGCGACAGGCGCGTGCGAATCGCCGGGAAGTTGTTGCGCAATTCCGGCTCGAGCCACTGCGCGAGTTTCTCGCGATCCTTCACCGATTTCGCCGTGATCACGAACTGCGCGAAATTGGGCTGCGGCAATTGCTGGTCGAGCGGCAGATAGAAACGCGGCGCGCCGGTGCCCACGAAGTCCACCGTATGATCGATTTCCGGACGGCCCACCAGTGCTTTTTCCAACCGCTCTGCCTGCCGCAATGTCGCGTCGAATGAAGCGCCTTCGGGCAAGCGCACATCCACCAGCAACTCGGGACGGTCCGAGCTCGGGAAGAACTGTTGCGGCACCAGCGTGAAGCCTGCCATGGCCAGAACGAACAGCACGATGGTAATCGCCAGCACGACGAAACGTCGTTCGATGCACCAGCCGACCCAGCCACGCAAGCGCTTGTAAAAACGGGTGTCGTAGATGTCGTGTTCGTGATCGTCCGCTTCGTGTGCCTGACGTTTGCGCTCCGGCAACATGTGATAGCCGAGCAACGGAATCAGCACCACGGCCGCGAGCCACGACGCGATCAGCGCGATCGCCGACACTTCGAAGATCGAGCGCGTGTATTCGCCGGTACTCGACTTCGCCAACGCAATCGGCAGGAAGCCGGACACGGTCACGAGCGTCCCGGTCAGCATCGGAAACGCGGTACTGGTGTACGCAAAGGCGGCCGCGCGCGTGCGGTTCCAGCCTTGCTCGAGTTTCACCGACATCATTTCGACGGCGATGATCGCGTCGTCCACCAGCAGCCCTAAAGCCAGCACGAGCGTGCCCAACGACACCTTGTGCAGGCCGATATCGAACAGATACATACACAGCGCCGTGACGGCGAGCACGACCGGTATCGAGATCACGACCACCATGCCGGTGCGCACGCCCAGCGACAACAGGCTGACCACCAGCACGATCGCAATGGCCTCGGCGACGGCCTCGAGAAAGTCGTCGACCGAAAGCGCCACGGCATGCGGCATGCTCGACACTTCGACCAGGTGCAAACCGGCGGGCAGGGAGGCCCGCAGCTTGACGGTCTCCTGATCGAGGGCCTTGCCCAGACGGATCACGTCGCCGCCAGGCTGCATCGTGACGCCGATGCCGAGCACCGCCTTGCCGCCGGAACGCATTTGCGTCGCGACCGGGTCGTCGTAACCACGCTTGATGGTCGCGATGTCGCCGAGACGGAACGAGCGGTTGTTGATGCGGATCAGCGTGTCGGCGAGCGCATTGACGTCCTGGAACTGACCGGTGGGGCGCACGAACACGCGGTCGTCGGCGGTGGTCAAGGTACCCGCCGGCGCGACGCTGTTCTGCGAATTGATCGCCTGGCCGAGTTGCTGCGGCGAGATGCCGAGGCGCGTGAGTTGCGTGTTGGCGATCTCGATGTAGATGTGCTGATCCGGGTCGCCGAAATAGTCGACCTTGCCGACGCCCGGCACGCGCAGCAGCACCGTGCGCAACTGGTCCGCATAGTCGTGCAGTTGCGCGGCGGAAAAGCCGTCGCCTTCGAGCGTCCAGATGTTGGTGTAGACGTCGCCGAATTCGTCGTTGAAGAACGGGCCCTGAATGCCTTGCGGCAAGGTCGCCGCGATGTCGCCGACTTTCTTGCGCACCTGATACCAGGTTTCGGGCACGTCCTTGACCGGGGCCGAGTCTTTCATCGAAAAGAACATCAACGATTCGCCGGGCCGCGAGTAACTGCGCACGAAATCGATGGCGGGCGTTTCCTGCAGCTTCCGGCCGATGCGGTCGGTGACCTGTTCCTGCACCTGGCGCGCGGTCGCGCCGGGCCAGAAGGTGCGGATCACCATCACGCGGAACGTGAAGGGCGGGTCTTCGGATTGGGCCAGACGCGTATAGGCGAGGACGCCGAACGCGGTGGCGAGCGCGATCAGGAAAACCACCAGCGCCTGGTGGCGCAGCGCCCATGCGGACAGGTTGAAGCGTCCTTCTTCATGCGTGGTGCTCATGAAGCGAAGTCCTCGGGATGCAGCGGCGGGATCACGTGGACTTTTTCACCGGCGGTCACGGTATGCACGCCTTGCAGCACGACGCGGTCACCGTCCTTGAGCCCCTGGCCGATCACGATCGTGCGCTCGTTATAGCGCGTGACCGTCACGCGGCGCAGTTCCAACGTGCCGACGCCAGGCGTGCCGACGCCCGGAGTACCGACGCCCGGCGTACCGACGCCCGGCGCATTCTCCGCTGGACGCACGACCCACACGGCCGGCTGCGTGCCGTCGTGAAACAGCGCGGTGGCCGGTACGGTGAAGGCACTCGGCTGGCTCGCAGCTGAATTGCCAGCAGGGTTGGCAGCCGA
>NZ_JAXDPY010000296.1:0-6197 GCF_034668105.1 Paraburkholderia sp. | reverse complement strand
TGCCGCCCCGCACAGGGGCAACGCTAATAGACCACTAAGAAACCAAGGAAAGGCCCAAAAAAACCCAGCTCAAGGAAAGGCCAACGCTACAAGCACAGCACCCAAAAGCCCCGCGCAGCCCCACCCCAAATTCCAAAAAAAAATCACGAAGACGAAGTCAACTTCCTCGGCATTCCAAACCCACCGAGCAACGCCGCCAACGGCTGCTTCGACCCACCCTTCTGCGGAGCACCAGCAGACGAAGACGAACCTGAACCCGAGGCCGCCGCCTCCTCAATCTTCCGAATGGAAGCCGCCGAAGGCTCATAAGGCTTAAGAAAAAAATCATCCACAGGCGGCGCACGATGATGATGCGGCCGATCATACGACCCCGAACCCGAAGCCCCTGAACGCCGGCGACCGCCGCGCTCATCACGACCTTCCGCACGGCCATCGACACGCTCACGCCGCGGCGCACGCTCTTCATGGTGATGCCGCACCGGCGTGTCCACAACCAGACGTTGCACCTCCAAAGGCCGTTTGATCAGCTTCTCAATATCGGCAAGCTGCTTACGCTCGTTCGGGCTGCACAGCGACAACGCATCGCCCGAGGCCCCGGCACGCCCAGTGCGCCCAATCCTGTGCACATAATCCTCAGCATTGAACGGCAGATCGAAATTGATCACAGCGGGCAGCTCGGCAATATCCAGACCACGCGCGGCGACATCAGTCGCCACCAAAGCCTCGATCTCGCCACGCTTGAATGCATCCAGAGCCTGCATCCGTTCATTCTGCGTGCGGTCGCCGTGAATCGCCGTGGCGATCACACCGTCGCGCTCGAGACTCCGCGCCAAACGGCTCGCGCCGATCTTGCTATTACAAAACACGATCACCTGCTTGAGGTTGCGATCGCGAATCAGTTTGACGACAGCGCCCGTCTTGTCGCCCTCGGCCACTTCATAAACAGTCTGCGTCACATTGGTCGCGGTCGAATTGCTGCGTGCGACTTCGATTGTCTGCGGGTCGCGCAGATAGGTGGCGGCAAGCTTCTTGATTTCGCCCGAGAACGTGGCCGAAAACAACAGCGTCTGACGTTCTTTCGGCAGCAGGTTCAGGATGCGCTGCAAATCCGGCAGGAAGCCCATGTCGAGCATCCGGTCGGCTTCGTCGAGCACGAGGATCTGCACCTGACCCAGGTTGGCGGTTTTCTGTTGCACGTGATCGAGCAGGCGGCCCGGCGTGGCAATCAGAATTTCCACGCCGCGGCGCAGTTGATCGGATTGCGGATTCATGTCGACACCGCCGAACACCACCGCACTGCGCAGCGCCGTGTGCTTCGCATAGGCCTGCACATTCGCGGCAACCTGGTCGGCGAGTTCGCGGGTCGGCGTGAGGATCAGCGCGCGCACCGGATGGCGGGCGGGCGATGCGCTCGTGCTGGCCTGCGGCAGCAGACGCTGGATGATCGGCAGCGAGAAGCTCGCGGTCTTGCCGGTGCCGGTTTGCGCGGCGCCCATCATGTCACGGCCGGCCAGCACGACGGGAATCGCCTGCTCCTGGATCGGCGTAGGGATGGTGTAGCCCGATTCTTTGACGGCTTTCAGGATATCGGGCGCGAGGCCGAATTGATCAAAAGTCGCAGTGCTGGGCGTAACGGCTGTGTCGGACATGGTGGCTTTCGCTAAAAATGCACTTGGCGCGGGTGCGCACGGCAGCGGTCGGAACCGCAGAGGGCATCAGGATGAAGGCGGAGCCACGGCGTTCCGCACGGGGACCCGTCAGTATTACGGGAAAAAATGCGGCCGGCTCCGGCCGGCGGAAACACCCGCCGGAAAGGCCGGTATTGTAGCACTTCAGCAAAAACACTCATGGCGCATCTGCCCACTTTCTGCTTACGCAGGCGAAAGCCAGCCGGGGGACGTCGAATAAAGCCCTGAAAAATTGCGGAGAGACCGCCCAACGCCTTGCCGGCGAGCGTAGTTCGTTCACACGACAGTTGCATGACAGCACGAGCTTCCTGTCCTGCAGCCGGCCACCGGGCGTAAAGCAGAGCCGGACTCTGCCGCGTGCGCCCTTCCGGCACGGTGCCCGAAGAAGGCCCCGGGCGGCCGCCAGCTCATCGCGGCAGCTCATTGAGCGGGAAATTCAGGCCGCGGAAGTACGAACGCGGCGGCAGGTCGACGCCGCCATACATCGTCGCCGTCACCGCCTGAGCAAGCCTCACCACGTCTCGCGCATCACCATCAACCTCATCTCGGTCATATCCTCGATCGCGTAGCGCACACCCTCGCGCCCGAGCCCCGAATCCTTCACGCCGCCATACGGCATGTTGTCGACCCGGAACGACGGCACGTCATTGATCACCACGCCGCCCACGTCGAGCACATCCCACGCGCGATGCGCATGGGCGAGCGAATCGGTGAACACACCGGCCTGCAGGCCGAAGTCGCTATCGTTGACGGTGGCCAGCGCGGCGTCGAAATCGTCGAAACGCTCCAGAATCGCCACCGGTCCGAACGCTTCCTTACGATACAGATCGGTGTCGCGCTTCACGCCCTCGAGCAGGGTGGCCTCGAACATCGCGCCGTCGACCTTGCCGCCCGCGACGATCTTCGCGCCCGCCTGCACCGCGCTTTCCATCCAGCCGGCGAGACGTTTCGACTCGGATTCGGAGATCATCGGTCCGACAAAGGTCTTTTCGTCCTTCGGATCGCCCATTACCAGCGACTTCGTTTTGGCAACCAGCTTCTCGCGCAGCGCGTCGTAGAGCTTCGCATGCACCAGAATCCGCTGCACGCCGATACAACTCTGCCCCGACTGATAGAACGCGCCGAACGCCAGCCGGTCGACCACGTAGTCGAGCTTCTCACTCTGATCGCCGTCGACGATTGCCGCCGCGTTGCCGCCCAACTCCAGAATCACCTTCTTCTTGCCGGCCTTTTTCTTCAGCTCCCAGCCCACCGCGGGCGAGCCGGTAAAGGACAGCAGCTTGAAGCGCTCATCGGTGGTGAACAGGTCGGCGCCGTCGCGATGCGCCGGCAGAATCGAGAACGCGCCTTTCGGCAGATCCGTTTCCGCCAGAATCTCGCCCATGATCAGCGCGCCGACCGGCGTGCGGCTCGCCGGTTTCAGCACGAACGGCACGCCGGCCGCGATCGCCGGCGCGACTTTGTGCGCGGTCAGGTTCAGCGGAAAATTGAACGGCGAGATAAACGAGCACGGCCCGATCGGCACACGCTTCACATAGCCGTGATAGCCCTTCGCGCGCGGCGAAATCTCCAGATTGATGATCTCGCCGTCGATGCGCACCGACTCTTCAGCCGCCACCTTGAACGTATCGATCAGGCGCGTGACCTCGCCTTTCGAGTCGTTGATCGGCTTGCCGGCCTCGATACAGAGCGCGAGCGCCAGCTCATCGTAACGCTCGCGAAAGCGCTTCACGCAATGTTCGAGCACCGCTTGACGCTTGAACGGCGGAAACGCGCGCAACGCGGGCATGGCGTCGACGGCGTAACCGATCGCTTTGTCGATTGCCGCCGCGTCCGCCATCGCCACGCGGGTCGCCACTTCACCGCTGAATTTATCCGTGACTTCGAGATCGGTATTGGCGGCCACCGCAACGTTCGCCAGGTAGTACGGGTAAGTCTTGTTCAACATGACACGTTCTCCTTTCCGACAACTGACATGAGTCATGCGGCCAGCAAGGGCTATGCCCCGCTGCCGCTCATCGCTGTTCCGTTCATCGTTACGCGTTCACCGTTACGCGTTCACAGCTGGGCGGAGAGCCGTTTGATCTCGCGATTCAGCACGCGCTCGTTGTCCGAGTAGTCGATTGGCAGATCGATCACATGTACGCCGGGCGTCGCGAAACATTCGCGCAGCAACGGCGCGAACTCCGCAGCCGATTCAATCCGATGACCTTTCGCGCCGTAACTCTGCGCATACGCGACGAAATCCGGATTGCTCAGGGTCATGCCGTAGTCCGGGAAGTTCATGTTTTCCTGCTTCCAGCGGATCATGCCGAACGCGTCGTCACGCAAAATCAGGATCACCAGATCGAGCTTCAGACGGACTGCCGTTTCCAGTTCCTGCGAATTCATCATGAAGCCGCCGTCGCCGCATACCGCCATCACCTTGCGGTCCGGATGCACGATTTTGGTCGCGATCGCCGACGGCAAGCCGGCGCCCATCGACGCCAACGCGTTGTCGAGCAGCAGCGAATTCGGTTCGTGCGCACGGTAATAGCGCGCGAACCAGATCTTGTACATGCCGTTGTCCAGACACACGATGCCATCCACCGGCGTGGTCTCGTAGACGTCGTTGACGATCCGCACCGGGTACATCGGGAAACGGTCGTCGTGCTGGCCTTTGACCAGATGCTCTTCGAAGTGCTGCTTGATTTCCTTGAAGCGCGTGAAGTCCCAATGTTCCTGCCCCTCCTTGAGACTTTCCTTGAGCTGCCAGACCGCGTTGGCAATATCGCCGACCACTTCGATCTGCGGGAAATACACCGTATCCACTTCCGCGCCGAGAAAGTTGACGTGAATCACCGTCTTCTCGCCGGCGTCGCCGCTGCGCATGAAGAACGGCGGCTTCTCGATCACGTCGTGGCCCACGTTGATGATGCAGTCCGCGTGATCGATCGCGCGATGCACGAAGTCGCCGTCGGACAAAGTGGCGTTGCCGAGCCACATTGGGTGCGATTCATCGATCACACCCTTACCCATCTGCGTCGTGAAAAACGGAATGCCGATCTGGTCGACGAATTCGCGCAGCATCTTGGTGGTGGTCTTGCGGTTGCCGCCCGCGCCGATCATCAGCAACGGATGCTTCGCCTTCGTGATCGCCTCGACCGCCCGCGCCACCGCCTTTTCTTCGGCGACCGGACGGCGGCTGAAGCTCTTCGGAATCGGCTTGCCGTCGCCCTCTTCATCGGCGACGTCTTCGGGCAATTCGAGGTGCACGGCGCCGGGCCGCTCCTCTTCCGCCTGGCGCACCGCCTCGCGCACCGAGGCCGGAATGTTGGCGATCGATACGATCTGCCGCGTGTACTTGGTCAGCGGCTCCATCATCCGCACGACATCGACGATCTGGAAATGCCCCTGCTTGCTCGACTTGATCGGCTTTTGTCCGGTCACCATCAGCATCGGCATGCCGCCCAACTGCGCGTAAGCGGCGGCGGTCACGAAGTTGGTCGCGCCCGGCCCGAGGGTGGACAGACACACACCGGTGCGTCCGGTGAGGCGGCCATAGGTGGCGGCCATGAAACCGGCCGCCTGTTCGTGACGCGTAAGGATCAGGCGAATTTTCGAGCGGCGCAGCGATTCGAGCAGATCGAGATTTTCTTCACCGGGGATGCCGAACACGTACTCGACACCTTCGGCTTCCAGCGATTTGACGAACAGGTCCGATGCTTTCATGGAGGGTCTCGCTTGGTGAAACGGACGCGGGCCATGGGCCCATCCGTTGAGGTCGGAAAACGGACGATCGAACACGACGACAGCCACCCGAACCGCGCGCGGCCGGACATAACGGTGACAGCGGGGACAGCAGTAACGGCGGACACAGCGGATGCCATGCCGGACAGCTTACTACTCGAGCAGAAAGGATGTGCGCAGGCGGGCAGCGCCGCGCGGCGGTAGCAACGTGAAGGCCAGGCGAGGAAGGCGGCATACTCGAGGAAAGCCGCCGCAGCATGCTCAGCGATTGATGGTGACGCAGTCGGACAGCATCGGCGGGGCGTTTTCGCCGTCTGTCGCGTCGTACAGGTCGGCGCGCGGACCCTTGGTCCACCAGGTGTAGCTGCCGGCCTGATATTTGGCGCCGGAGCCCGATATCGTGTTGACGAACAGCAGTTGCTGGCCCTTTACGGGCACGAGCGCGAAGCTCTGGCCGTTCGCGGTGTTCCAGTAGGTCACTTGCAGAATCTTGCCGGTCGCGCAGGTGTATTTGTGCGTCTGGCGATTCTTGGCCTGAATCTCGGCGAGGCGCGATGGCGCGGCCCAGGCAGTGCCATAGAGCGCCGCGAGAGCCGCTACCGCGGTGATTGCAACAAGCCATTTCTTCATGAGATGCCTCGATCGTTGCTGCGTATCAAACACGGGCGCCGCGCGTTGCACCGCGGCTGGGGTTGTCGCCATGTTGCGGCTGGGTGGGCGCCCGGAATGCGATTGCCGCCATGTTTTTGCGGCTGCGTTGCATGCCCGGAAACGCTCACG
>NZ_JAXDPY010000295.1:0-3716 GCF_034668105.1 Paraburkholderia sp. | reverse complement strand
CGATCGGCCGGACTCACGCCCATGAGGAGACACACCATGAGCCAGGATCACGAACACCCGCATTACAAGGACGAGCAGGCACCGGCGCCGATCGACTGGCGCGAGCACGGCGTCAAGGTCATCAAGGGCGATCAGCTCGACAGCAATACCGCGCAAACGCCCGGCATGAATCGCGCGGCGGCGATCAACGCGGCGCGCGTCGGTGCGCAGAAAATCTGGGCCGGCACCGTGACGATCCATCCGAACGCAAAGACCGGCGCGCATCACCACGGCGCGCTCGAAAGCGTGATCTACGTGGTCCGTGGCCATGCCCGCATGCGCTGGGGCGAGCATCTGGAATTCACGGCCGAAGCCGGTCCGGGCGACTTCATCTTCGTGCCGCCGTATGTGCCGCATCAGGAAATCAACGCGAGCACCGACGATCCGCTCGAATGCGTGCTGGTGCGCAGCGACAACGAAGCGGTGGTGGTGAACCTGAACATCGACGCAGTGGAAGCACCGGAAACCGTCTTCTGGGTCGATCCGATTCACAAACATCCGCACGATCACTAAACCTCTTTCACGCAACTCATGACGCCGACCGCCTCGCTGCGCCCTCGCCTCATCACACTCTATGCCGTACTGATCGCAGCCAACCTCGGCGCATGGGCGTGGGCGCTCATCGCGTTTCGCCACTATCCGCTGCTGCTCGGCACCGCGTTGCTCGCGTATGGCTTCGGTCTGCGTCACGCGGTGGACGCCGACCACAGCGCCGCGATCGACGCCGTCACGCGCAAGCTGATGCAAACCGGCAAGCGGCCGCTCGGCGTGGGCCTATCGTTTTCGCTCGGTCATTCGACGATTGTGATCGTGGCGACGATCGGCATCGCGTGGACCACGCATTCGCTGCACGGCCGCTTCGAAGCCTTCAAGGCGGTAGGCGGCACGATCGGCACGCTCGTGTCGGCGGTGTTTCTGCTAGTGCTGGCGTGCGTGAATCTCGTGATTCTGCGCGATGTCTGGCGCCGCTATCGCCATGTCCAACGTGGCGGTGAACTCGCTGCGGAAACGACGGCAAACATCGCGCCCGCCGGTCTGCTGTCGCGCGCACTGCGGCCGATGTTCCGGCTCGTCACGAAAAGCTGGCACATGTACCCGGTCGGCGTGCTGTTCGGCCTCGGCTTCGACACCGCGACCGAGATCGGCCTGCTGGCGATTGCGGCGTCCGAAGCCAGCAAAGGCCTGCCGCTGTATTCGATCCTCGTGTTCCCGGCGCTCTTCACCGCCGGCATGACGCTGGTCGATTCGACCGACAACGTGCTGATGGTCCACGCCTACGGCTGGGCCATGGACGATCCGAAGCGCAAGCTCTACTACAACGCGAGCATCACGTTCGTCTCGGCGGTAGTGGCGATCGTCATTGGCGGCGTCGAAGCGCTGGGATTGCTATCGGACAAGCTCGGTTTGAATGGCGGCATATGGGACGCCGTGGCAAGCCTCAACGAACGCTTCGGCGTGCTGGGTTATGGCATCGTCGCCATGTTCATGGCATGCTGGATCGGCTCCGTACTGTTCCACCGCTGGCGCCGCCCGGCCGTCATCGCGCGGTAACTCCAACTTGCCCTGCGCTTGAGACCGGTAAGGATTCCACGGCCGTAGCGGCGATTTCCGCGCTGCGGGATCCCGGCCTTTTACGTCGGCATCCGAGCCAGCCTGTCGAGCGTTGTCGTGACGACACACGCGGCCCATTTTATCCGCCAAACGTGAACCGGACCGCGCAGCGGGCGCGCCGAACCCGTGATCAATCGCTTACACTGAAACCGCTTTTTGCCACTCCGGCTGCCCTGCAGCTTTTCGTCATTGCAATCAAGTCGCCCTGTCGCGCGCATCCGGCGCGGCGCTTCAGAACCGGCAACAGAACGGACTGGACACTCCATCGATGAAGACTCCCGCGGACCGATTTCCCGAACTCGACCTGGCCCGCCGCACCGCCGACGCCTACGGCAACCACGCCATCGACGAATTCTTCGCCGGCCGCATTACGCGCCGCGATCTGCTGCGCTATGCGAGCGTGATCGGTTTGTCGCTGGTCGGCGGCGGCGTGCTGAATGCGCCGCGCGCCCGCGCGCAAGGCGCGCCGGGTTCGGCTAACCAGACGATCCGCGTAGCCCATCTGACGCCGGCCGGCGCGGTCGACCCGCTCACCGTGACCGATGCCGCGAGCCTGGCGCTCCTGAATCAGACCGGGGAATTCCTGATCGACGACGACGGCGAAAAGCTCGTGCTTAAACCGGCGCTTGCTTTGTCGTGGAAGCCGAACGACAAGGGCGATGTGTGGACCTTCAAGCTGCGCCCCAACGTCAAGTTCCACGACGGCCAGACCTTCACCGCCAGGGACGTGGCCGCCACCTTCGATCGCCTCGCCGACCCGGCGAGCGGTTCGGCGGCGCTCTCGGTGCTCAAGGGCGTGTTGTCGAAAGGCGGCGCGAAGGTGGTGGACGAGCACACGGTCGCCTTCCATCTCGATGCGCCGAACGGCAACTTCCCGTACTACGTTTCCTCGGACAATTACAACGCCGTGATCCTGCCCGCGAACTATGCGGGCGGTTATGAAAAGAGCTTCATCGGCACCGGTCCGTTCAAGCTCGAAAAATATCAGGCGAAGGTTGGCGCATCGTTCGTGCGCAATCCCGATTACTGGGGCGACAAAGCATTACCACAACGCGTTCAATTCTCCTTCTACGCCGACGAACAGGCGCAGTTGCTCGCCTTGCAAGGTCACCAGGCCGACGTGATGGGCACCTTCACCGTGCAGGGCGGCGCAGGCATTCTGAACAATCCGGACTACAAGGCAGTCGGCGTGAAGTCGAGCGCGCATCGGCAGATTCATATGCGCAACGACAATCCGTTGTTCAAGGACAAGCGCGTGCGCCAGGCGCTGGCGTTGTCGCTCGATCGCGACGTACTGGTGCGGGGCTTGTTCAAAGGCCGCGCGCAGCTCGGCAACGACAGCCCGTTCGCACCGGTGTTTCCATCATCGGATGCGGGCGTCGCGCAACGCAGGATCGACCTCGCGAAAGCGAAGCAGCTGCTCGCGCAAGCAGGCGTGCCGAACGGATTCGACGTCACGTTGACCACCGAGAAGTACATGGAGATTCCCGACCTCGCGGTGGTCGTGCAGAACGCGGCGAAGGCGATCGGGGTGCGCGTCACTCTGAAAGTGGAGAGCCAGTCGCTGTACTACGGCGCGGGTACGCCGGGCAAATCGGATTGGCTCGATTCGCCGCTCGGCATCACCGATTATGGTCATCGCGGCGTGCCGAATGTGTTTTTGAACGCGCCGCTCACCAGCACGGGCACATGGAACGCCGCGCACTTCAGGAACCCGCAATACGATCAACTGGTCGCGCAGTTCGTCGCGGCGATCGACCTGAGTTCGCAAAAGAAAATCTCCGGACAGATCCAGACGCTGCTGCTCGACGAAACGCCGGTGATCATCCCGTTCTTCTATGATCAGCTGATTGCCATGCGCAAGGGTGTGAACGGTGTGCGGTTCACCGCGCTCGCGCAACTCTATTTCGATCGCGCGGTGTTGAGCGCGTGATTTGAACGCCAACCCGTAACCGCCAACCCGGTGAACGCAAAATCCGTTGAATGCAAAGCTGTTGAACGCAAACGCCCTTGAACGCATGAGCGCATGGCGCTTCTTTGGCAGGAGATCACAATGTCGACCTCGG
>NZ_JAXDPY010000294.1:0-6160 GCF_034668105.1 Paraburkholderia sp. | reverse complement strand
GTCTCAGTGCGGCGCTCGCCATGGCGCTCGTATTGCCGGGCGAACGCATGCCAGAGCGCATGCAGGGAGGGGCGGTCATGCCCGGTGAAGAAACTCTCGGCCGGGCCACGCGAACGGGAAAATCGATGGTGATGACGCATCGTGGGTACTCCCATTTGTGTCTTAAGATGTGTCGTAAGATATATATCTAAAGATAGTTTGTCAAATTTCTTTTTTGCATCGCAAGGCGCCGGACGAGGGCATTTTTTAATGCCGTAACGTCATTAAATTAATGACATCCATGCTCTCGTGAAATCAATGCAAAGCACCGAGAATGTTGCTCAGCGCGGCATGGGCCGCATTCACGGAGCAACCAGCATGTATGCAATCACGGGTGTGACAGGACAGGTAGGCGGCGCGGCAGCATGCGCCTTATTAGACACGGGGCATGCCGTGCGCGCCGTGTTACGCGACAAAAACAAGGCCGCGGAGTGGACGGAGCGGGGCGCCGAAGTGGCAATCGCGTCGTTCGAAGATACGGACGCGCTCGCTGCGGCGTTCAGCGGTACGGCGGGCGTCTTCGTCATGGTGGCGCCGAACTTCGCACCGCAGCCGGGCTATCCGAATGCGCACGCAGCGGCGGCGGTGTTGAAGTCGGCACTGATGCAAGCGGCGCCGGAGCGCGTCGTGGCGCTCTCGTCGATTGGCGGGCAGCGCGAGTCGGGCCTCGGTCTCATCACGCAAGTGCATATTCTCGAAGAAGCGCTCGCGGATCTGCCCATCCCGACCGCGATTTTGCGGCCCGCATGGTTCATGGAGAACTCGCTGTGGGACATCGCGCCCGCGCGCGAAACAGGCGTGATGCCGAGCTTTCTGCAACCGCTGGATCGTGCTTATCCGATGATCGCCACAGCGGATATCGGCCGCGTGATCGCTGAGACGCTTGCTCAGTCGTGGCAGGGGCGTCGCGTGATCGAGATCGAAGGGCCGCAGCGTTATGCGCAAAACGAAATCGCCGCGATGTTAGGCGACGTGCTTGGCCGGACTGTAAAAGCCCAGCCGGTGCCGCGCGATCAGTGGGAGGCGCTGTTCCAGTCGCAAGGCACGTCCTCGCCCGCGCCGCGCATCGAAATGATCGACGGTTTCAATTCGGGCTGGATCGATTTCGAAGACGGCGTGAACGAGAGAGTGGTCGGCGCGACCGCGTATCAGACGGTGTTGGCGGAGTTGGCCGAACGCGCGTGAGTCAGGAGAGGGTTCAATCGAGGGAGGGCGGCGCAGGGAGAGGACAGGGACATCCGAAAGGCGACCGGTTGATGCGGATCGATCCGTCGCGCTGCCAGATTGCCATCGAGTAGGTGCAGGCTGCGGTCGCAGCGCGCGAGGCCGGCTTGCATCATTCGCGCCGCGCGCGCCGGGCAACCGATGCGGAACACAACTGAGCGCCGGCAAGCGCGCGGCAGATACGCCCAGTCACCTTCGCGTCTTTAGCCGGCGATACAGCGTGCGTTCACTCATCCCGAGGTGTTGCGCGAGCGCGCTGCGGGTCCCGGAGAACGCCTCGGCAAACCGTGCAAGCTCATGATCTGTCAGCTCGCCGCGCGATGACAACGAGGGTGAGCCGAAGCTGCTGCCCGGATGCGCCGACCCCGCGTCCACCATGTCGTCCGGCAGATGTTCAATCCGGATCACGCCGTCGTCGGCCAGCAGGCAGGCGCGCTCGAGCACGTTGCGCAGTTCCCGGATATTACCCGGCCAGGAATAAGCACGGAGCCTCCCGAGCGCGTCCGCGGCAATGCTGAACTTGCGTCCCGCATTGCCTTGTGCGCTACCGATACGCTGCAGTATCGACTCGACGAGCAGCGCGATATCGTCGGGGCGCTCGCGTACCGCCGGCAGGTTAATCGGAAATGCACTGATGCGGTAGTAGAGATCCTGGCGAAAGCGGCCGTCGTCGATCATTTCGCGCAACGGTTTGTGCGTCGCCGCCACCAGCCGGAAATCCGCGCGCAAGGTCTCTATGCCGCCGACCCGGCGGAACGTGCCGGATTCGATGAGCCGTAGCAGCTTGACCTGCATCGACAGTGGCACATCGCCTATTTCGTCGAGTAGCAGTGTTCCGCCTTGCGCGGTCTCGACCAGACCCGGTTTGCGCGCGACCGCGCCCGTGAACGCACCTTTTTCATAGCCGAAGAGTTCGGTCTCGAACAAGGCCTCCGTGATGCCGGAACACTCGACCACGACAAACGGGTGTTGCGCTCGCTCGCTGGCCTCATGGAGGGCCCGTGCGAACAGTTCCTTGCCGGTGCCGGATTCTCCGAGCAGCAGGACCGGCAGCATCGAAGGGGCGACGCGCTGCAACGCGGAGATCGCCGCGTTGAATGCCGTCGAGCGCCCGACCAGACCTTCCGCGCTGGGCTTGGCGGACGCGCCGCGCACCGTGGCGAGCCGCTCGACGTAAGCCACCACCTCCTGCTGCGAATTGAATATCGGCCGCAATTCCACATCGACATGCTCCGGCCCGCGCGGAGTCTGATGGATGTGGAGCACGCGGTCGGGCCCACGCAGCTCGGACGCCCGTTTCATTGGACAGTGTTCGCCGGCCTGGTCGCAAGGGACGTCGTAGTGATGCGAAACCTGATAACACTTGCGGCCGACATGAGGCTGGCTGGCAACGCCGAACTGACGTTGATAAGCGGTGTTGGCGGCAAGAATGCGGTACCCGGGATCGAGCACGATCATGGGTTGAGCGTCGTGCTCCAGATACGACACCAGGGCGGCGACATCCGGCGCCTGTAGCGATTCAGCCGAGGTCGCTACGACGGGAACGATGGGTATCGCCGGCTTTGAGGGTTTCACTGCGGTGGCTCCAGTAAGCACTATGCGTCGATACTGCCACAACTGCCACCTGACTGCCAGAAATGGCAGTCTTCGCTCTGGTTGGCGCGCTGAAGCGCTGCTCCGCCACCTGGCTTAACGAACAATATTGATAAAAATCAAATGGCTGCGGAGGGGAAATCAAAAGGGAAATGCGGTGGCACGGTTCTTGTGTTGATGGACCCACCAATCTGCCGCAAGCACCCTTTGATTCCGGAGAGCATGTTGAATACCACGAGCCCCATGCAGGTCGAAGGCTTCTTCGAGCCCGGTACCTCGACGATCAGTTACCTGTTGCTGGATGTCCGCACAGGCGAGTGCGCACTGATCGACAGCGTCCTTGACTATGACCCGAAGTCAGGCCGCACCTCCACGACGACAGCCGACAAGCTCATCGCCCGCGTCAAGGAACTTGGCGCCAGGGTCGAGTGGCTGCTCGAAACCCATGTGCACGCCGACCATCTCTCCGCCGCGCCGTACCTCAAGGAGCGGCTCGGCGGAAAGATCGCGATCGGCGCGCAGGTGACGCGCGTGCAAGACGTGTTCGGCAAGCTCTTCAACGCCGGCATGAAATTCGCCCACGATGGCAGCCAGTTCGATCAGTTGTTCTCCGACGGCGAAACGTTCACCGTCGGAGCGTTGCAGGCGCGTGCCATCCATACCCCGGGCCATACGCCCGCCTGCATGACCTATGTCGTGAGCGACGGCGAGCGGACCGCGGCCTTTGTGGGGGACACCCTGTTCATGCCCGACTACGGCACGGCGCGCTGCGACTTTCCCGGCGGCGATGCACGCTCGCTTTTCCGGTCTATCAACAAAGTGCTCAGCTTGCCGGCCGACACCCGGCTGTACTTGTGCCACGACTACCAACCCGGCGGCCGGCCGTTGCAGTTCGTCACCACCGTCGCCGAGCAACGCGCGCACAACATCCATATCCGCGACGGTATCAACGAGGAGGCCTTCGTTGCGATGCGCACCGCGCGCGACGCGACGCTCAACATGCCCCTGCTGATGTTGCCGTCGGTGCAGGTCAACATGCGCGCCGGACATTTGCCCGAAGCGGAAGACAACGGCGTGCCGTATCTGAAGATTCCGCTCAACGCGATCTGAGACAGTGCACCCAACTGATAGAAGCACTTGAACAAACGATGGACATCAAGAAACTAACGGCTGAACTGGCGGTATCGCAACAGATCGCCGCATCCGACATGCGTGCAATCGCGCAAGCCGGCTTTCGCGCCGTCATCTGCAATCGCCCGGACGGCGAAGGCGTCGACCAGCCCAACTTTAGCGAGATCGAGGCGGCGGCGAGAGAACAGGGCATCGAAGCCCATTACCTGCCCATCGAGTCCGGCAAGGCCGGTGACGTCGATGCGGCGCGCTTCGGCGAATTGATGCGCGCACTGCCGAAGCCCGTGCTGGCTTATTGCCGCTCCGGGATGCGTGCGGCGACGTTGTGGGCGCTGTCTGAAGCAAGCCACCGGACGCTGCCGGACATCATCGCGACAGGCAAGGCCGCGGGTCATGATCTGTCCGCGCTGACGCGGCGCATTGCCAACGGCGGCAAGGTGCCCGTCAACGTCGCCGTGGCCCATCATGACCTTTCGGATTAGACATGCTGACTTCACTTATTCTCGGCGTCCTCGTTGGCGCGGTGCTCGGATTGACCGGCGCGGGTGGTGGCATTCTGGCCGTTCCGGCGCTGGTGGCCGGAATGGGCTGGCCCATGCAGCAGGCCACGCCGGTCGCGCTGATCGCCGTCGCGGGCAGCGCTGCGAT
Source organism: Paraburkholderia sp. (assembly GCF_034668105.1). Lineage (GTDB taxonomy): Bacteria > Pseudomonadota > Gammaproteobacteria > Burkholderiales > Burkholderiaceae > Paraburkholderia. The sequence continues at coordinate 1,525 of NZ_JAXDPY010000294.1, read as the reverse complement.
AGGCGCGCTTGAAGCGTTCCGGCAGCGGCTCGTCCGCTACCGTGCCGCGCTTTTCATGGCCGCAGCGGGGGTGCCGCTGACGTCGCTCGGTGCGCGTCTTGCGCACGCGTTGCCACAACGCGTGCTGTTGGCGCTGTTTGCCACCGTGATGCTGGTGGTGGCGGCAAGGCTGCTGTCACAGGCGCTGCCGCGTGGGCGCCCGAACCACGTCGAGTCCCGATTTTGCGTTGGCCACATCAACCCGAACACGGGGCGGCTGGTCTGGTCGTGGACCACCGGGATTGCGCTCGCGGCAACCGGTGCGTTGACCGGGCTGATGACGGGACTGCTCGGCGTGGGCGGGGGCTTCATCATCGTGCCGATGCTGCGCAAAGTGACCGACGTGTCGATGCACGGCATCGTCGCCACGTCGCTGATGGTGATCGCGCTGGTCGGCAGCGGTGGTGCGGTCGCGACGGTGCTGCATGGCGCGCCGCTCCCGCTCGCGCTGACGCTGTGGTTCGGTCTTGCGACGGCGGCCGGCATGGTGGCCGGCCGGCTAGCCTCGCACCGTCTCTCCGCGCTGCACGTACAGGTGGGTTTCGCAGGCGTGTTGATCTGTGTGGCGCTCGGCCTGATGGCAAAAGCCGCACTGGGTAAATGACCTTCGCATGGGCGTGTCAGGCGCACGTGCGAAGTAGTCCGCCAGGTAGGCGCTGCTGATCTGGCAGGCGCATCCAGAACGCTACATTTGTGTGTACAAGTTTGGATGGCGGGCTGCTATCCTGTTTGAATTGCACGCTGCCCTATCCGCGGACGGCGAATTTCCTGATCGAGCGTCGTCATGAGACCGTCAGGCCTCAGGGTGCGCAGGTTCAGCTCGGCGGCTCAGGAGCGCGCGTTCCGGTGGGACTACGCGCGACGCTTCTCAGGACAGCGCAGACTCGCCATCGCGATCTTCACCGCGTTGTGGGTCGCATTTTCCATCCGCGATTTCGGCCGGTTGAACGTACTCGATCCCGCCCATCTCCACCACAACGAACTCATTCTCCTGAGAGTCGCCGGAGCGATCGGAATGGCGATTCCCGTGCTGTTCTGGACCCCACGCGCACTCGACGAACGTTGGGCCGTCGGGCTGCTCAGTGTCTGGACGATCAGTTGCTGGTTCACCACCTTGAGAATGCTGCAGTTCTATCCGGGTGACCTTGGCTGGCGGGAAATCTATCCGGTGCTGTTGTTTTGCCTTTTCGTGATATTCATGGCCTTTCGGCTTCGGGTGATCACGGCGGCGTGGCTAATCGGGATGTGCGTCGTCAGCTATCTGATCATGCTTTATTTCAAACCCGTCGGCGGGAGTGTCGAACTGCGCGTGGAGTCCGTGGCTGCGCACGCCACGATGCTGCCGATCATGTCTGTCGTCGGCGTGCTCCTCAGCATCCCGCTGGAACGTGCCGCGAGGCGCGAATTCATGTACCGGCGCACCTTGCGCGCGGCCAAGGCTCGCGTCGAAGCGGCGTCGCGCGCGGTCAACGAGCAGAACAGACGC
>NZ_JAXDPY010000293.1:0-4683 GCF_034668105.1 Paraburkholderia sp. | reverse complement strand
AACCCTGGTATGCTGACAGCTCATCAAGCGCCCATCGTGCGCGCTCCCATTCTTCACCGATGTCACAAAGGCCAGCACATGTCCGACTTTCCCATCGACAATCCGTTTCTCGAATCGCTCGGCGTGCGTCTGACGCAATGGCGCGACGGTTACGCCGAACTGTATATGCCGCTCGATGCCAGCAAACTGAATCGCCAGGGCGTGCTGCAAGGCGGCGCGATCGCGACCTTGCTCGACGCGGCGGCGGGGTATGCGGGAGTGTATGCCGAAGCAGGGCAACCGGTACGGCACGCGTTCACGTTGTCACTGACCACCAACTATCTCGACAAGGGACTCGGCGAATCGGTGACCGCGAAGGGCTTCCTGGAGCGTCAGGGACGCTCGATTTTCTTCTCGCGTGGCGAAGCGTGGGTGGACGACAAGCTGCTGATCGCCAGCGCGCAAGGCACCTTCAAATACTCGAGGACGCGTTGAATGGCTCGAAAAGCATGAAAAGCATGAAAGGCATGAAAGGCAAACTGCCACTTTTTATCGATGACCACGGTGCGCTTCGCGTTTGCCGCCTCGTCCGATCACGGCATTCCTGTCGTGCGTCACACGCTTCCCAGGTTGTTCCTCGGCCCAGCGACCCGTCGTTACCCGTGTTTTTCGCTGCGCAAGCACCGCGCGCTCTGGGTGGGGCATCCAGCTCGATCGGGCACATTCCGGTCGTGCATCACACGCTTGCTCGCTGTGCCTCGCTCCATTGAACCATCATCGCGCGTGTGTTGGCTGCCGCGCGCCAGACAATCTGCATCTCGCTCAAAGCGCCTTATACATGATGGTGGTCGAGTCCAGCCGCTCCTCCTGAGTGTCACGGCAAAACTGCGGGATCACGCCTGCCGTCCGATAGCCCAGCGCGGCGTAGAGCGGCTCGGCCTTGTCGCCGGTGCGCGTATCGAGCGTCAGCAGGCTGCGCTGCAACTGATGCGCACGGCTTTCCAGTTCCGTCATCAACGCTTTGGCGATGCCCTCGCGGCGCCGTGCGGGATGAACCAGCAGTTTGCGCACCTCCGCGCGATGTCGCTGGTTCGGCATCGTGTCGTAATCCAGTTGCACGGTGCCGGCAATCGACTCGCCATGGCGGGCGACAAACAGCACAAGCGTGCCCGCGCGCAGCGACGGCAGCACTTTGCCGCGCCAGAACGCCTCGCTCTCTTCAACGCTATGCGGCAGGACAAAGCCGACGCTCGCGCCATCGTGGACGCAGGCATGCAGCAGCGTGCCGAGTTCGGATAAATGACGAACGAGGTCGTCGGCTGAGAAGGTCGTGATGGTGGTCGCGCGCATGTCGGTTCGAACTCAGACGATGAAAAGAATGTAGCGGGCCGCGCTGTGTGCGGGCGTGACGAAAGCGCTGGGGCCGAACAACTGATAGCGCAGACAGTCGCCGGCTTGCAACGCGTGGCTGCGGCCGTCGACGGTGATCTGCAATTGCCCTTCGAGCAGGATCAGATGATGCTCGAGACCGGCCCTCGGCGACGCGTCGTAATCGATCCGCACACCGGCCTCGAGTTCGCACTCCAGCGCCTCGCCGCTCAACGCCTGGGCCGGCGGCGACACCGAACGGCGCCGGAAGCCGACGCTCGCGTCGCTCCAGACCGCCTGTGCTTCGCGCGGCACCAGCGGTGCAAAGTCTTCCTCGACCATGCGCATGAGGCGCGACATCGGCAAGCCGTAGGCCACGCAGAGCTTGCCGAGCACGCTCGCCGTCGGGCTCACGGCGGCATTTTCGAGGCGCGACAGCGTGGCGCGGCTGACGTTGCTGAGCCTCGCAAGATCGTCGAGCGACCAGTTGCGCTCAGCGCGCAGGCCACGCAGACGCTGAGCGATGCGGCGGTCGATGGCGTTGACGTTGTCGTCGGAAAGTGTATTTTCCATATATGGGAAACTATCTCGAATATGGAAATTCGTCCATCAAACAAAATGGCGCGTGCGAGGGCTCGCGTTTCATCATTGCAGGGAGACGGGAGACGGGAGACGGGAGCAAGGCTCAAACGTAGGAGCTGGCGGCCGCGCCCCGCCAATGCCGGGATTCATACACCGCGAGCCGCCCGGGCGTTTATCATAGGGCTCACAAACCAAAACCCGCCGCCCGGCTGTGCAAACGCCGCGGCGCATCGGTAAAAGCACACCATTCACGAGACCCTGCGGCACATGCCGCGACATTTCCATGAACTCCACGCCCGACGCTGTTTCCCGCCCGTCCATCCGCGCTTTGACCTTGCTTGAGGGGCGCGTGCTCGGCGTGCTCGTCGAAAAACAGCACACCGTGCCCGACAGTTATCCGCTTTCACTGAACGCGCTCACCCTGGGATGCAATCAGAAGACCGGCCGCGCACCCGTGATGAACGCGACCGAAGCCGAGGTGCTGACCGCCGTCGACGGATTAAAGCGCCTGAGCCTGGTGATGGAAGGCAGCAGCAGCCGTGTGCCGCGCTTCGAGCACAACATGAATCGGGTGTTAGGCTTGCCGAGTCAGTCGGCTGCGTTGCTGACTACTTTGCTTCTGCGCGGGCCTCAAACTGCGGCTGAGTTGCGCCTGAACAGCGCGCGCTTGCATGGGTTTGCCGATATCTCGTCAGTCGAGGCGTTTCTCGACGAGCTGGCTGTCAACGATCCGTCGCGGGTGGTGAAGCTGGCCCGCACGCCGGGCGAGCGCGAAAACCGCTGGACGCATCTGCTCTGCGGCGAGGTCAGTGCAAGTGATCTTGCGCAGCCGGGCGATGAAGATGAGGTTGTGCCGCTGTCGGCGTTCGAGGCGGTGAAAGCCGAGCAGAAGCGGCTCGCCGATGAGGTGAGCCGGCTTCAGGTGGTAGTGCGGCGCATGGCCGCGGAGTTGGGGATTGAAGTGGGGGAGCTTTGAGCGGATACCCCACTCAACTGTAGGCGGGCCGCAGCCGAACGTTCAACTGGCAGCACGCGGAATCGGTATATTGCCGATCCGTTCGACCTCGCCGAGACCATTGATCACGCACGCCTGACCGATCAGCCCTTTGCAGGTCAGGCCGGTGTCCTTGAGTTGTTGGGCCGTCAGGCTGCCGCTCGCCACGCCTATATAGACCCAGTACTGCAGCGACCTGCTGTCGACACCCAGTTCGCCGGTATCGGCGATCACCCCGAAATGCTTCTGGGCCCGATAGTGATCCGGCCGGAAATTCTTGTCGTCGTCGGATTTCCATTCCTCGATGAAGCTGTCGTACCGGTTCGCGCGCAGCGTCACGAAGTCGTACATCCACGCGTCATTGAATACCGATTCGAGGAAGGCCTGGCGCGCACCATCCGCTCCCAGCGCCTTGCACATCACACCGAGCAACCCGCTATTCAGGTTCGACCCCGCATCGTTGAAATGAACCGGCAGGCCCACGACGCTCCAGGACGCACCGCCTTCTGCTTCGTTGGTTGCGGGTTGTTCCAGCTGCATGTGGATACCGCGTGCGTCCCAATCCAGGAATACCCGCATCAGAGATTCAATATCATCGGCAAAAAACCATTCATCCAGCGCAGCCCGCGCCGCGCCCGGATCATTGCCCCCACAACTGACTGCGAACAGCGGGCGCCCTATGGCGTTGACATATTCCTCAAATTGCGCGCCGTTTGTAATAGTCGACCTGAAGACCGTTGTGCCGGGCAAGGGAGCTTTCGTCATTTATAACCTCCATGCTTTACGGGATTTTTATTGGGAAACGCGCGAACCGACACAATACTAAAGATTTATCGCGGCGAGAAGGGCACGTTAAATTTTGCAAATGCTTAACTGGTCGGGTCTCTTGTGCAAGTGCTTAAAGTTTTCTCACCAGAATATGATGATCGCCTGCAATACGCATAAAAATAAGCCATGCCCGATAGGTATTTTTATTTTCAATTTTATGAAAAATTACTCGCAGACTCATCCGCTAATGAGCTAAGATTTCCATGTAGTTCGATTGTTCCCTGAGTGTCACTGCGGCTTCCCCGAGCCCATAATGGTGATTACGCCCGCCTGTGGCGGGCTTTTTTTTAAGAATATCAAGCGCCGCTTTGTGATTGATTTGGGGTAGGCAACGTCGTTATCAGAGTCGGTGGAGTTGCCGTACAAACCCCGTATCGAAATACCGGAAGGAGACAAGAGGTCGACCATGCTTATAGCATATATCAATGCCGACGCCGTCGATTCACGTCATGCAATCTGGATTAAAGCAGTGAGAAATGCATTTTTGCTCACGAGTCAGGCTCAAGAAATCGGTCTATTTTTAGAGGGCGACGCCTGTTTGGGCGAATGAACCGTTTGCCCTGCGCGGTCAAACGATGTAGGCGGCTACAAAATCGCCCTTATAGATGCCACCATATTGGTTTCAATTACGGTTAATGCTATTTACAGACGACAGAGACCATTTACGACGCCCCCGTACTCTCGACAACTCCAGCTGGCAGAACAACGCGAGCCGCCGGTAATGTTGCTGATATCCGCGATGCGGTAATTTTTCCGGCAAGTGGGCCGCTCAGGCATCGCGGCTGCGGCGCGGTTCGGCGGACAGGGTTCGCTGGGTGCGATAGAACACGCGCGGCGGCACGTTCGGCGAATCCTCGGCGAGCCGGTCGAGTTCGTCGCGGATCGCGGTGAGATAGTGACCGTCACGGGCATCGGCGTCGCCTGCGAAGATC
>NZ_JAXDPY010000292.1:0-4343 GCF_034668105.1 Paraburkholderia sp. | reverse complement strand
ATAAAGGAGGAGATCTCGATGTTCTCAGACAGGACAGCCCAGTATGCGGCGACGGATTCCGTTCGCCTGACCCATACGCGCTACACGCTTCTCGCGACGATATTGCTGGTGGCGACCGTCGCCTATGCCGACCGCGCAATCCTGTCGATCGCCGGGCCAGGCATCGCGAAAGAATTCGGCCTGAATCACATTCAGCTGGGCTATATCCTGTCGGCCTTCAGTTGGGCGTACGTCATCGGACAGATTCCCGGTGGCCTGCTGCTGGACCGGCTCGGTACCAAAGCCGTGTATGGCGCAACGCTTGTTTTGTGGTCCATCGCGACAATTCTGGTTGGCTTCATCGGCAAGATCACGTCCGACCTTTCAGTTGCGCTCGGTTTGCTGTTTGCGCTGCGGTTCGCGCTCGGCTTTATCGAAGCGCCTAGTTTCCCCGCCAACAGCCGCGTGACCGTCATGTGGTTTCCGAAAGAGGAGCGCGGCCTCGCAACTTCGCTGTTCGCCTCCGCCTCTTACTTCGCGGTGGCGATCTTCTCGCCGCTCGCGGGGTGGCTGGTGGCGAAGTTCGGCTGGCCCGCGCCATTCTTTGCCCTCGGCCTGATCGGCATTGCTTCGGCCGGGCTCTGGGCGGTGGTCATGTACGAGCCGCGCAAACATCCTCGCGCGTCGCAAGCCGAACTGGACCACATCGTGGCGGGCGGCGCGATGGTCGATATCGATTCGTCGCAGGAGCGGCTGTCCCGTCCCGCGGTGTCGTGGAAAGTGTTGCGCGTGCTGCTGAGTAACCGGATGTTGTGGTGCTCCTACATCGGCCAGTATTGCGCCATTGCGCTGAGCTACTTTTTTATCACATGGTTTCCGATCTATCTGGTTCAGGCTCGCGGCATGAACATCATGCAGGCCGGGCTGGCCACCATGCTGCCGGCCATCTCGGGATTTCTGGGCGGCATTGCGGGCGGCGTGATTTCGGACCTGCTGATTCGTCGCGGCTGGAGTGTGTCGTGGGCGCGCAAGACACCGTATATCGTCGGCATGGCGGTGGGCTGCTGCCTGGTTTTCTCCGCCTTCACGGAAAGCAACACCGTGATCGTCCTGCTGATGACGCTAGCGTTCTTCGGCAAAGGCACCGCCGCCGGTGCGGGCACGTGGGCCATCGTCAGCGATACCGCGCCTCGGGAAGCCGTAGGCCTTGCCGGTGCGATATTTAATTGCGTGGGCAATATCGGCGGTATCGTTACGCCGATCGTCTTCGGCTACATCGTTCAGGCGACGGGCGACTACACGGCCGGCCTGTATTTTGTAGCTGCGCATTGCCTCGTGGCCGCGGTCGTCTATCTGTTCTTCATGGGCAAAATCGAGCGCGTGAAGATGAGCTGAATGCAATGCATCGACGCGGCGGCGTGTTAGCGTGCCGCCGCGGATGAATCGTCAAACTGGATGAACAACTAAGCGCACTATGGAAAAGCCGATCATTCTGAAAGCGGCCGAGTTGCCGGATTGGACCACGGCCGAACTCAACGCGCTCTTCACCGTTCTTGAACTGCCTGAGGAGCCCGCAGCAGCTTCGGCATTCCTGAAGGAGCACGGCCCCGCCATTCGTGGAATAGCGTTGCGCAAGACGAAGGTCGACGCTGCGTTTCTCGACGCTGTTCCTGCGCTGGAAATTATTTCGAGTTACAGCGCGGGCCTCGACAACGTCGATGTGCAAGCCGTGAAGGCGCGCGGTATCGTCATTGAAAACTCGTCGCATGTGCTCGCCGAGGACGTGGCGAACACCGCGCTCGGACTGGCGCTTGCAGTCACGCGCGATTTCGTCAAAGCGGACGCGTATGTTCGGGCAGGCAAATGGCCGAAGCACGGACAGTTTCCGCTTGGCCGTTCGATCTCGCGGATGAACGTCGGCATTGTCGGCCTTGGCATGATCGGCTCGGCCATCGCACGGCGCCTGCAGGCGTTCGGCTCACGCGTGGCGTACTTCGGGCCTACCCGCAAGCCAACGGATCTCCCGTACTACGATAGCGTGGTCGGCCTCGCGGCAGCGTGCGATATGTTGATTCTGACCTGTCCTTTGTCCCGGGCCACCCATCATCTGGTGGACGCAACGGTGCTCGATGCGCTCGGTCCCGGCGGCTTTCTGGTGAACATCTCACGCGGCCCCGTGGTCGACGAAGCGGCGCTTATCGCCGCGCTTCGCGCCGATCGGATCGCCGGTGCGGCGCTTGATGTATTCGAGCGAGAACCCGAAGTGCCGGCAGCGCTCATCGAGGACGACAGATTGGTTCTGACGCCGCATATCGGCTCGGCGACGGAAGAAACGCGGCGCGGCATGGCTGAAAACGTCGTCGATACACTCGCTCGACATTTCGGTATTGCTGGCCCGCGCAGTGCTATGGCGGCTTCGAGGTTGCCCGTCGAGCAGGTAAGTATGTCGAGCGAGATCGCACTCTGACAGGGTCCGCTACGCTAAGCCGATTTCATTTCAGGCGATCTCCAGTGCTTGCAATATCGGTAGATGAATCCGGGCAAAGCGGTTCGCCTTCGCTATCAGATCGGCCGGAGAAACGTCTGCGCCCGGTGGCAGCCCTGTAGTTGCTCGCGTAGGCTGGGGAGTCGCGCGTAGCACGGACTCAGCGAACTCAGCCCATTGCGTCGGGTGCTGCATGTGATGCAGTCGTGCCAATAAAAAGAGTTGCGCCACACGCGGCATCAAAACCCCTGAACCCGACACCGGACTCACCAGAAACTGAACTTCGTCATGATGGCGCGCCTGTTCGCAGATCGCCGCGTTCAGCTTCTTCGCCAACGGCCGGGCGGCACTGATTTGCGCATCGTCCTGGGCGTTCAGCAACACGCCCATACCAACCAGTAGCGTCACGGCCTCGACGATCTGCGTCAAGGTGATGCCCCGTCCGCGAACGCGGTCTTCGATGTCGGACAGGGTCATCGGACGATAACTGCACAGCGCGTCGAGGATAGGACCGTATAGCGTTTCCGGTAACAGTGTCTCCCCTAGCGCACCGCGCACTTTCAGCACCACGGAAGCTCGCGGCAAGGCCAGGATCACCCGATGGGCGCGCAGTTTGGCGTCCCGCTCGTCGTCATTGAGCGTCCGTGGGGCCTTGATCCAGTAATCGCGCCGCAGCGATCGGTTCACGCAGAAATCGCGCACCGTTTCTCGCAAACCCGTATCCGCGATGTCCGCTAATAAAGCGCGCTGCGCCGGGGTGAGGTTGATCTCATCGACGTGATCGCGATAGTCCGCGGATCCCCCATAAGTCAAACCCGCCGCAACAAGCGACGAGGCGACCTGCGAGAAAGACATGGGGTGCCAGTCACGGTTGAAATACTCATGGGCGAGATAATTAGGGTTCTCCCCGGACAACGCCTCGACGCGCTCGGCAAGCAGTGGGCTCACCAGTGCATAGCCCGGCTGCGTCGCGAGTACGGCCCGCGCAAAATCGACGGCGGCTTGAATGCGCACCTGCGTGTGCGCTTCGGCGCCCGTGTCGTCGCGCGGCTCGGATGCTGAACCGATTTGAAAATGCCGCTGCATCAATTCGCGCACGGGCAACATCGCGGCCCATCCGGGCTGGGTGTTGTAGCTTAGATACAGCACGCCACCGGCCTTGAGCTTGCGGCCTATGAATTCAACAATCAGCGCACGATTTTCATCGGAGATCCAGCTCCAGATGCCGTGCATGCCGATGAAATCGAAATCCGGTAAATCGTCGCGCCGGCAGAACGCCGAAAAAGGCTCGCCGAACAATTGCGCCTGCGAATCGGCACTGTCCGCAAGTTGTCGGGCGAAGTTCGCGTGAGGCGGGTGGAAGTCGGTGCCGTACCATTGCGTGGGCGAGCCCGCAGCGTGAATATTGATGCTCACGCCGTGGCCAAAGCCGAGCTCGCAAGCGGTATGTACGGTTGGCAACGCAAGTTGAGCTTGCAGTAAGGGAAGTGTCAGCCGTAACGGATTCAGCTCGTCGCAATAGCCGAATGTGTAGGCAATCTCATCAACGTAACCTGTGTCCGACTCACTCACGTTTTGGCTCTCGTTCTTTGCGCGGGTACCCGCATTGGCCCCGCAGGTTGCGGAACCGGCTGTCCGGCGATGGCGCACACGATACCTGTGGGCGGCATCTAATGCAAAGCATCCTCGATGCGGGTTCGAGCCTCGAATCTGACGCGACCTTCAGCGTGCCGAAGCCGAAAGCGCAGTCGTGCATTCACTCGCCCGCGAACCCGGCGGCATTCGCAAGAAATTAAGCGAGTTGCCTGTCAGATCGGCCGCTTTCACGATGGTCGATACACTTGTGTCGGCGGGTGCGCTCGGTTCTCTCGTTCACGCG
>NZ_JAXDPY010000291.1:0-3024 GCF_034668105.1 Paraburkholderia sp. | reverse complement strand
GGCGACGTGCTCGACTATCTGGCGAGCGATCCCGGCACGCGCGCAATCCTGCTGGAGTTGGATACGGTGCGCGCGGCGCGCAAGTTCATGTCGGCGGCACGCGCGGCGGCGCGTAACAAGCCGGTGCTGGCATTGCGCTCGGGCCGCGCCGATCCGGCCGACGCGCTGTACACCGCCGCATTTCGTCGCGCGGGCATGGTGCGGGTCGACTCGCTCGACGATCTGCTCGACGAAATCGAAACCCTCGGCGTCGGGCGGGTGGCGGCGGGCGCGACAGCGACGCTGATCACCAGTGACAGCGGCCTCGCGACGCTCGCCTGCGACGCCTTCGCCGCCGCCGGCGACACGCTCGCGCCATGGCCCGCGGAAGCGGACGCGGCGCTAAGCGAAGCGCTGCCGCACGCGATAGCCGGCAACCCGCTGAGACTCGGCGACGATGCTCGCCCCGAGCATTTCGGCACCGCGCTCAAGCTGCTCGCCGAACATCGCAGCAGCGGCACGGCGTTCGTCGTTCACGCGTCGACGCACGGCGCGCCGGTCGGCGAGGTCGCGCAGGCGTTGATCGCGAATCAGCGCTTCGCGTATCGCGGGCTGCTGGCGTGCTTTTTCGGCGGCGTGGATGCGGCGACGCGCGACGCGCTGCATGCACAAGGTATTCCGGTTCATCCAACGCCGCAGCGGCTTGCGCGCGCCTTTGCGCGGCTGGTCGACTATCGGATGGGGCGCGAGTTGTTGATGCAAACGCCAGAGGGCTTGCCGGCGCAAATTCCGGAAGCGATCGACGCCGCTCAGGCGCAAGCGCGCGCCGCCATCGCGGCAGGTGAGCGCCAACTAACCGGCGAAGCGGCGGCGCGGTTTCTTGAGCGTTTTGGACTGCGCGTTGAGCCGCAAGGTGATGAACGGCTGAAGGGATCAGTGACCCGAGGCCCGGCGCAGGGAGCGGCGGAAGGTTCAACGTTGAAGCCGGCGCAAGCAGCAACGCCTGAGCCGGCGCAAGCGCCATCGCCTGTGCCGACACAAGCAGTTACCTCAGAGCCGACGCGAGCAGCAACGCCAGAGCCGACACAAACGCCAACCCAACAACCCACGCAGCAAGCAGCAGCACGCCCAGCGCCGACCCCAGACAACTGCGCCGAACAAGCCGCCGCTGAACAATCGCGCAAACCCGTCGTCGACATCGCCGTCGAGCTCCACGACGACGACAACTTCGGCCCCGTCTTCCGCTTCACCGCGCCACCGGCGGACGGCCTCTCCGACCCGCTGCGCGTCTACGGCCTGCCGCCGCTCAATCCGATGCTGGCGCGCGACATCGTCGCGCGCTCGCGCTACGCGCGGCTGATCGCGCCGGAGCCGGCATTGGCCGCGTTGACGGCGTTGTCGCAAGCAGTCTGCGACGTCAAGGAACTCGTCGGCCTCACGCTGACGCTGCGTGTGTTCAGCGAGCATGTCGTCGTGGCCGAGCCGACGCTGAGCGTCGCGGCCACGCGCAGCCGGCTCGCCATCGTGCCCTATCCGCGCCGCTTCGAAGAGACGCTCGACTGGCAGGGCCTGCGCGTCACGATCCGGCCGATTCGCCCGGAAGACGAAGCCGCGCATCACGATTTCGTCGAAGCGATGACACCGGAAGATTTACGGCTGCGGTTTTTCGGCGCAGTCGGCAGCTTCGATCACTCGCAGCTCGCGCGCATGACGCAGATCGACTACGACCGCGAAATGGCGCTGATCGCAACCGTGACGAGCGAAGAGGGTTTTACGCGCACGCTTGGTGTGGTGCGCGCGGTGGCCGATCCGGACAACGAGACGGCGGAGTTCGCCGCTGCGGTGCGTTCCGACCAGAAAGGCCGGCACCTCGGGCGATTGCTGATGGACCGGATCATCAAGTACGCGCGGGCGCGCGGCATCCATTGGCTGGTCGGCGAGGCGTTGCGTGAGAACACGCCGATGATCGCGCTGGCCCGCTCATGCGGCTTCACCATCACGGCGACGGAAGATCCGGGCGTGGTCGGTTTCAGAATGGCGCTGGATGAAGCTTAAGCTCAAGCCGCCAGCTTCGTCGCCGCTTCATCAACCTGCGTGCGCGTCACCGACAACTCTTCCAGCAACGCTTCAGCATAAACGGCGCCGGTCTCGCGCTCCAGACGCGCGATGGTCGCGGCGCAACGGTTCGCGTCCTTCAACGTCGCGATGAACGGCTTCACCGATTCGCCCGCCTTGAAGGCATCGAACAACGGAATGCGGATGTCGTCCGGCAGCGGACGCGCGGTCCATTGATACGGCTTGCCGTTGAACGTGAACTGCGGCGGCAGCACGCGCTCTTTCTTCGCGGCCGGAATCAGGCCGAAAGTGCGCGCGGCGTCGCCGATCTGCTCGGCCGAAAACAGCTCGTCCGGGCTGATGTCGAATTGCTTGATGAAGGTCTCGATGCTTTGCATCGCCGCAGCGCGGTCGTCGCGGCGCTTTTGCGCATGAGCGACGATGTCGCGCAGTTCGTCGGCTTCTTCAGGCGTGATCGTGAAGCTCGACTGCTTCTGCTGGAGTTCGGAAAAACGCTGGAATTCGGAATCGGTCAGAAGTTTCGCCATTGCTTGATCGTTGAGCGCGCACGAGGGGATCCACGCGGCGTGATTTTTGAGAGGGTCGCCATTCTAAACCATCGGCGCTACGCGGCCGCTTCACGAAACATCGACAACGCCTGGACCGTCTCACGTAGCAATGCAGTCGCCGCCTCCAGCGTCGGCGCGACATATTCATCGATACGGCGCAAGTACGGGCAGGTGAGCACCGCGATCGCCTGACCGGACGGCCCCTGAATCGGAAACGTGACGTCGGTCACACCGAAAGTCTGCTGACTGTCTTTTTGCGAAAAACCCGCCGCTCGAATCCGCTCGCATGCCTGCTCGAGCGCATCGCGATCGATCGTGACTTCGCCTTTCACCTTGGTGTGCTCGGTCAGCATCTGTTCACGCTGCTCCACGCTTTGAAACGCGAGCATCACGCGGCCCGACCCGGTATCGATCAGGCCGA
>NZ_JAXDPY010000290.1:0-3125 GCF_034668105.1 Paraburkholderia sp. | reverse complement strand
CAAAGCTTTCATTCTGCAATTTGGCATTGCACTTGCTAAGTTCAGTGCTAAGCCGCGCAATCTCCTTCGACAGACGCTCGCGCTCCACCGCTACATCGATTTCCACCTTGAGCACGAGCTTGTCATTGCCAACAATAGCAATTGGCGCGCCATCTGCCTGCGCATCCAGCGTTGCCTCGTCGGCAATGATCTGCACCTCCGACAATCGAGCCAATGCCTGAGCGTACGGAGCGAAGGTACGCAGGCGCTCCGCGTTGCCGGCAGCGAGCAACGGCACCTTGACCGCCGGCGACAGATTCATTTCGCCGCGCAGATTCCGGCACGCGTCGATCATCGCTTTCAGATCCGCCGCCCATTGTTCCGCGTCTTCATCGATCTTCGACGGCTCCGCAACGGGATAAGGCTGCACCATGACGGACGCTTCCCCCTCCGCTTTGCCTTCGGGGTAGCGGCCCGCCAACGGTGCCACTTTTTGCCACAGCGCTTCGGTAATGAAAGGAATCACCGGATGCGCGAGGCGCAACACCGTCTCGAGGACGCGCAGCAGCGTGCGGCGTGTTGCGCGCTGCTGATTCGGCTGACCCGTCTGGATCTGAACCTTCGCGAGTTCGAGATACCAGTCACAGTATTCGTCCCATACGAACTTGTATAGGGCGTTGGCCACATTGTCAAAACGATAGTCGGAAAAACCCTTGGCGACTTCCGCTTCGACACGCTGCAGGCGCGAGACGATCCAGCGGTCGGCCGCGGAGAAATTCAGGTGGCCGTCGGGGCCGCATTCGCCGCATTGCTCCGGCTTGCCGAAACCGCAATCGTGGCCTTCGCAATTCATCAGCACGAAACGGGTGGCATTCCACAGCTTGTTGCAGAAGTTGCGATAGCCTTCGCAGCGCGCGAGGTCAAAGTTGACGTTGCGGCCGAGCGTGGCCATCGACGCCATCGTGAAGCGCAGCGCGTCGGTGCCGAATGCCGGAATGCCGTCCGGGAACTCCTTGCGGGTTTTCTTTTCGATCGACGCGGCCTGCTTCGGATTCATCAGACCGGTGGTGCGCTTGGCGACCAGGGCGTCAAGGTCGATGCCGTCGACGATATCGATCGGGTCGAGCGTATTGCCCTTGCTCTTCGACATCTTCTGGCCTTCGGCGTCGCGCACGAGACCGTGCACGTAGACCGTGTCGAACGGCACCTTGCCGGTGAAGTGCGTGGTCATCATGACCATGCGCGCGACCCAGAAGAAGATGATGTCGAAGCCGGTGACCAGCACTGACGACGGCATGAAGTGCTTCAGCTCCGGCGTCTCGGCCGGCCAGCCGAGCGACGAAAACGGCACTAGCGCAGAGGAAAACCACGTGTCGAGCACGTCTTCGTCGCGCTTGAGCGGACCGGTGTAACCCGCCTCGGCGGCTTTCTCGCGCGCCCCTTCTTCGGTTTTGGCGACGAAGATTTCACCGTTCTCGCCGTACCATGCCGGGATCTGATGACCCCACCAGAGTTGGCGCGAGATACACCAGTCCTGGATGTTTTCGAGCCACTGGTAGTACGTGGTGGACCAGTTTTCCGGCACGAATTTGATTTCTCCGCTGCGAACCACGTCGAGGGCGGTTTGCGCGATTGATTTGCCCGGATTGAAAGTGCCTTCCGGCGCCGGCTTGCTCATCGCGACGAACCATTGGTCCGTGAGCATCGGCTCGATCACCACGCCCGTGCGGTCGCCGCGCGGCACCATCAGCTTGTGCGGCTTGACCGATTCGAGCGCACCGAGCGCTTCGAGGTCGGCCACGACCTGCTTGCGGGCTTCGAAACGGTCCTGGCCGCGGTATTTTTCCGGGGCGTTGTCGTTGATCTTCGCGTCGAGCGTGAGGATCTCGATCATGGGCAGCTTGTGGCGCAGGCTGACCTGATAGTCGTTGAAATCGTGCGCGGGCGTGACTTTGACCACGCCGGTGCCGAATTCGCGGTCGACGTAGTCGTCCGCGATGATCGGGACTTCACGGCCGGAGAGCGGCAGCGTGACCGTTTTGCCGATCAGGTGCGCGTAGCGCTCGTCTTCCGGATGAACCATCACGGCGGTATCGCCGAGCATGGTTTCCGGGCGCGTGGTGGCGACGGTCAGATGGCCCGAGCCGTCCGTGAGCGGATACTGGATGTGCCAGAGGTGGCCGTTTTCTTCTTCGCTGACCACTTCGAGATCGGAGACGGCGGTGAGCAGGACCGGGTCCCAGTTGACGAGGCGCTTGCCGCGATAGATCAGGCCTTGTTCATACAGGCGTACGAAGACGTCGCGCACGGCGGCCGACATTTTGTCGTCCATCGTGAAGTATTCGCGCGACCAGTCGATCGACGCGCCTAGGCGGCGCACCTGATTCGTGATGGTGGAGCCGGATTCCTGCTTCCATTCCCAGACGCGTTCGGTGAACTTTTCGCGGCCGAGGTCATGACGGGAGACGCCTTTCGCGTCCAGTTGCCGTTCGACGACGATTTGCGTGGCGATGCCCGCGTGGTCGGTGCCCGGCACCCAGAGGGTGTTTTCACCGAGCATGCGGTGATAGCGGGTGAGGCCGTCCATGATCGTCTGGTTGAAGGCGTGGCCCATGTGCAGGGTGCCCGTGACGTTCGGCGGCGGCAACTGGATCGAGAAGTCTTTCTTGTTCTCGTTGAAGGAGGGCGCCGCGTAGGCGCGTTTTTCCCATTCGGGGCCCCAATGGGCTTCGATGGTGTGGGGCTCGAAGCTTTTGGCAAGCGTGGAGGTCGGGTCGCTCGGGGTCTCGCTCATTTCGTCGGTCTGCTGGTGGATGCAAAGAATGCTCGATTATAAGCGGCGCTGCGCGCGGCGGGCTTGGGGGGTGGTTTTGGTTGGGTTTTTTTGCGTGCGCGGCGCTTATTGGCTGGTTGCATACGGCGTTGGCCTTTCCTCGAAGTGATTGCCTACGCGGCGCTTGGTTCTCGGTGCTTTTATGGCGTGGGCCTTTCCTTGTTTTCTTATCGGTCTATTAGCGTCGCCCCTGTGCGGGGCGGCACTTACTTTCTTTGCCGCGGCAAAGAAAGATAAGCAAAGAAAGCCGCTCACACCGCCAGCTCATAAGCGGGTCCCCCGCACAGTCACGGTAGTGGTGCATCTGGAATCC
>NZ_JAXDPY010000289.1:0-4012 GCF_034668105.1 Paraburkholderia sp. | reverse complement strand
GCAATTGCGCGCATTTGGCGTTCGCGTGACCTACGAGGGTTCGTCGCGCGTCAATCCGTACGAAGGTCAGTCGCTGAGCTTGTATGTGCTGGACGGCCACACGCTGCGTCGCGTGGTCGACGATCTGGCCGTCCAGAACAATTCCGGCGACTGGGACGGCAATTGCGCCGGCACGTCCTCGGCCATTACGCGCACGCTTGCCGTGGGGCCGGCCAGCGGCAGCGGCTACGCGACATTGCGCGTCGGCGAGACCTCGAAGGAAACGGTCAGCAAGCAGACCAGCAAAGACTGCGTATCGACCGATGGTCCGGCAAAGCGCTCCACCACGACGCTCGAATACGACGGCACGGCGTATCGTGTGCCGAAAGCATTGCACTATGAGTGACGGCGCTTCAGCACGCGGCGCGAGGCAACACGGGCGCGCCGCGTGCGCCGCGTGCGCCGCGTTGCTGCTGCTGACGCTCGCCTCCAGTCCTGGGTTATCGATCAACATCCCACTGCGCCAGCAGATCCGCCGGAATGGTCTGCACGATCTCCGCATAGCGCTTGCCGACACAATGCTCGGCGCGCCGGAGGAGGACGGGAATCGGACTGCTCGGTTCATGGGTTTCGAACCACATCCGCGCCTGGCGGATTTGCTCCAGCGCGCTGTGCCTGTCGGTTAAGGGCGCAGGCGTGCTTCTGCCGGCCGGCTCCCGCTCAGCGACGAGCGTGGATACGTCAGAGTGCGCCGCAGCGGATACCTCAGGCGTCGCATCTGCATCAGATGGGCTGGTGTTATCGACAATAGTTTCTTCCGATTCAGCGCCAACGCCCGCCTCGCGCGCAGTCTTTCGAACCAGCCGTTGCAGCAATCGGCCCAATGCGGAAAGATCAGGCGCGAACGCCGCCAGATGCTTCGCGTTCCACTTTTCAATGGCTTCAAGGCTGGCCAACGCCAGTCCGAATCCGGACAGCACCGCCGGATTCTGAACCTGTAGATCGTCCAGTTGCCTTGTCACGGATTCGGGCGCGAGCGCATCAGCCGGACGCGGCCGCGCGAACGCGCGCTCGACATCGCGTACCTGCAGGCGCGCAGCCGACGATCGGGTCAGCGCAATCTCCCGCAAGTCGGCTAGCAAACCGTCTGTATCAGTCAGCTCTTGTATCGCATTCGCACGAATCTCAAGTGCCGCATCACGATCCGAGTCGACGGCGAGTTGCGGATGAATCGCTTGCGGATAAAGATCAAGCCAGCTCGCGAGCAATACCAGTCCCTCACCTAAGCCGGCGGCCCCTGCAAGCCGCGTGCGGCAACGCGCGAACAAAACCGCAAGCCGGATATCCTTGCTGCGTAACATCAACCTGCGGCAATCACGATCGATATCGCTCCAGTTGACGGGCTCCGGCGAGCCGACGAAATTGCCGTATTGCGCGTCCGGCTGCAAGATCGTTTTCGCTGACAGGACGACATACTCCGGGTCGTATTCGAGATCAGCGCCACACGGCGCGTCTTGCGTGATTGGCGCCAGCCAGTCGTGACTCGAGGTGTCCTGATGCCGTGATTTTCCGGCACCCTGTTTCTTGGCATTCATGGATTCTTCAATGGGCTAGTGTGGGGTCAGCACGTAGTGCTCGGGTTCGAAGCGCATGCCCGTAATCGGCTCACCGGTGATCGAACGGCCAAGCCATCCCGACCACCCGAGCCGTTCGGAGCCGCCAATCACGGCAGGCGGCGCACTTTGCGCCCGGATCCGCAACTCGACCTCCCACGCAAACTCGAGCCCGACGAAGGCGCGAACCCACTGCACCAGCAGCGGCAGGTCAGCGCCTTGCGGGGTGAAGCGCAGATAGGCGTCGATATCGAGCGGACCGATGACGATACGGAACTTGTGCTGACGGTCCGGGACCTGTTCGCCCAACATCGCGCCTTCGGACATCACGGACGGTGCGCCAGGTTTGCCGAGCATGCTGTATTCAGCGGGATCGACTTCGATCCAGTTCCAGACATATTCATCAATCGCGACGGGCACGCCAAAGAACTGGGCCAGCGTGGCGCGAAGACCGTCGGGATTGCGCGCTTCCCGCACCAGGTGCGCGGACGCCGCCATGCGCGCGTGGGCCGGCAAGCGCTCGCGCGCGATCTCGTCCGTGCTTTGCCCGAACAGACTCGCGATGTAAAACGAGAACCGCTCGTTGTCCGGCCGATCCAGTCCTGCGGCCGCCTGCGCGGACGACCATGCGCGGTAGAACAGCGTCAGGTAGCGATGGTGGAAGATGTCGAAGAAATCGGTCAGCGTGCTGTCGCGCCGATTCTCCTTGCGGTCCCGCGCAATTTCCGTGACGTGAATCGGTAGCGGCCCATTCGGGCCGAGCATGCCGAGACCGAATAGCCGCACCTTGAGACGTCCATCGACTTCGCAGACCTCGGCGATCTCGCGCGGTGCGAAGGTCAGGCTCGGTTGCTGGCCAAGACGATACGGTTCCACCTGCGGACGACGGGCGCAACCGATCGGCGGGATACGCGAATCGGCGCCGAGCCGCCGCAACAGACTCAGGAAGCCGTAGCGCCATGGTTCGGCGTGCAGCTTGTCGAGCAGTTGGGGCGAGAGCGCGCTGTCGCGCAGCGCGGCGGGCAAGGGCGCGCGGTCCATCAGGCGGCGCCTCGCGTGCCCATGCGCACCGGCCAGCGGGCCACGCGTCCGCGCTGCATCGAATGCAGTTCCGTCTGGGTGAAAACGTTGATGGAGACGTGACGTGCCAGATAGTGTTCGAGGATCAATCCGAAGAGGTACGGACTGGTGCCGGAAAATCCGCTTTCATCGACCGTCAGTGAACATTCAATCCCTCGCCCAAATACCAGGGGGCCGCCGCCGGGCAGACGCCGCGTGACCGGGCGAGTCTTCACCCCGACCAGGCTTTCGACCTGCCGTCTCTGTGCTTCGTCCTGATCGGTCAGGAACAGACGCAATAGATCGCGCAGACCCTGCCCGCCCGCACGATGATCGAGCTCGGCGAGCGGCAGGTAGTTGAAGTTCAACTGGCGGATCAGGCGCCACGCCGTGTCACGCTCTGCATAAGGCGCCTTGGGCGCGCTCGGTGGGCGAATCAGCCCAATGCTCTCGACCGGCACCGAGCCCCTCACGCTCAGGTCGCTTATGCCGTTGCGCGGCACGAGACTCGGAAGATCGCGATTGGTCAGCCACGCGTCGGCCCACAAGTAACGAATCGATTCGGCATAAGGCGCTTCGTTCTGATCGACCAGCGAGATGAAGGTCTCCGTACTCGTGTAAGGCGTGCGCGTTCCGTATCGGCGCACGGAATCGGACACCAGTCGCCGCTCGCGGCGGATCGAGAAATAGCGTCCGTAGTTGCCTTCGTCGTTATTGAGCGTTTGAAAGAGCGGCCTGAACGCCAGCGGTTCGGAGGTTGCTTCCACGCGGCCGGTCATTGCCTCGACCGCGAACACCTCATAGTCGAGTGGAAGCAAGCGGTCCGGGACCAGGTGAAATTCCGTGTCGCCTTGCGGCAGCTCGATACGGTCGGTGCGCTGGCGGAACAGGTTCACGACCGGCGTACAGAACAGCGCAAAACGCGACGCGTCGACCAGATTGGCAAGCGCGCCGGGCACACGATCCAGCAGGATCACGATTTCCGCTTCTTTTGCTGTGATGCGTCGTAGCCCGGGCTCGAGCCCCGTTAGCGAAAAGAAGTAAAAGCGGTTCGGGCACGCGAAATACTCGTGCAACAGGTTGTGCCCATGAAAGCTCGACCAGATGAGCGGCAACAGACCCTGGTCCGGCGTCAATCCTTCGTGGTCGACAGCATGGGATGTCACCGCGTGCAACGTACTGCCCAGTGCACCAGGCGTTCCCGTCAGCGACGCAATGCTCGCGGCGTGCAGAAGCTCGAAAAGATGCGACGCCACCTGTTCGTCGCCGGCGAGATAGACCGGCAAGCGGTCAAGACCTCGCAGGTCGCTGATCTGAGCGTCGCCGGTCATGCGCAGCCGAAGACGCAGCGCGCCGCGTAC
>NZ_JAXDPY010000288.1:0-3492 GCF_034668105.1 Paraburkholderia sp. | reverse complement strand
TTCGGCCGACGTCGTCACTTCTCCAGGGCGGCGCAGCATCTTGTCGACTTCGCCCGCCTCGCTCCGAACGCCTCCGTCTACCGTTGTCCGTCATTTAGCATGCCCCAATTCGCAGCGGGGAGAACTTCCCGAGTTGGGAATTTCAAGGGCATCGCTCCAGTCTGCTCGCGTGACAGTGAGTCTGGTTCTCGAAGGAGATAGGCCCGTGTTCTGGCCGCGGATTATCCAGTTAGCAAGGTTTTTACTTCGCGTCCAATCGGTGCGCGAGTTTCAGATTGAATAGGCTACCGTCAGATGACTCGGCGGGCGCGCTAAATAGAGCGGGGGAAGTTTGCGCACGCACTGATCTGCGCGGCAGAGACACTTCATTCAGGCTACGCGCGACAGAATTTCTGTCGGCGTAGCTTCCGGCGTAAGTTCGGTATTCTGATCTTTACATTAAAGTTCAGATCCCGCCCACGCACATATATTTGATGACGACGTAATCGTCGATGCCGTAATGCGATCCTTCGCGGCCGAGACCGGATTGCTTGACGCCGCCGAACGGTGCGACTTCGTTGGAAATCAGTCCGGTATTGATGCCCACCATGCCGTATTCGAGCGCTTCGGCGACACGCCAGACGCGGCCGATATCGCGGCTATAGAAGTACGACGCGAGGCCGAATTCCGTGTCGTTGGCGAGGCGGATCACTTCTTCATCCGACGAAAAGCGGAACAGCGGCGCGAGTGGTCCGAAGGTTTCGTCGCGCGCGACCTTCATGGCCGGCGTGACATCGGCGAGCACGGTCGGCTCGAAGAAGCCGTGACCGAGCCCGTGGCGCTTGCCGCCGGTAACGATGCGTGCGCCTTTGGCGAGGGCGTCTTCGATATGCGATTCGACTTTGAGCACGGCGGCTTCGTTGATGAGCGGGCCTTGCGTGACGCCCTCATCGGTGCCGCGGCCTACCTTGAGTTGCTCGACGGCGACGCGCAGTTTTTCGGCGAATGCGTCGTAGACCTTATCGTGCACGTAGAAGCGATTGGTGCAGACACAGGTCTGGCCGCTATTGCGGTATTTCGATGCGATGGCGCCTGCGACGGCCGCATCCAGATCCGCATCGTCGAAGACGATGAAGGGCGCATTGCCGCCGAGGGTCTTTTAGGACTGGCGTCGGCATTTTTGGGGTTGCTCCTGGGGTTTAAATTTGGGTTTTTTTTGCCTGCGGGGCGCTTGGTTGTTTGCCTGCGGCGTGGGCCTTTCCTTGTTTTCTTAGTGGTCTATTAGCGTCGCCCCTGTGCGGGGCGGGCACTACTTTTCTTTGCCTGCCGCAAAGAAAAGTAGGCAAAAGAAAGCGGCTCACACCGCTAACTCTTAAGCGGGTCCCCTGGCTTGGAGGGGGTAGTGGTGCATCTGGAATCGGGGCTCTCGCACACTTCGCGTCAGTGACACAGCAGTCATACTTCCGGCGGCGCTGCGCGCGCCGAAGGGTACTTCATAAACCGTTGCCATGTTCGAACACTGCATATTCGAACCGCTGTCACGTGGCGAGCCTCGCGAAGGCGAGGCGAATGACTCCACCACGTCCAAACGAAGCCCCGATTTCCCATGCAAACCCATCCGCGACTCACGCGGTGCGGAGTGGGAGCTAATGAGCGCCTTGTCACTCACGTTAAATGTGCGAGAACACTGATTCCAGATGCACCACTACCGTAACTGTGCGAGGGACCCGCTTATGAGCTGGCGGTGTGAGCGGCTTTCTTTGCTTATCTTTCTTTGCCGCCCTCCATGTCAGGCTAGATCCTATGTAGTACGGGGCCACTGAACACGCACCACGCTGATCGTAAAATCAATCCGTGTGGGCCTTACTCAAAGGAGAGGATCATGCGCACAGATCAGGCAGACATGACGCATTTCGAACCGCTCGTGCTGGCGGTGTCGCTCGAACTGGCGGCGGCAAAGTGGAAGGTAGCGCTGCACGATGGCCGGCGCGACAACCCGGCCGTGCGCACCGTAGCGGAGCCACAGGCCGCATCCCGTCTGCAGGCCGTGCTGACCCTGATTGGGCAGCACAAGGAGAAGTGGGCACTACCAGCGAATGTACGAGTCGTCGTCAGCTATGAAGCGGGCCAGGACGCATTCTGGATCTGTCGTGCGCTGCAAGCTCGCGGGATCGAATGTCATGTCGTCGATCCCGCGAGCATCCCCGTTGAGCGCCACAAACGGCGCGCCAAGACCGACCGGCTCGATGCCGTCAAGCTGGTCATCAACCTGCGTGCCTGGCTGCGCGGCGAACGCGGACGCATGCGGGTAATCCGGGTGCCGTCACCGCAGGACGAAGCATCCCGCCATCTGATGCGCGATCGCGGGCAACTGCAGAAGGAAGTCCTGCAGCACCGCGACCGCATGCGCAAGCTGCTTGTCACACTCGGTTGCTGGGACGAGGTCGACAGCAGGAAGTTCGCCGGCCGGCTCGCCCGTGGCGAGCTACGGTGTCACGATGGCGCGCCGCTGCCAGCAGAGCTCCACGAACGGCTGGTTCGCGAGTGTGAGCGACTGACACTCGCCGAGCAGCAACTTGCCGTCCTGGAGAAGACGCGCCAGAGCAGTCTGCCCGAGCCTGCGCGCGAGCGGATTGCTCACCTTACACGCCTGAGCGGCATCGGGCCCGTTGGCGGCTCGAGACTGGCGCTGGAACTGTTCTGGCGGCAATTCACCAATCGCCGTCAGGTCGGCGCATGCGTTGGGCTCGCGCCGCAACCCTACGACAGTGGTGAGAGCCAGGTGGATCAGGGCATCAGTAAACAGGGCAACCGGCGGGTGCGTGCGCTGCTGATCGAGATGGCGTGGTCCTGGATCCGCTACCAACCCGCGAGTGCTCTGACGCAGTGGTTCAATCACCGCACCCAGGGCACCGGGCCCAATCGACGGGCGCGTCGCATTACGATCGTCGCCGTGGCGCGGCGTCTCGCGATTGCGCTGTGGCGCTATCTGAAGGATGGTGTGATTCCAGCAGGAGCGCAGCTAAAACCCGCATAAGTCCCCAGAGTGCTGGCCGCACGAGGCCTGATCAACGATGTGAAGTGAAGCAAATATGGTTTGAAGCGAGCATGCCCGTAGGCGACAAGGGTTGCCCAAGCAGGCAACCGATTCTCTAGATGGGGCATGCTCCCGGTAATGATGCCGGCGTAACGCGCGTATAGGATGAGGCTGGCTTCACGCCAGCGGATAGAAGTTAGTGAGACATCAGGTCTCACGAGCGCAAGGATCGACTTCGAACCATTGCAATTCACGCAACGCAGGGAACTCGTTGTACGCGTTGACGGAAGATCAATTTATTGATGATCAACCTGCCCGCCAAATGGCTTGACAAAGGACTACTCATAGAAGTTGTCGCCTCACCCGAACCGATTGATGTAAAGATGGGGGGCGGACAGCGAATGGAAGATGAAGCGCTATTCAGCGGAAACCCGTGAATGGGTAATCAAACAGATGATGCCGCCGTTCAATCGTGC
>NZ_JAXDPY010000287.1:0-18993 GCF_034668105.1 Paraburkholderia sp. | reverse complement strand
TGATCGATCGCTTCGGCGCCGACCAGGTCAATGCGTTCATGCGGCTCTATATGGTGCCGGGTTTTCAGCACGGCAGCGGGGTGTTCATCCCATTGGTGGATCTGTTGGGTGTGCTCGACAACTGGGTGACGCGTGGCGTATCGCCCGAAACGTTGATCGCCACGGATATCGCGGCGGCAACCAACGGACGCTCGCGTCCGTTGTGCCGTTACCCACTGTTTCCACGCTACACCGGTAAAGGCAATGTGAATCTCGCCAGCAGTTTCGCGTGTGCCGAACCATGATGCCGACGCTCGCGCGCTTTCATCAAAATTTTCCAGAAAAAAGGGGCGGCGGCGCATGATGCGAACGCCGCCGCCCCGATTGAAGTGGCTTCCCTCACCCGATTGCACGGGCGCCTACTGACCGTTTTGCATCGTACCGTTGCTCATGCCGTTGCCCGTGCCGCTTCGCGTACCGTTGCTCATGCCATTGCTCGTGCCGCTCTTCATGCCACTATTCGAACGGTTCGTCGAGGGGCTGTTGGGCGACGCACCCGTCCCCGTGCCCATGCCTCCGCCGGTGCCGGTCGCACCCGGCGAGCCGTAGCCCGAATCGCTGGGGCTCTTCATCGTGCCCGTGTTGACACCCGGTGTCGCGACACCGCCTGCGCCACCGGTATTGCCGCCGCCCGCCCCGATGCCATTGCCGCCGCCCGCGCCGCCGCCGGCACCACCGCCGGCACCACCGCCACCGCCTGCTCCGCCGCCTGCCTGGGCATAAACTCCGCCCGACAGGGCCATCACGAGAGCCGAAGCAAAAATCGTCCTGGTAATGTGTTTCATGGTCCACCTCCATAGAGAGTTCGATTGACGTCACGCAAGCGGATGTCGCTCACATGAATGAACTGCCGCAAGCGGCGTGCCTCGCGCTCGCCGGAGCATCGAGATGAAATGCGGGGCGTGTGCCGGAACGTACCGCCGTCGCTGGCTTCAATCGAGCGGGACTCCGCAGCAGTAGGGTGAATGTCGAGCATGAGGTGTTCCCGCCATCGCCCTGCAAGACACGGTGTAACAGTAGTTATCCGAAGTAATGAGGACCGATCCCGGGGAAGGGCTAGGACGCAGACCACGATCGGGCGTCCCTGTCGGCATCCTCATCGAAGTGGGGCCTGTCGCAGCACTTGAGCCAAACGTTTGCCGTCGAGGATGTCCATAGTGACAGGCAATAGTTACCTGACTCCATCCCGCGCGATCACCGTTTCGTGTAAAAGCAGCCGATTCAAAGCGCTCGTCAACGCCTTGGCGACGCGACCGATAGCGCTTGCATACCAATCGGGGCAGTAGCATTGTTAAGGCGTTCCACCCCATGCTAGAGTCCAATGCGCTAAATCGGCAGCACGTTTGAACACGAGTAAAAGGATACGGCCCGGCGCCCGCGCCGCCTGCTGGTAAACGACTGGGGAAACTTATATGGAAACACTCGGCGGAACGCGTCTCGCCCAACTATTCAATGATCGGCAAAGCGAGTTATTGGGCGAGTGGGTCGCCCAGCAATACGCGATCGCCGCGCGCCGCGGCGGTGTGACCGAAGCGCAATTGCGCAACCAGTTCGTGCAGTTCGTCGCGTTGACCTGCGCCGCGCTTGGCGCGTCCGACCGCGTCGACTTCAAGGCACCGGCGTGGGACGACGTGCGCGGCCTGCTCGCGGAAGTCTCCACGCAACGCGCGCGGCAGGGTTTCACGCCGGTTGAAACCGCCATGTTCGTGTTCTCGTTGAAGGAACCGCTCTTTGCCCGCTTGCGCAGCGAGTTGGCGAACGATCCCGCCACGCTGGTGGAACTGACCTGGACCATCAGCAGCCTGTTCGACGCGCTTGGCCTCTACACCACGGAAGTTTTCCAGGCGAGCCGTGAACAGGTGATCGTGCGTCAGCAGCAGGAACTGCTGGAACTCTCCACGCCGGTCGTGCAACTGTGGGAAGGCATTCTCGCGCTGCCGCTGATCGGCACGCTAGACTCGGCGCGCACGCAGGTGGTGATGGAAAGCCTGCTGCAGAAGATCGTCGAGACCGGCGCGGCGATCGCGATCATCGACATCACGGGCGTGCCGACGGTGGATACCCTCGTCGCGCAACATTTGCTCAAGACCGTGGCAGCCGCGCGGCTGATGGGCGCCGATTGCATCATCAGCGGAATCCGGCCGCAAATCGCGCAGACCATCGTTCACCTGGGCGTGAATCTGTTGAACGTGATCACCAAGGCCACGCTTGCCGATGCGTTCGTCATCG
This sequence comes from Paraburkholderia sp., assembly GCF_034668105.1. Classification (GTDB taxonomy): domain Bacteria; phylum Pseudomonadota; class Gammaproteobacteria; order Burkholderiales; family Burkholderiaceae; genus Paraburkholderia. The sequence goes on along the minus strand of NZ_JAXDPY010000287.1, from coordinate 16,725 downwards.
CGCTGCAACGCACCGGCAGGTCGCTCTCAAACGGCGATCACCGTGCCGCGGCCCCAAGTCTCTCCGGTTCGCCTGGCGCATTGCGCGGCAACCCGTTCGCCGGCGACTGACGCCGGCTCACGCGACCACCAACCGGACCCGACGATGGAACGCATTCCAATTTTGCGGATGGGCAAGCTGCTGCTTGTCACCATCCAGGTAGACATGCACGACCGTCTTGCGATGACCTTGCAGGACGATCTGACCAGCCGCATCGTCAAAGACCGCGCCAAGGGCGTGCTGATCGATATTTCATCGCTCGACGTGGTGGATTCGTTCATTGGCCGGATGATCGGCGATACGGCCGCGATGGCGCGCGTGCTCGACGCCGAAACCGTGGTGGTCGGCATGCAGCCGTCCGTCGCGATCACGCTGGTTGAACTCGGTCTGGCGCTGCCCGGTGTACGCACCGCGCTGAACGTCGAGAAGGGCATGGCGTTGCTGACCGGTACGGAACCGCTTTGAGCGCCATTCCCGGCCGGCCGCGCGACAGCGTGCCTCTCTCCTCCATGACGGGTAACGGCGACGCGTCCGCCCCGAGTGGTCCGGCTGGTCCTGACGGCCAGCCTCCCGATGAGATCATGCCGATCCGCTCGGACGAACAGATCGTGCGTTTACGCCGTTTCGTGCGCGAAAAAAGCCAGGCGCTGGACATGTCGTTAATCGATCAGACGAAATTCGTCACCGCGGCGAGTGAACTCGCCCGCAACACGCTCACGTACGGCGGGGGCGGCGACGTACACTTTTATATCGTTCAGCGTAACGGGCGCACCGGCTTGCGCCTCGAATTCGTCGACAACGGACCGGGCATCGCCGACATTCAAAGAGCGCTGACCGACGGCTATACCAGCGGCAATGGTCTGGGCCTCGGGCTCGGCGGCGCGAAGCGACTGTGCGACGAGTTCGAAATCCGCTCGGCGCCAGGCGAGGGTACTCATATTTCAGTGACCAAATGGAAGCCGTTCTGAACGGGTTGAGCGCGACCCAACAACGTTTCGAAATCGGCGATCCGAGCCAGGTTTCGTACGCGCGCCGCGGTATCAGTGAGTTGGCGCATAGCATTGGCTGCAGCGAAACGGTGATCGGCAGGCTGGCGATCATCGTGACCGAATGCGCGACCAATCAGCTCAAGCACGCGCAGCGTGGCGAATTGCTGGTGCGGCCGATCAGCGAGTCGCCGTCGCGTTACGGCATCGAGCTGCTCGCGATCGACAGCGGTCCGGGGATTCGCGATCTGCACGCGTGTTTCGTCGACGGCTATACAACCGCCGGGAGTTCCGGCAACGGCATGGGCGCGATCCAACGCCTCGCCGACGAGCTCGACATCTGGAGCGCCCCGGGCCTGGGTACGGTGCTGCGCCTCGTGGTCTGGGCCGAGCCCGGCCCGGCGGTCGCGGAGCTTCGCGGGCCGATTGAATACGGTGCGATCAATCTGCCGTTGGAGGGCGAGACGTTATGCGGCGACGCATGGACGTGCAGCTACACGGAGGGCGAATTCACGGTGATGGTCGCCGACGGACTCGGCCACGGCGGACTGGCGCATTCCGCGGCCGTTGCCGCGACCGCCACGTTTGCCCGGCTCGGGCCGTCGAGCGTCGAGGAGATCGTCGTGGCCTCGCATGAAGCGCTGCGGCCCACCCGCGGCGCCGCGCTCGGCGTCGCGCGTATCCCGACGCAGGCCGCCGCGCACGGCGCGCCCAGCGTCGCGCGTTTTTGCGGCGTGGGCAATATCGCCGCGAGCGTCTGGACGCCGTACGGTCACCGTCATCTGGTCTCGCACGCCGGCATCGTCGGCCATCAATTGCGCAAGGCGCAGGAGTTTCAGGTCAACTGGCCGCAAGACGGTCTGCTGATCGTTCACTCCGACGGTCTCGCCACGCGTTGGGATTTGAGCCGCTATCCGGGGCTCACGCTGCGCCACCCGACCCTGGTCGCCGCTACGCTGTATCGCGACTTCGCGCGTGGCCGCGACGACGTCACGGTGTTCGTCGCGCGTGCCCTTCACGCAGAGTCTCCGTGATGGCCGAAACACTCCATGCGATGCCGATCGACAGCGAGTTCGCCGTGGTTGCCGCGCGCCGGCGCGCGCGTGAACTGGGCGAAGCGCTTGCCTTCACCGCGCACGATCAAACCCGCATTGCCACCGCGGTGCTCGAAGTCGCGCGTACGGTGCTGAGCGCCACGCCGCACGGCCACGCCGAATTTCTGCTCGACGAAGCGAGCCGCCCGCAAAGCTTGCTGATCCGTTTCGTTGCGCCTGCAACCACGCTCGATCACCTCCGCGGGCGGACCGCCGGCGCCGCGCGCACCGCCGACGCCGAAGAACCGGCCGGCGTCATGGGCGTGCTCGCGGCTCAGCGTCTGATGGATGCGTGCCGGTTCGAAGACGCCGCGGGCGACGCCGTCGTCACCTTGATCAAGCACTTGCCGGAGCAGGCGTCGCGTCCCACCGCCGCCGCCGTGGCGAGCGCCGCCGCGCGTGCCGAAGGCGCGGCGGCGTCGGGCGCACAAAGTTCGTTCGATGAAGTCCAGCGCCAAAACCGCGAGCTGGTCAACGCGCTGAGCGATTTGCGGGAACGTCAGGAAGAGCTGGTCCGGCTCACGCGCGAGCTTGAAGACACCAACCGCGGCGTGGTCGCGCTCTACGCCGAACTGGACGAGCGCGCCGACCACCTGCGGCGGGCCGACGAAGCGAAATCGCGCTTTCTGTCGAACATGAGCCACGAATTCCGCTCGCCGCTGTATTCGATTCGCGCGTTGTCGAAGCTGCTGATGGACCGCGCGGATGGCGAGTTGACCGACGAGCAGGCCAAGCAGGTGCGCTTCATCCGCAAAGCAGCGGAGGAACTGTCCGAAACCGTCGACGACCTGCTCGATATCGCGAAGATCGAGGCGGGCAAGATCGAACTGCGGCCCGCCGAATTCGAAGTCGCCAATCTGTTTTCGGCGTTGCGTGGCATGTTGCGTCCGCTGTTGCCGGCGAGCGGTGTCGAATTGCTGTTCGATCCGTGCGACGACATCCCGCCGGTATTCGCCGACGAAGGCAAGGTCTCGCAGATTCTCCGCAATTTCATATCCAATGCGCTAAAGTTCACCGAACGGGGCGAGGTACGGGTGCGGGCCGACTATGACGCCGCTCAACAGCGCCTGACCTTCTCGGTGAGCGATACCGGCATCGGCATTGCGCCCGAGCATCAGCAAAGCGTATTCGAGGAATTCGAGCAGGTGGAAAACCGCCTGCAGACCTATGTGAAGGGCACGGGGCTCGGACTGCCGCTGTGCAGCAAGCTATGCAAGCTGCTGGGCGGCTCGGTCGGGCTGCAAAGCGAACTGGGCAAAGGCTCCACCTTTACCGCGACCATCCAGGCTTATGTGCCGACGGAAAACGATCTCCCATGAGCGACGCGACCCACACCCTGATATTGAACGTCGACGACAACGACGGCGCCAGGTACGCCAAGAGTCGCATTCTGTCGCGTGCGGGCTTCGTCGTGATCGAGGCCGCCAACGGCACCGAGGCGATCGAACGGGCGCGGCTCTCGTTGCCCGACCTTGTGCTGCTCGACGTCAAGCTGCCGGACATCAACGGCTTCGAAGTGTGTCGCCAGATCAAGGCGGCGCCTGAGACGGCCGGCATTCTGGTGCTGCAGACCTCGGCGGCGGCCGTGCAGAGCATCGACAAGATTCGCGGTCTCGACGGCGGCGCCGACAGCTACCTGACCGAGCCGATCGAACCGGCCGAGCTGATCGCGCATGTGCGCGCGCTGTTGCGGGTGCGTCGCGCGGAAGGCGCCTTGCTTGAAAGCGAAGAGCGCTTTCGGCAGATGGCCGAAAATATCGACGACGTGTTCTGGATGCTCGACCCGTCCACCGACCAGTTGCTGTACGTGAGCCCCTCATATAGGCGGCTATGGGGCGACGAGGCGTTCGCGCCGCGTCCTGGCGCGGGCCACTGGGCGGGCCGGATTCATCCAGACGACGAAGCCGCGGTCGGCAACGCCTATAGTGCGCTGGCAACGGGCGTTCCGTATGAGGTCGAATACCGCATCGTGCGCGCCGATGGCGAAACCCGTTGGGTCGCCGAGCGCGGTTTTCCGGTGCGCGACGGGCGCGACCGTATCTACCGTCTGGCCGGTATCGTCAACGATATCTCGGAGCGCAAGGCCAATGAAATGGTGCTGCGCGACGCCGATCGCCGCAAGGACGAGTTCCTTGCGATGCTCGCGCACGAACTGCGCAACCCGTTGGCGCCGATCCGCAATGCCATCGAATTGCTCGATCCGAGCCGCTCGCCTTCGCCGCAGAACTTCGATGCGATGCGCGCGGTGATCGGCCGCCAGGTCAAGCATTTGAGCCGTCTCGTCGACGATCTGCTCGACGTGGCGCGGATCACGCAAGGCAAGATCACGCTGCGCCAGGAGATCGTCGGCCTTGCCGCCGCCATCGAGGCGGCGATTGAAACGGCCGCGCCCACGCTCACGAGGAAAGGCCACTCGCTCAGGACCGAGATGCCCGACGAGCCGCTTTTTATCGTCGGCGACGGCGTGCGGATCGCGCAGGTGCTCGGCAATATTCTCTCGAACGCGGCTAAGTACACACCGCAAGACGGCGAGATTCTGATCGACGTTCGCGAGTCGGGCGACAACGTGCGGATCACCGTGCGCGATAACGGCGTCGGCATTGCGGCCGACACCATTGCGCATATCTTCGACCTGTTCGTGCAGTCCGAGAGTTCGCTCGAACGTTCCGAGGGCGGCCTCGGCATCGGCTTGCCGTTGGCGCGCACGCTGGTCGAGTTGCATGGCGGCACCATCGAGGCATTTTCTGCGGGCCCGGGAAAGGGCAGCGAATTCATCGTGTGTCTGCCGTTGACGCGCCTCGCGCAAACCAACCATCCGCTCGTCACGGCGCCTGTGACCGTGCCGCAAGGCGCGGGTCCGGCGCTGCGCCTGCTGCTGGTGGACGATAGCGTCGATGCCGCGACAGCCATGTCGCTCCTGCTCGAATCGGATGGCTACGACGTGCGCATCGCGCATGAAGCCGTGCATGCGCTCGAGATCGCCGCGCAGTTCGAACCTGAAATCGTCCTGCTCGATCTCGGCTTGCCCGGCATGGACGGCTTTCAACTCGCGCAGGAAATGCGCAAGCGCGCGGCAACGGCTAATGCGCTGCTGATTGCGGTCACCGGTTATGGGCAGGCGGCCGACCGCCAGCGTACGCACGAAGCGGGTTTCGATCATCATCTGGTGAAGCCGGTGTCGTCCGACGAAATTCAGCGCGTGATTGCCAGCCGTTTTCCGGGTGGGCACAGTTAAGCCATAGTCGCTCGGCGCCCTGGCGTGAACCTGTTCGCGCCAGGGCGCCGGCCTTCACTAAATCAATACGGAAGCCGAACTATTTTGCACTGCAGCGAAATAGCCGGCTTTATGTTTTTCTGCGCTGTGCGCGGGATTCAGCCAGGACCTTGTCAGGCATTCCGGTTCGCCGTAATTCGAAGGCGTGCTGCACGCTTTCGCACTTTCCTTTACATTGCGGGTGCGGTCGCGCATTCGCGCTGCTTCCTTCCAATCAAATATCGGTGTCTGCCATCGTCGAATCCATGCAGCCAATCGTCTCGGTTACGAATCTGTCGAAAACCTATGCCACGGGTTTTCATGCACTCAAAAACATCAATCTGGCAATCAACCGCGGAGAAATCTTCGCGTTGCTCGGGCCCAACGGCGCGGGCAAAACCACCCTGATCAGCATCATCTGCGGGATCGTCAAGGCGAGCGAAGGCAGCGTGACAGTGGACGGCCGCGACATCGCGGTCGACTATCGCGGCGCGCGCTCGTTGATCGGCCTCGTGCCGCAGGAACTCACCACCGACTCGTTCGAAACCGTCTGGGCGACCGTCTCGTTCAGCCGCGGGCTGTTCGGCAAGCCGAACAGCCCGGCCTACGTCGAAAAGGTGCTGCGGGATCTGTCGTTGTGGGAGAAGCGCGATAGCAAGATCATTACGCTGTCGGGCGGCATGAAGCGCCGTGTGTTGATCGCGAAGGCGCTCTCGCACGAACCACGCGTGCTGTTTCTCGACGAACCCACGGCGGGTGTGGACGTCGAATTGCGTCGCGACATGTGGAAGCTGGTGCGCTCGCTAGCCGCGAGCGGCGTGACGATCATTCTCACCACGCACTACATCGACGAAGCCGAGGAGATGGCGGACCGCATCGGTGTGATCAATGCGGGCGAGATCATGCTGGTGGAAGAGAAAACGGAGTTGATGCGCAAACTCGGCAAGAAGCAGTTGACGCTGCAACTGGAAAGTCCGCTCGCCCAGGTGCCGCCAACGCTGGGTGCTTATGGGCTGGATGTCGCCAAGGGCGGCAACGAGTTGATCTATACGTATGAGGGCGACGGCGGACGCACCAACATCATCGCGCTGCTCAAGGCGCTCGACGATGCCGGCATCCGCTTCAGGGATCTGCATACGACGCAAAGTTCGCTCGAAGACATCTTCGTCAGTCTGCTCCGGGGTAACCAATGAATATTTACGCAATTCGCGCGATCTACAAGTTCGAGATGGCGCGCACCTGGCGCACGCTGATGCAGAGCATCATCGCGCCGGTGATCTCGACATCCCTTTACTTCGTCGTGTTCGGCGCGGCGATCGGTTCGCGCATCAAGGAAGTGGACGGCATCAGTTACGGCGCGTTTATCGTGCCGGGTTTGATCATGCTGTCATTGCTGTCGCAAAGCATTTCGAATGCGTCGTTCGGGATTTACTTTCCGCGTTTCACCGGCACGATCTACGAGCTGCTGTCGGCCCCGGTGTCGTATCTCGAGATCGTCGTGAGTTATGTGGGGGCAGCGGCCACCAAGTCGATTCTGCTCGGCCTGATCATTCTGGCTACCGCCGGCCTGTTCGTGCCGTTGCAAGTGCAGCACCCGTTCTGGATGATTCTGTTTCTGGTGCTCACGGCGGTCACGTTCAGTCTGCTCGGTTTCATTATCGGCATCTGGGCGGATAGCTTCGAGAAACTGCAACTCGTGCCGCTCCTGATCATTACGCCGCTCACGTTCCTCGGCGGCAGTTTCTATGCGGTCAATATGCTGCCGCCGTTCTGGAAGGTCGTCACGCTGTTTAATCCGATCGTTTATCTGGTCAGCGGATTTCGCTGGAGTTTTTATGGCCTGGCCGACGTGGATGTTGCTGTCAGCCTCGGAATGACGGCGCTGTTTCTGGCGGTGTTTCTGGTGATCGTCGCGTGGATCTTCAAGACGGGGTACCGGCTCAAGAGTTGACGGTTTTGCGCAAACCCATTGGGGCTCGCCGTCTCGGCTATCTCGGCTATCTCGGCTATCGTCTGGCACGGCGCGATCATCAAGCCGCGATACTTGAGCTCAATCCGAGGGGCGGCCTGTCCGCGGGCGGCTCGGCGCACGCGTCGAGCCGCCCGCAGACAGGCTTTTATCCCGCGCCTACGTTACATACCCCTGCGCCACATTGATCAACTGCACCCGATTGCGCACATTGAACAATTGCCGCAAACGCCGCAAATGATAGTCGACGTTATGCGGCGACAGCCCGAGGAAGTAAGCAATTTCCTTGTCGCGCTGTCCCTGCACGACCGCCTTCAACACAGCATGCTGCAGCTCGCTCAGCGTGACGCGCTGTTGCTGCGGGGGCGCAATGCCGATCACGCTCTTCGCGTGCGTCCAGATGAATTCGTGGATCGTGTGCGCGAACATCAGCGTTTCGGCCACGATCGATTCCGTCATCCAGCGCGGGTTGCCGATCTCCGAGTTGAAGCACAGGCTCGCGCTCAGTTCCGGCTCGGGCAGCGGCATCCGCGTGAGAATCCCGCTTTTGCGGCCGGTGGCCTCGAGCATGTCGATCAGGCCGCCGAGCCGCTCGCTGCGCATCTGCGCGCGTGGCAGGTCGGCGCGCATGTCGGCGATGTTCCAGAGGAACGGCATGCCGGTCGGCGAGGCCAGTGCGACGCGCGGGTCGAGCTCGAAATAACGCTCGCGGAAATAGCGCGTGAGCCATGTCTGCGACTCGTAGCTGGTCAGCACGAACATCGTCTTGTGATGCGCTGTGGTGCGCGTGGCTGAATAGCTGAACGAGTCGAAGCCGAGTTGTTTGATGCGCTGCCGCACGAATTCGATGCGGTCTTGCGCACTGCCAAACCGCAGCAGCGGACTGATCACCGGCGTGGCGCGGCGCGCGGCGGGCGAGGGCGTGCCGATTTCCTCCTCGGTAAACAGCGTGAGGAAACCTGCGGGCGCGATGCCTGATGCAGTGCGGGTGGATGCCCTGGATGCTTCAGCCGCGTGGGCTGATTTCCCGGTTTGCCGCGTGCCGGCCGGGTAAGCCGGTGATGCGGTAACCGCGGAGTTGTAAGCCGCCGACACGTGGCTGGCTTCGCCTTGCGGCGAACCGGTCAGCCAATGCGGCAGCGTATCGCATTCGTGTTCCATGAAACGGTAGCTCCGGCGTCGAAACGCGTGAAAGACGACAACCTGAATGATTAGCTATTTCCAAAAATTACGGTAGCCGGTTCCTTGCTATCATTTTTGAGATCTTGCGCTGACCTTGGCCTATGACCTCTTAACCGGCGACGCGGGTGCGGCAGGGTTTGCTCATGTGCACCTGGAGCGCCGCCTGCTCGACAGCGTTGCCGACCAGATGGAGCTGGGTGGCTCACGCGAGCTGTCGCTGGGCGATGCGATGCAATTTCACGATCCATTGATCGCCGCGACGCTTGGCGCCTTGCACCGCGCCGCGGGTGATCCAGCAGACTCGCGGCTCTATGTCGATGCGCTTGTTCACGCGCTCGCCGCTCATCTGTTGCAACATTACTCGCGCGGCCGGTATTCCGCCGCGAGACCGGTGAAACGCCTCATCAGTTCGTCACGCGCTTGCGACTCGAGGAAGCCGCGAGGCTGCTGCGGGCCACCGATCAGCCCGTGTTGCAAATCGCCATTGCAGTTGGGTTCGAGAATGCCAGTCATTTCTCCGTGCAGTTCAAGCGGGACTACGGCGTGACGCCGCTTGCCTACCGGCTGCGCGGCTGAGAGCCGGGTTGCGCGGCTGGATCGGGCGTCCGGGCTACTGGCGTCCGGGCTACCGGCATACGAGCTACCCGAAATACAGCCTTACCGGCTTGCAAGGTCCGGTGGCGTGGTGGCAGTGGGCCATCCGCGGGCACGCGAGCATTCGCCGACATCGATGCTGTGCAGCGCGGGGATGCCTGGTAGCCGCGGCACAGGAATGTCGAGGCTGGCCGCGGAAGGTTATCCAGCGCAAAGCTTAATGAATTGCCGAAATGGGATCATGCATTTTTCGCAGTTTGCTGTGCATTGCGCGGCTTGCAAACTACGAACTTTCGTGGCGCGGTTGGTGATGGACCTGGCATGCACAGGCCTGCTGCTGTTCCGACCGCTTTTTCAGGCCGTCTTGTTCAATATGTGGTGCAGTATGGATGCGTGGGGGACCATTGCGCCTGCTAGGGTTGCGATACCTGGCGGCAGGCCGCGTGAGGCAGGCGGCAGCCAGTGCGACGCGCGTTCCCGACTGCCACTGGTTCAACTGGCCTGACCAGATGCGCCGCAATTGTATCTGTCGAAGCATTGCACCGGACGACAGAATGTTTCGCCTACGGCTTGGCCCCAGCCGGCGTCGACCGACCATTCAACTCAACCCGTCACACCGGATATCCAGCGATGACCCGACTTCGAATCACCTCCTGCGGCCACGTCTTTATCGCCGAAACCCATCCCGACGCGCCGCAAACAGTGGCCGCCTTCCTGAAGCTGTTGCCGTATCGTCAGAAGATCATCCACGTACGCTGGAGCGGCGAGGGCTGCTGGGTGCCGCTTGGCGACTTCAAACTGGAAAACGACGGCGCCGCGGTCGGGTTCGAAAATCATACGAGCCACCCGTCGGTTGGCGACATCCTGTTCTATCCGGGCGGTTACAGCGAAACGGAGATCATCCTCGCCTACGGTTCGTGCTGCTTTGCAAGCAAGCTGGGCCAACTGGCCGGCAATCACTTTCTGACCATCGTCGAAGGCCGCGAACAGCTGCGCGAACTCGGCACCAAGGTGCTGTGGGAAGGCGCACAAGAGGTGCTGTTCGAGAAGATCTGAAACGGCTCAAACCCTGGTTAATTTTTGTTGCTCAAATCGAGCATACTGGAGGCGCCGTGGCGACTTGCCCAAGTCCCCACGATCTGCCTCCTGGGCGCGATTCGCGGTCTACCCCCGTCGCGTCCGGTAGGGCACGAAACATTTACTGCGCCGCGAGGCGGCGCCAGGTTCCCTACATGACGGATTCGCGCTTACTTCCGTTGGCTGCTTTTGCGGCGCATTTGCGCGCGCAACAGGTCGATCTGACCGAACGCTGGATGAAGGCGGTGTTCAATGACGTCGAGTTGACCGAATCCGGCCGGCTCACCTACGAACAACTCGCCGATCACATCCCGAACATTCTCGACGAAATCTGCAGCGTGCTGGAGCACCAGGATCTCGACGAACTGGAGCCCGCGATCAAGCGCGACGCGCGTCTGCACGGCAAACTTCGCTGGAAGCAGGGTTACCAGATCGACGAACTGGTGCGCGAACTCGATCTGTTCCGGCAGATGCTGACCGGCGCGATCGTCGAGTTCAGCGAGGCGCGGCCGTCGTTCACGCGGCGTCATGAGGAGCGGGCCCGGCATTTTATCGACGAAGCCGTGAGTTTCGTCACGCTGACGTCGATCCGCGAGGTCGTCAGCGAGCGTGACAGGAAGATCGACGATTACACCGGGCACATCGAACGCGCCAATCACGAGCTGACGCTCAAGCAAAAGCTGGTCGGCGATCTGTACGAGTCGCGCATGCAGATCACGAGGAGTGTCGTGCACGATCTGCGCAACTTCCTCAATGTGTTTTCGATGGCGCTGCAGCTGATCGGCCGCGCGCCGGCGAAGATCGAAACCGCACTCGCACTGGCGAACCGCCAGGCGGCTGACATGAAAACGCTGGTCGACGAACTGGTCGAATACTCGGTCGTGCTCGGCGATACCGATCCGGTGACGACTGAGCGCGTTGTATTGCGCGAACTATTCGATGAACTGGTGGCCTCGTGCCGACCGGCGATCGAAGAGAAGGGCTTGCGCCTCGAGGCCAGCTTCGACGGTGAACTGGACACCGTGGTCTCCAACCGGCTGAAGCTCAAACAAATCGCGCTCAACCTGCTGACCAACGCCGCGAAATATACCCGGGCGGGCCAGGTTGAACTGGCCATCTCCGCCGCTGAGCACGACCACTGGTGTTTGCGGGTGTCGGATACCGGCGTGGGGATTCGCGCGTCGGATCGTGAGCGTGTGTTCAAGGAATTCGAGCGCGCCACCGCGGACGACATTCCCGGCGCCGGTCTCGGTCTGGCCATCGTCAAGGAACTGTGCCAGGTGTTGGGCGGAGCGATCCGCTTCGACTCGCAGGAAGGCGAGGGGACGATCTTCGAGATTACATTTCCGGTGCGCCTCGACAGTTAGTCCTGTGTATTGCGGCGAACGGTATCAGACTGCCCGCTGATCTTTCCCGTTCGATCCCCCTTCGGCGCGCGCTGTCACGCCGTTAGCTCAATGTCGACTCTCCCGGTTTGAGAAGCATTAAGAGTGTTTCCTAACGCCGCCTAAAAGTATCTCGTTTCATTTAAGACGTTTGGCACTTTGTGTCCTAAACGGGGTATGTCGTTTGTACTTATTCAAGCTAAAAAATAACTTTTAGGAGTTTTCGTATTTCACCATCCTGTGGGCGAACGGCAAACTATGGGCGTCGCGTTTGTCGGCCAGGTGAAAGCGCGATGCATCCTTAAGTTTGTCGGCCTGAGTTACATATGTATGGCAGTCGTCTTGCCGGTTGGCGGCACACTAGCGGCGTCGCGTTTGTCGGTTAGCCGAAAGCGCGCTGCGTTCTTAAGTTTCTCAGCGTTTGAGCTAGATATTTAGGATGTCGTAAGAAAAATCTTGGTAAATCGATTCGATAAAAAGATTGGGAGGAATGTTGAATAAGACTTACAAGAACGTTTGGAATAGAACGACCCGCACATACGTCGCGGCATCGGAGGTGGCGAAGCGCCGTGGCGCGAAGAGTGCATCCGCCAGTGGCGTGCTGCTGGCGGCGGGGGCGGGGTTGTTCGGTGGGTTGGCGCTGCCGGCGAGTGCGGCGGGGTCTATCGATCAATACATCGCTGTCAGCACGACCTTGACGGAAGGCAGCGAGCCTACGTCGGTGGACAATTCGAAGGTGAATGCGATGGCCGTGGGCCCGAATGCTGTTTCGAATGGCGCAAACGCGTTGGCGGTCGGTGCCAAGACGCTGGCGAGTCTCGACGGCACCACGGCGGTCGGTTCGGCTGCTGCTGCATTGGCTGTGAATGCCACCGTGATCGGTGCCGGCGCTTCGACCAGCAGCGACGCGGATAACGGCGTGGCAATCGGCTATATGGCCGCCGCGGAAGGTGTCAACACGCTGGGCCTTGGGGCGCGCGCAAGCGCATTTGGCGACGATTCGATTGCACTGGGCACCGGTGCCTTGACATCCAGCAATGCGGCTAAAACGATCGCCATCGGCTCCGGCGCGTCGGCCAGCGCCGCTGGCGGGATCGCGCTCGGCGCCGGCTCGAAAGCGGATCGGACCAATGCCCTGTCGATTGGGAATTCGGGCCTCAGCCGGCAAATCATCAATGTGGCCGCCGGTACGCAGAACGGCGACGTGGTGAATGTTTCGCAACTGAAGGGCGCATTGGAGTCCATCGGTGGAGGCGCGACAGTCGATACAGACGGCACGATCAGGAAGCCGGCGTACACGATCAAGGGGCAGACTTACAGCGATGTCGGTGCGGCTTTGTCCGCTTTGGTGACAAGCACGGCAGCAGCGAGCGCCGACGCAGTCCAGTACGACTCCACTTCGCATGACACGGTGACACTAGGCAGCACCGGCACGCCGGTGCGAATCACCAACGTGCGCGCCGCCGCGCTCTCCGCCGACAGCCTCGACGCCGTGAACGGTTCACAACTGTTCGCAACGAACGCGGCCGTGACGCAGAACACCAGCGACATCGCCGCCAACACCAGCAGCATCACCAACCTCGATCAGCGCGTTACCGACAACACCACCACGATCACCAATCTCGACGCGCGCACCACGACAATAGAAGGGGACGTAAGCAACATCACCAATCAGATCACGAACGGCGAACTCGGGCTTGTCCAGCAGGATCAGACGTCGCGCAATCTCACTGTAGCGAAAGACACCGACGGCACCAGCATCGATTTCACCGGCACAGCAGGTGCACGCGAGCTGACCGGCGTCGCGGCGGGTACCACGGATACGTCCGCAGCCAACGTCGGCCAGCTCAAGCCGATGGTGGCCGCGCTCGGCGGCGGCGCGCAGATCAATGCCGACGGTTCGCTCAGGGGTCCCACGTATCACGTGCAAGGCAGCACGCAAACTACAGTCGGCGATGCGCTCGGGTCGCTCGACAGTGGGCTTACCACCTTGCAGCAGAACATGGAGACGGGCGGCATCGGCATCGTCACGCAAGATCCTGTGTCACGCATCATCAACGTCGGCGCGACGACGGACGGCGCGCTCATCAACATGGCGGGCCTCGCGGGCAATCGGGTGGTGAGCGGCGTGGCGTCCGGCGCGGTCAACGCCGCGAGCGCCGATGCGATCAACGGTGCGCAACTCTATACGCACGCGGCAAGCACGGCGGTGGCGCTCGGCGGCGGCTCGACGGTCAATCCGGACGGCTCGGTGAGCGCGCCGTCGTACAGCGTGGGCGGCACGGTCGTGAACAACGTCGGCAGCGCGATCACCAATCTTGATGGCCGTGTGACGCAGAACAGCAGCGATATTGCCGGACTGCAAACCACGATCAACAACATCAGCGGTTCGGTGGCGAATGCGGTTCAGTACGACAGTTCCGCGCACGACAAGGTCACGCTCGGCGGCACGGCAGCCAACGCGCCGAAGGTCACGCTCACCAATCTGAAGGACGGTGACCTATCGGCCACCAGCACCGACGCAGTAACCGGCGCGCAACTCTGGAACACCAATCAGCAGCTCGGCACCCTCGGTCAGCAGCTTGTCAACATCAATCAGGTGGTCCAGAACAACGCGGTCACCGGCAACGCTTTCGTCGCCGTCAACAGCACGGGCAACGCGGCGCAGGCAATCGGCAACGGTTCTGTGGCGATCGGCGGCGGCGCCAAGGCGAGTGCGCCGAACTCGGTGGCGATCGGCGAGGGCTCGGTTGCCGATCTGTCGAACACGGTATCGGTCGGTTCGGCGGGCAATGAACGCCGCATCACGAATGTCGCGGCGGGACAGGCGCCCAGCGACGCCGTCAACTTGCAGCAGTTCCAGGGCGGCATGAGCGAGATGGCGCGCAACGCGTATTCGTGCACGGCGTCGGCTATCGCATTGACCATGGTTCCGGAGGTCGATACCGGCAAGAACCTCGCGATCGGTGTCGGAACAGCCGGCTATAAGGGCTATCAGGCAGTGGCGGTGGGCTTGTCGGCACGCGTTACGCAGAGCCTCAAAGTGAAGCTCGGGGCGGGCATCAGTTCTGCCACGACGACAGTCGGCGCCGGTGCGGCGTACCAGTGGTAGCCGGCAAAGAAGGGTGAGGGAACGCGCGCGGTTTGCGCGCGCGTCGTCAAGCTTTTCTCGCACCCCGCACGTTCGATCGTGCGGGGTGCGGTGCAACGCTTACTTGAACAGCTTCATCGCTTGCGAGAGCGTATTGACCACACCCCATGCCAGCGGCAGCGTCACATACAGCCAGAACACGGCGAGTTTGACCTTGTTGGTCGGATGAACGGCTTGAATCGTCGACATACGGGTCTCCTTAGGCGCCTTTGGCGAGTTGTGCATCGGTCATGTGGTGCTTGTCGTCGACACGCTTGACGAGCAGGTTGCAGACAAAGCCGATCACCAGCAGCACCACCATGATGTGGATCGTCATCGTGTAGGCATCCGCCTTGGCAACGCCGTGCGCGACTTGATAGGCACGGATGTAATTCACCAGCACGGGACCCGCGACTCCCGCCGCGGCCCAGGCAGTCAGCAAGCGGCCGTGAATGCCGCCGACGAACGCCGTACCGAACATGTCCGCGAGATACGCGGGCACCGTCGCGAAGCCGCCGCCGTACATCGACAGGATCACGCAGTAGGCGAGCACGAACAGGGCGATCTGGCCGGATGCGGCGAAGCCGGGCACGAGGTAGTACAGCAGGGCGCCGAGCGCGAAGAAGATGAAGTAAGTGTTCTTGCGGCCGACCCAGTCCGAAGCCGAGGCCCACACGAAACGGCCACCCATGTTGAACAGCGACAGCAGACCGACGAAACCGGCCGCCGCGGCAGCCGTCACGGTGTCCTTGAAGCTTTCCTGAATCATCACCGAAGCCTGACCGAGAATGCCGATGCCGGCCGTCACGTTGAGGAACAGCACCAGCCAGATCAGATAGAACTGCGGCGTCTTCAACGCCTGATCGATATGCACGTGATTGCGCGAAATCATCTTCTTCTGGTTGGTCGCGGGCGGCGTCCAGCCGGCCGGCTTCCAGTCTGCCGGCGGCACGCGGATCGCGAGTGCGCCGATCGACATCGAGATGAAGTACGCAATGCCGAGCACGATGAAGGTTTCGGCCACGCCGATGCTAGTCGCGCTGCGGAAGTGGTTCATCAGCGCCACCGACAAAGGCGCGGCGATCATCGCGCCGCCGCCGAAGCCCATGATCGCCATGCCGGTTGCCATGCCGCGGCGGTCCGGGAACCAGCGGATCAAGGTCGACACCGGCGACACATAACCGAGGCCGAGTCCGATCCCGCCGATGACGCCATAGCCGAGATAGAGCAGCGCGATCTGATGCAGGTACACGCCGAGCGCGGAGACCAGGAAGCCGCCGCCGAAGCAGCATGCCGCGGTAAACATCGTGCGGCGCGGGCCGACGTGTTCGAGCCACTTGCCGGCAAATGCCGCCGACAAACCGAGGAACACGATCGCCAGCGAAAAGATCCAGCCGAGTGAGGTCAACGACCAGTCGTCAGCGGCGGATTGCGTAATGCCGATGACTTTGGTGAGCGGACCGTTGAACACTGAGAAGGCGTACGCCTGGCCGATACAGAGGTGCACGGCAAGGGCTGCGGGGGGGACCATCCAGCGGGAAAAACCCGGCTTCGCAACGGTGGCCTGTTTGGAAAAGAATGGGGCGGAGCCTGAATTTCCGTTCGGCTCGGTGATACTGCTCATGGTCGGTCTCCGTGACGAATGCTTTTGTTATCGGCGCCTCATGCACAAGGCTTTAATGTCGTGGCGTAAAGAATGTCGCCGCGCGTGCCGTCAATATATGCATTCTCATTTCATATGGCGTGTGCGAATTCGATATATGACTCGCTGCGACAAACGATAGGGCGCGAACTAGGCGTTTGCAATATGAGATGCAAATACATAAGGTTTTAGCCTGGTGAAAACCCACCGTAATTTGCCGAATTGCGGCAATGTAGCGCGGCTATCAGGAATGAACTACCGGAGTTAGACGCAAGAAGGGCCCGCCTCGGTAAGAAGGCGAGCCCGTAAGCCAGGGAATACGAAGCGATGGGCGTGTGAAGAGAATGCCGGCAGTAGCGATTCGCTACGCCGGC
>NZ_JAXDPY010000286.1:0-2678 GCF_034668105.1 Paraburkholderia sp. | reverse complement strand
CAGGTCTGATCGGACTTGCAATAGGTCTGCTCGTGCTGCTCGCGCTGTCGATTTTCGTATCGAGAACTTACCGGCGCGAACATGACGGCGAAGGCATGCTGCATCACTGGTTCACACACCAGCATATGCCGCACTGGATGCGTCGCCGGCATTGAGGGGCTCAACCGACTGCTGCTCGCGCGCTTGCGCATAACGGGCAAGCGCGAGCTTCCATTGACGCGAAATGCTTTCGCGTCCGCTGTGTACGCGCGTCTCGTACGCGCGCCTGCCGCGCGCCACTCGCCCAGCTGCCGGACTGCCTCGCCTGCGCTTCATTGCCTGCGCTTCATTTCCTGCGCTTCATTTCCTGCGATTCATTCCCTGCGCTTCATTTCCTGCGCTTCGTCCTTTGCGCACTTCCTCTCCGCGGTACTTCCACCCTCAACGCTCCCAGTCTCTCTGCTCCCCAGCCTCAGTACTTGCCCCCGCACTCCTTCCACCCTGCATCACCCTGTCACATCCTTTCAGGCACATGCCTTGCTGGAGAGCATCCTGCAAGGAGGCGTAGCGATACGCGTCCCTCGTCCCGGCGCGCAGGCGCCGAACCAACAGACTACGCGGCCCGAGCACGTCCGAGGGCCAGACAGGAGAACTCAAATGACCGTCGGAACCATTCTGCTTATTGTGCTCATTTTGCTGCTGATCGGCGCGTTGCCGAGTTGGCCATACAGCAGCGGCTGGGGTTATCGGCCGACCGGCGTGCTTGGGGTCGTTCTGATCATCGTCATCGTGTTGCTGCTGATGGGCCGCATATAGTCCGCGAGAGCGCGCCTTCGGAACCCTTCCGAGCCCTTTTTCCAATCCAACGCAATTCGTGATTGACTCTGGCACCCAATGCCACGTAGAATCTCGGATTCGTCGGAGCGTAGCGCAGCCTGGTAGCGCATCTGATTTGGGATCAGAGGGTCGAAGGTTCGAATCCTTTCGCTCCGACCACGAAAAAGCAATACGAAACCCGCGTCGCCTTCGGCTTCGCGGGTTTTTGCTTTTGGGGCTTCATGAGTTCGTACGCCCCATGCCGACAGATGCCCGGCCTTGCGTCGTCGCGAGCGCGCATGCGACAGTGATTGAAACCCGGCGCGGTTGTCCACGCCGCAACCAGAGTCAAGGAGACACCCATGGATCTGATCCTCTGGCGTCACGCCGAAGCCGAAGATTTTGCCGCCAGCGATCTCGCCCGCGCGCTCACCACGCGAGGCCGCAAACATGCGCAAAACGTCGCCAAGTGGCTGCGCACCCGCCTGCCCGACGATGCGGTGGTCCTCGCGAGTCCCGCGGTGCGGACCATCCAGACCGCCGAAACCCTGAGCGACCAATATCGCGTGGTACGCGAACTCGCGCCCAACGCCAGCGCGGACGATGTGCTGAAGGCCGCCGGCTGGCCCAAAGGCATCGCGCCGACGGTCGTGATTGTCGGCCATCAACCGACGCTCGGCCACGTGGCGGCACGTCTGCTCGGCAACAGCAATGCGAGCTGGCCGCTGAAGAAAGCCGGCCTATGGTGGATCGAAAGCCGCGAACGCGACGGCGAGGACCAGGCGGTTCTACGCGCGGCGATGAGTCCCGATCTGATCTGATCCGAGCCGGTCGCGCGAAAACAACACACGGCGAACACACAACGAACACCCGGCGCGCGCCGCCCACGACATTACAAGCCGCGCGCACCCAGCTTACGGCCAGTCATCCAATCGTCATGGCTTTGCCATGCGAGCGTCACCAGGCGTTACTACATTGGCGAAAAAAGAAATCCCCCTTTTTTCGACCAGGACGCCACATGCGAGAACTGCCGACGCCCACCCTGCCTCTGGCTTCGCTCTTCGAAACGCGTCGCCTGCCGCGCGCCGAAGAGACGGTCACCGCCCAGCATCGCCTGCAAGTCACGTGGGCCCGCACCGCCGAGGAACTGCGCGAAGCCCAGCGTCTGCGCTACCGCGTATTCGCCGATGAAATGGGCGCGCGTCTGACGGGTCCAGCCGGCCTCGATGTCGATTCGTTCGACGCATACTGCGATCACCTGCTGGTGCGCGATCTCGACACGCTGAAGGTGGTCGGCACGTACCGCGCGCTGCCGCCGCATCAGGCGGCGCGTATCGGACGTCTGTATGCGGAAAGCGAGTTCGACGTATCGCGTCTCACGCACTTGCGCGCGAAGATGGTCGAGGTGGGCCGTTCGTGCGTGCACCCGGACTACCGCAGCGGCTCGGTGATCATGTCGCTATGGGCGGGCCTCGCCGCGTACATGAAGCACAACGGCTACGAGACGATGCTCGGCTGCGCGAGCGTCGCGATGGTCGACGGTGGCCACTACGCGGCCAATCTGTACTGCGCGCTGCGCGACAACGCGTTGACGGCGCCGGAATATCGCGCGTTTCCGCACACGCCGCTGCCCATCGAAGAATTGCAGAACGGTGCCGACGTCGCCCCGCCGCCGCTGGTGAAAGGCTATCTGCGTCTTGGTGCGAAGATTTGCGGCGCGCCGGCCTGGGACCCCGATTTCAACACGGCTGACTTTCTGACGCTGCTGCGTCTATCGGATATCAACGCGCGCTACGCGCGGCACTTCCTCGGCGACGCGTCTGCGCGCTGAACGACGCGCAAATACCCGCCCGATTCAGTCGACTCGAGTAGACGATCGATGC
>NZ_JAXDPY010000285.1:0-18309 GCF_034668105.1 Paraburkholderia sp. | reverse complement strand
CGGCCGCGAAGAAACCCGCAGCGAAAAAGAGTCAATAACGGGCAAAGACCTCGCGGTCATTTCGACTGACCCGCGCTTCGGGGTCATTCCGGCGCCAGATAAAAAGCGGGCACACACCTATACAGTGTGTGCCCGCTTTTTTTTGCAACGGCAGGTCAGGCAAACATCTCCACGTGCCGCAAAATTGCCTGCAGCATGGCAGCGCCCAGCGACGCGCTACGTTCGCCATTCCAACCCACCCGCTCGTCCGGCAGGTTGGCGTTGTCCTTGAACGGCATCTCCAGCGTCAACGACAGACAGCCGAACTCATTGCCGATGTACTTTGAAGCCAGCTTGAGCGCATCCTCGCGATACTTGCTCGCGGCGTAGCCGTACTTGTCCTGGAAGTCGGGACTCGCATGCTTGAACGCCTCAATGAACGCTTTCTGCTCCTCCCCTTGCCGCTCGGTGAAACCCGGCAGCATTTCGGAGCCGGCCACGAAGACATACGGCAGCGCTTCGTCGCCGTGGATATCGAAAAAGAGATCGCAACCGGTCGCGTGAATGGCGTCGCGCACCACCAGTACCTCGGGACTGCGCGCGGCGTCCGGCTCCATCCATTCGCGGTTCAGGTTCGCACCCGTCGCGTTGGTGCGCAGATTGCCGTGCACGCTGCCGTCCGGATTCATGTTCGGTACGATGTAGAACACCGCGTGATCGTAGAGCTTGCGCGCCACCGGGTCGCCCACCCAATCGCCCCAGCCCACGAGACGCTTGACGAGTCCTTCGATAAACCATTCGGCCATCGTCTCGCCAGGATGCTGGCGCGCGATCAGCCAGATTTTCTTTTTAGGCGTCTCGCCGGTTTGCGGCGTGCCAAGCGTCAGCAGCGACATTGGCCGGCCTTCGACCGTCTTGCCCAATTCCGTGAGCGTGGCCTGCGGCAATTGCTGGACCGCGCCGAGAAACTCCGAGTGACGCTCCTCGCCATACGGCTCGAAATACGCGTAGTAGATGCGGTCGAAATCAGGTGTGTGGTCGATCGTCAGCACGCGGCCGTCGTAGGAAGTCGGCACGCGGAACCAGTTCACCCGGTCGTAGCTCGCCACTGCCTGATAGTCGCGCCAGCCTTCGGCGAAAGCGCAGGCCGCGGCATTTTCGAAGGTCATCACGCAGCGCTCACCGGCCGCGCCGGACAAACGGAAATAAAACCACTGCGCGAACTCGGCGTGACTGTCGGGCCGCACGCGCAGACGGATGTTGCCAGCGTCTTCGCAAGCCAGCACTTCGATTGCGCCCGCGTCGAAGTTGCTCGTAATCGATAACGTCATGATGTGCTTCCCTGCTTGTGTGCTTATGCGCTTGTGTGCGCGGCAATCGCCTGGTCGGCGATGCGGCGGCGGAATACGTAAGTGGAATCGTTCGAGGCTTCGGCGTCGAACGCATAGCCTTCAGAGTCGAAGTCCTTCAGCTGCTCGGGCTTGTCGAGGCGGTTCTCGACAGCGTAGCGCGCCATCAGACCGCGCGCGCGCTTGGCGTGAAAGCTGATGATCTTGTAGCGGCCGCCCTTCCAGTCTTCAAACACGGGTGTGACGATCGGCGCGTCGAGAAGCCTGGGTTTGACCGACTTGAAGTACTCGCCCGACGCGCAATTGACCAGCACGCGCGACGCGACCGTGTTCTTCTTCAGTTGCGCGTTCAAAGCCTGCGTGATCCGCTCGCCCCAGAACGCGTACAGATCCTTGCCGCGCGCGTTGGCAAAGCGTGTACCCATTTCGAGCCGATACGGCTGTAGCAGGTCGAGTGGGCGCAGCAATCCGTAGAGGCCGGACAGCACGCGCACATGGCTTTGCGCGTAATCCAGATCGGCCGACGACAACGTCTTCGCGTTGAAACCTTCATACACGTCGCCGTTGAACGCGAGTACCGCCTGCTTGGCGTTGTGCGTGCCGAAACTCGGCGACCACTCCGCGTAACGCTGGAAATTGAGGTGTGCAAGCTGATCGGAAATGCTCATCAGCGAGCCGATCTGCTGTGGCGACAAACGGCGCAACCCGCCGATCAATTCGGCCGCGTCATCGACGAAATCGGGGATCGTGTGCTTTTTGACGTGCGGAGGGGTTTCGTAGTCGAGCGATTTCGCCGGCGACAGAACGATTATCATAGAGGCTTGCAGGCACGCCGTGCCTGGCGGTCAAAGACGAAAGCCAGATTGTAACGAATGCCCGGTTCCCATGCCTCACATGGCGCTTTGCGCGTCGTCCTCGATTCCAATGTGTGGATCGATATTCTCGTGTTCGACGATCCGCACACGCGGCCGATCCGCGCCGCGCTCGAAAGTGGCGCGCTGGCCGCGCTGATCGACGCGCGCTGCCTCGCCGAACTCACCTACGTGCTCGACTATCCGCAATTCGTGCATCGCAATGTCGACAAGGCGGCGGCGCTTGCCGTCGTCGCGCGGCTCGCGCAGCTGGTCGAGACCGCGGCGCCCACGGAAGATGCCAGGCCGCTGCCCAAATGCAAAGACCGCGACGACCAGAAATTCCTCGAACTCGCGTACGCCGCGCAGGCCCACTGGCTGGTATCGAAAGACCGCGCAGTGTTGAAACTTGCCAAACGGATTGCGCGTGACTTCGGTTTTCAGATTGCCCGGCCGGCGCCGTTCGTCAGCGCCTGTATGAGCGCGGCGGACGAACCCGCGCCCGTGTAGTAACCCGTGTAACCCTATGACCCCTGGCCGAATGGCCAACGTTGGGCCGAAGGTGCGCACGCAGCGCCGCGTTTTCCCTACAATCAGGCTTCGTCCTTTTCAAACGACGCCTTTCGCCAATTCACTCGACCCTGCTCCGGACAGCGCCATGAATGCACCGCACGACACGCCCATGAGTCCCTCGTTTCCGTCTCGCCTGCCGGACGTCGGCACGACGATCTTCACCGTCATGAGTGCGCTCGCCGCCGAAAAAGGCGCGGTGAACCTCGGCCAGGGCTTCCCCGACTTCGGCTGCGATCCCCGCATTGTCGACGCCGTCGCAAACGCCATGCGCGACGGCCACAATCAATACCCGCCCATGGCGGGCGCCGCGCCGCTGCGTCAGGCCATTTCGGACAAGATCGCCAATCTGTACGGCCGCCGCTACGACGCCACCAGTGAGATCACCGTGACCGCGGGCGCCACGCAGGCGCTGCTGACCGCGATTCTCTGCACCGTGCATCCGGGCGACGAAGTGATCGTGGTCGAGCCGACCTACGACAGTTACCTGCCGTCGATCGAACTGGCTGGCGGCAAGCCCGTATTCGTCACGCTCGAAGCGCCCGACTACACGATCCCGTTCGACAAGCTTGCTGCCGCGATCACCCCGAAAACGCGGCTCCTGCTGATCAATACGCCGCACAATCCGACCGGGACAGTCTGGCGCAGTGAAGACATGCGCAAGCTCGAGGAAATCGTGCGCGGCACCAACGTGCTGATTCTGTCGGATGAAGTGTATGAGCACATGGTCTACGACGGCGCGCCGCATGAAAGCGTGGCGCGTTATCCGGAGCTGGCGCAGCGCAGCTTCGTGGTGTCGAGCTTCGGCAAGACCTATCACGTCACCGGCTGGAAAGTCGGCTACGTTGCCGCGCCCGCCGCGCTCACTGCGGAATTCCGCAAAGTGCACCAGTTCAACGTGTTCACGGTCAACACGCCGATGCAGGTGGGTCTTGCGGACTACATGAAGGATCCGGCACCGTATCTGGATCTGCCTGCGTTTTACCAGAAGAAACGCGACTTCTTCCGCGCCGGGCTCGCGAATTCCCGCTTCAAGCTGCTGCCTTGCACGGGCACCTACTTTCAGTGCGTCGACTATTCGGCGATCAGCGACTTGCCCGAAGCCGATTTCGCGCAATGGCTGACCGGCGAGGTGGGTGTCGCGGCGATCCCGGTCTCGGCGTTCTATCACGAAGCCCATGAATCGGGCGTGGTGCGTTTCTGCTTTGCCAAGCAGGAAGCCACACTCGCTACCGCGCTCGAGCGGCTGGCGCGGCTCTAGGATGTCCCGCGCGATGCTGCGAACGAACCCACGTTCCTCGCCATCGCGCGCAGCGGCCCGCGCGTGCGTTGCACGCCCGGATTCATTTCGGCCTCAATACCGCCATACCTCAGGCCGCACGCGATGCCGCGATATACGCCTTACGGTCTTCGGTCACGCGTTGCGCGGCCGGCCGGGCGTTGATCGCCTTCACATAGCTTTTCCAGTCCACACCGGCGTCGAGCAGGAAGTCGCGGCCGTACACGGTCTGCGTCGCCATGCCGACCAGCGGCAAGCTCACATAACCCGCCGCGTCCGCGACACTAAAACGCTCGCCGCTCAGATACGGCCCGAACTTCGCGATCCGCTTGAAGCCGGCAATGTGATGTACGAGCAACTTCTCGATACGCCCCTTGGTCGCATCAGTCACGGTACCGCCGAAGAACGCCTGCTTGTAGAGATTGCGTGCGGTCAGTTCGAGATGCACGTCTACGAACATGATCAACTCGCGCTCCTTGGCTGCCTCCCATGGGTCAGCGGAGAAGATCGCCTTGTCGGGAAAACGCGCGGCCAGATACTCGACAATGCTTTGCGATTCGCACAGATCGCCGCGCTCGGTCTGGATATAGGGCACCTTGCCGAGCGGAGAATGCTCGAGCATCGTCTCTTCCTGGCTCGGCAGCACGAACACTTCCTCGAACGGAATGCCGTGTTCGAGAAGCACGAACTTCACCTTGTTGTAATAGTTCGAGAGCGCGAAACCGCACAGCTTGATCATGGGGTGTCTCCTTCCTTCGGGTTGTATGAGACCGCTCGTCGACATCAAAAGCGGCGGCCTTCGATCAATCATCCAGTAAATTGCACGATCGTGCTATTCTAAAATAACCATGGAGTCGAGCATCACAATGACCTCTCGCAATTTCAGTATCGAGACTATCGGCATTGTCGGAACCGGTGCAATGGGGCGTGGCATCGCCCAGATTGCCGCACTGGCGGGCCTTACCGTGCGTCTGTACGACACGAATCCCGCCGCGATCGGCGCCGCGCGTGACTACCTTGCCGAGACTTTCGCCAAATTGACCGCCAAAGGCAAGCTCGATCAGGCCCGCTCGCTCGCCGCGCTGGCGAACGTGAGCGGCGCGCAGGTGATCGGCGATCTGGCCGATTGCGATCTGGTCGTCGAGGCGATCGTCGAAAAGCTCGAGGTGAAGCAAGCCCTTTTTCGCGAACTCGAAGCAGTGGTAAGCGGGCGCTGCGTGCTGGCATCGAATACGTCGTCGTTGTCGATTACCGCGATTGCGGCGGGTTGCACGAATCCGTCGCGCGTAGCGGGTTACCATTTCTTCAATCCGGTTCCGTTGATGAAGGTCGTCGAAGTGATCGACGGCCTGCGCAGCGATCCCGCCGCCGGCGACGCGCTGATGGATCTCGCGCGCCGCATGGGCCACACGCCGGTGCGCGCGAAAGACATGCCCGGCTTCATCGTCAATCATGCCGGCCGCGGGATGAACACAGAAGGCCTGCGCGTGGCGGGCGAAGGCGTGGCGAGCTTCGCCGACATCGACCGCATCATGCGCGAGCAGGCGGGGTTTCGTCTCGGGCCGTTCGAACTACTCGATCTGACCGCGCTCGACGTATCGCATCCCGTGATGGAATCGATCTATCACCAGTTCTACGAAGAGCCGCGCTTCACACCCTCACCGATCACGGGCACGCGGCTCGCGGGTGGACTGATCGGCCGCAAGACGGGCGAGGGCTTCTACCGCTATGAAGACGGCAAACAGCAAGTGCCAGCCGAGGCGCCCGCGCCAACCGAACTGCCGCAAAGCGTGTGGGTCAGCAAGCGCTATCCGCAAGCGCACGAAGCCGTCGCGCAGCTCGTCACCAAGGCCGGCGTCAAGCTCGACGACGGCGCCACGCCCGCAGCGGACTCACTGATCGTCGTAACACCGTTCGGTCATGACGCGACCACCGCTGCCGTTGACGAAGCACTCGATGCAACCCGCGTTGTCGCTTTCGACACGCTGTTCCCGCTGCTCGCGGCACAGCGCCGCACGCTGATGACAACCCCGGCCACCAGCCGCGCCGCACGCGAGAGCGCGCACGCGCTGTTGGCCGCCGACGGCATTCCCGTCACCGTCATCCGCGACTCGACCGGCTTCGTCGCGCAACGCGTGGTGGCGACCATCGTCAATATCGGCTGCGACATCGCTCAGAAACAGATCGCCACGCCGGACGATATCGACCTCGCCGTGATGCTCGGCCTCGGCTACCCGCGTGGGCCGCTCGCACTCGGCGATGCACTTGGCGCGGCAACGATCCTCACGATCTTGCGCAATATCTTCAGCGTACTCGGCGATCCACGCTACCGTCCATCACCGTGGCTTGCACGGCGGGCGCAACTTGGCCTGTCCCTCACCCAACGCGACGCCGCCGACACTCAAAGGGAGACCCAACAATGAGCGCCGAACTGCTGACCTCGCGCCCGACCGAAAGCGAATCGACGCTAGTCCTCACGCTGTCGAACCCCGGCGCACGCAATGCGCTGCATCCGGACATGTATGCCGCGGGCATCGAAGCGCTCGATTCGGTCGAGCGCGATCCGTCGATCCGCGCGGTCGTGATTACCGGCGCGGACAACTTTTTTTGTGCCGGCGGCAATCTGAACCGTCTGCTGGAAAACCGCGCGAAAGATCCATCGGTACAGGCCGAGAGTATCGATCTGCTGGGCGAATGGATTTCGGCGCTGCGTCTGTCGTCGAAGCCGGTGATCGCTGCTGTTGAGGGCGCCGCGGCCGGCGCAGGATTTTCGCTGGCGCTCGCCTGCGATCTGATCGTCGCCGCGGAAGACGCCAGGTTCGTGATGTCGTATGCGCGCGTCGGTCTCACGCCCGACGGCGGCGGCTCATGGTTCCTCGCGCAGGCGTTGCCGCGCCAGCTGGCAACCGAGGTGCTGATCGAAGGCAAACCGA
Organism: Paraburkholderia sp.; assembly: GCF_034668105.1. Lineage (GTDB taxonomy): Bacteria > Pseudomonadota > Gammaproteobacteria > Burkholderiales > Burkholderiaceae > Paraburkholderia. The sequence goes on along the minus strand of NZ_JAXDPY010000285.1, from coordinate 11,348 downwards.
TCGGCGCCACGCGTCTGCACGAACTCGGCGTCGTCAACAAACTGGCCAAGGCCGGCACAGTGCGCGACACCGCTGTCGCCTGGGCTGACGAGCTAGGCAAGATTTCGCCGAATTCGGTCGCGCGCATCAAGGGGCTCATCGGCGCGGCCGGCGCCCAGCCGCTCGCCGAACATCTGGTTGCCGAGCGCGACAGCTTCGTCGCATCCCTGCACCATCGCGAAGGGCTCGAAGGAATTTCCGCATTCCTCGAAAAGCGCGCGCCGGTCTACAAGTGAACCTCAGTGAACGAAGGGACAATGCCTGACTATCAACTGCCGCAGCGCCGCCGGATCTTCCTGATGCGTCACGGCGACGTGACCTACTTCGACGACAGCGGCCGCGCGATCGATCCTGAAACGGTACCGTTGAATGCGAACGGCCGCGAGCAGGCAAGCGCGGCAGGCCGCGTGTTCGCCGGGCAGCAAGTCCGGTTCGACCGGGTGATCGTGAGCGGTTTGCCGCGCACGGTCGAAACCGCGCAGCGCGTCCTGGCCGAGACCGGTCAGCAGATCGAGCTCGAGGTCGAGCCCGCATGGCAGGAAATTCGCGGCGGTAAGCTTGGCAATATTCCGCTTCAGGACATGGAAGCGGCATTTCTCGGCGTGTTCGACGGCGTCGTGCCGGAAAGCACGCGCTTTCTCGACGGCGAAACCATCGGCGCGTTGTTCGACCGCGTGTTGCCCGCGCTGGCGGCATTGCGCGAGGACACGTCGTGGGACACTGTGCTGCTGGTGCTGCACGGCGGGGTGAATCGCGCGATTCTGTCGCACGCGCTCACCGCGGGCGGCCGCACGTTCTTCGGCCATCTGGCGCAGGCCACCGGTTGCATCAACGCGCTCGACGTCGGCACCGCGCTGCGCGACTGGGTGCTGCGCACGATCAACTATTCACCGCCGTCGCCACTCCATCGCGACGTTCGCAACACCACGATGGAAATGCTCTACGCACAATTCATTCAATACAAGCGTAGCTGAACCGAACTGGAGGAGACATATGGTGCAAGCCACACAGACCGGCGAACCAGAACACAAACCAGATTACTCGGACTTCGAGGGCACGCGTCCGGTCAATGAGCGGCAACGCTTCGACAGTGACGCGCTCGCCGCGTGGCTAAGCCAGCATGTCGACGGATTCACCGGACCGCTCACGCTGGAACAATTCGCGGGCGGCCAGTCCAATCCCACCTTCAAACTCGTCACGCCGTCGCGTGCGTATGTGATGCGCGCCAAGCCCGGGCCGGCCGCGAAGTTACTGCCCTCGGCGCACGCCGTCGAACGCGAATACCGGGTGATGCATGCACTTGCCGACACCGACGTGCCGGTCGCGAAAATGCTCGCGTTGTGCGAGGACGAGAGCGTGATTGGCCGGGCGTTCTACGTGATGGAGTTCGTCGAGGGCCGCGTGCTGTGGGACCAGTCCTTGCCCGGCATGACGCCTGCGGAGCGCACGGCGGTTTACGATGAAATGAATCGCGTGATTGCCGCGCTGCATAGCGTCGATGTAGCAGCAATCGGCCTTGCGGACTACGGCAAACCGGGCAACTACTTCGCGCGCCAGATCGGCCGCTGGAGCAAACAGTACATCGCCTCCGAAACGGAACCGATCGATGCGATGCAACGCCTGATCGAATGGCTTCCGCAACACATGCCGGCCGAAACGGGTGAGCGCGCGTCGGTCGTGCATGGCGACTACCGGCTCGACAATCTGATCTTCCATCCCAATGAGCCACGGGTACTCGCCGTGCTCGACTGGGAACTGTCGACGCTCGGCGACCCGCTCGCCGACTTCGCCTATCACTGCATGGCATGGCACGTCGATCCGACGCAATTCCGCGGCATCGCGGGTCTCGATTGGGCGGCCCTCGGTATTCCCGACGAAGCGCAATACGTCGAGCGCTATTGCAAACGCACCGGCTTCGAGATCCACGGCGACTGGAATTTCTATCTGGCCTACAACATGTTCCGCATCGCCGCGATCCTGCAAGGGATCATGAAACGTGTGGTTGACGGCACGGCGGCCAGCGCTCAGGCGCTCGATGCCGGCCGTCGTGCCAAGCCGATGGCCGAACTCGCCTGGCGCTATGCGCAGAAGGTGCGCTAACCGAATCGAATCGGCGCAGCGAGCTGCGCTCCCGAACAAACGTTATTCGTCATCCGCGAGGTCATACATGAATTTCGATTACACCCCGAAGGTTCAGGCGCTGCGCGAGAAACTGCTCGCCTTCTTTGACGAACACATCTATCCGAACGAGCAGGCGTTCTACGCCGAGATCGCGCGCAATCGCCAGAACGGCAACGCATGGCTGCCGACTGAACTGATCGAGCAACTGAAACAGAAGGCGCGCGACGCCGGCTTGTGGAACCTGTTCCTGCCTGAATCGGTACGAGGCGCCGGTCTGACGAATCTTGAATACGCGCCGCTGTGCGAGATCATGGGCCGTGTACCGTGGGCGCCGGAAGTGTTCAACTGCAACGCGCCCGACACCGGCAACATGGAAACGATCGAGCGCTACGGCAGCGACGACAACAAGCGCGAATGGCTCGAACCGCTGTTGCAGGGGCAAATCCGTTCGGCGTTTCTGATGACCGAGCCGGAAGTGGCGTCGTCGGACGCAACCAACATTCAGACGAGCATCGTGCGCGATGGCGACTACTACGTGATCAACGGCCACAAGTGGTGGTCGTCCGGTGCGGGGGATCCGCGCTGCAAGGTCTACATCGTGATGGGCAAGACCGATCCTGAGGCGCCGCGCCATGCGCAGCAGTCGATGATTCTGGTGCCCGCCGACGCGACCGGCATCACCGTGCACCGCCCTCTCACCGTGTTCGGTTATGACGACGCGCCGCACGGCCACATGGAAATCACGCTCGAAAACGTGCGCGTGCCGGCCACCAACATGCTGCTCGGTGAAGGACGCGGTTTCGAAATCGCCCAAGGCCGCCTCGGACCGGGACGCATCCACCATTGCATGCGGTTGATCGGCCTCGCCGAGCGCGCGATTGAATTGATGGCGAAGCGCTCGCTGCAACGGGTGGCGTTCGGCAAGCCGGTCGCGGCGCAGGGCGTCACCCAGGAGCGTCTCGCTGAAGCACGCTGCATGATCGAGCAAGCGCGTCTGTTGACGTTGAAGACCGCATACATGATGGACACCGTCGGCAACAAGGGCGCGCGCGGCGAGATTGCGATGATCAAGGTGGTCGCGCCGAATATGGCGTGTCAGGTGATCGACTGGGCGATCCAGGCACACGGCGGCGGCGGCGTCAGCGACGATTTTCCGCTGGCGTATGCATATGCATCCGCGCGGACCTTACGCTTCGCCGATGGCCCGGACGAAGTGCATCGCAACGCAATCGCAAAGCTCGAATTGGCGCGCTATATGGATGCGGGTGCCGCGGCTCGCGTGGAGACGCCGATTACGCGGGTTTGAGATCGGGCCGACGCGATCGCGCGAGTTCACGGCCAGCAGCATCGTCCGATCTGTGCTCTAATTTTCGTCGACTGCGGCGCCCTTGGTGGCGCCGCTTCCACGAAACGAAGGAGCCAGGATGATCGACGTCTATAGCTGGGCCACCCCGAACGGCCACAAGGTTCACATCATGCTCGAGGAAACCGGCCTCGCATACACCGCGCATGCCGTGGATATCGGCGCGGGCGACCAGTTCAAACCCGAGTTCCTCGCTATCAGCCCGAACAACAAGATTCCGGCGATCGTCGATTCCGAGGGTCCCAAGGGCGCCGACGGCAAACCGTTCGCGCTATTCGAATCGGGGGCGATTCTGCTTTATCTCGCCGAGAAAACCGGCAAGTTCCTGCCGACCGACCCAGCCGCACGCTATGCAACACTGCAATGGCTGATGTTCCAGATGGGCGGATTAGGTCCCATGCTCGGGCAAACGCATCACTTCCGCGTCTACGCGCCGGAGCCGATCGAATACGCGATCAATCGCTACACGAACGAAACGCGACGCCTCTATGGCGTAATGGATACACAACTCGGCAAGACCCGGTATCTGGCCGGCAACGATTACACGATTGCGGATATCGCCGCGTTTCCGTGGACCCGCTCGTGGCAAAACCAGGGGGTCGATCTCAATGAGCTTCCGAATGTGAAGCGCTGGCATGAAGACATTGCCGCACGTCCGGCGGTCGTGCGCGGTGTCGACGTGCTGGCGTCGGCCCGCAAACCGCTCATGGACGATAAGGCTAAGGAAATACTATTCGGCGCGACGCAGTACGCGAAGCGGTAATTTGCGGCCGTGTGTGCCGTCGCGTCCGATTCGCTCGCGTTGACAATGTGACCGCAGCGTTGTTGTCAGCCGCACGTACGTCGATATAAAAAAGCGCGAGATGACGTTACTGCCACTCGCGCTTTTTTGCCATGCGGGCGACTCGCGGTTATCCCCGTTAGAAATAGTGTCGCGTGATAAATGCCGCGACACATACGGGCCGCTCACTACCCTGCTGCTCCAGCGTTACGTTCCACTCGACCTGCACCCCCGCGTTGTCGACGTCAGTGACGGATGCAACCGCGAACCGTGCCCGCAATTGTGAACCGACCAGCACCGGCGACGTGAACCTCACGCGATTCAAGCCGTAATTGACGCCCATGCGCTGCACGAGTGCCACCGTCTGGTCGAGTAGCGCGGGAATCAGCGACAGCGTCATGAACCCATGCGCGACCGGACCACCGAACGGGGACTCACGCCGCGCCCGCTCCGGGTCCACGTGAATCCATTGATGATCGCCGGTGGCCTCGGCGAAACGATCGACACTCGCCTGATCGACCGTCAGCCAGTCGCTAACGAGTGGTTCAGCGCCAATCAGCGCGCGCAATGCCGCCGCATCGCCAAACGTGGCGGCAGACAACGCGCTGCCCGTCACGACGTGGCCCCGGGATTGCGCAGTCCGAACAAAGCCTTGGAGCGTACGCTGATCACCATTTCGCCGTGCTGGTTGAAGCCTTCCCACTGCGTCGAAACGATGCCGCGATCCGGCTTACTCTCCGATACGCGCTTGCCGAGTACGGCGTTCATCATCGTGATCGTGTCGCCGACGCGCACCGGCTTTAACCAGCGAATTTCGTCGATGCCGGGCGAGCCCATCGACGTGGAACCCGCGATCGCGGTGCGCACGAGCATGCCCATCATCACGGAACAGGTGTGCCAGCCGCTTGCGACCAGTCCGCGAAACGGCGACGCCGCGGCTGCAGCCTCGTCCAGATGAAACGGCTGCGGATCGAACTTCTCCGCGAACTCGACAATCTCTTCGCGCGTGAAAGTATGCTTGCCGATTTCGGTAGTCGTGCCGACTACCATGTCTTCATAACTCAGACCCATCGTCACACCTCTTTCTTCCGATTCGCCCGGCTGATCAAGCTTCGGCGATGACAAAGCCAGGCAGCGCGGCGAACCGCGCGAGATGGTGATCAACATCGCCCAACGTGGTTTCGATGATAGCAAGACGTTTGAACAGATGCGCCGCCGCGACTTCGTTCGTAACGCCCATGCCGCCGTGCAACTGGACCGCCTGCTGACCAACAAAGCGTGCGGCCTGACCCACTCGCGCTTTCGCGGCGGAGACCGCGCGACGACGTTCGTCGGCATCTGCGCTCGTGTATCGCATGGCCGCGAGATAAGTGACCGACCGCGCCTGCTCGGCGTGAATCAGCATCTCGACCATGCGGTGCTGCAACGCCTGAAATCGTGCGATCGGCTGGCCGAATTGCTGGCGCGTTTTGGTGTATTCGACCGTTGCATGGTTCAACGCGTCGAGCGCGCCGACCGCTTCCGCACACAGCAATACCGTGCCGTAGTCCGCGATGTGTTCCAGAGCCGCGGCACCGGCGTGCTTGCCGGTGAGCTGGCGAGCCGGCGTGCCGTTGAACCTGAGTGTCGCGGCACGCTGGCCGTCGATTGTGCGGTAGTCGGTCACTGCAACGCCAGCCGCATCGCGAGCGACGACAAAGAGCGCGATCTCGCCATCGAGCCTTGCTGGCACGATCCAGTAATCCGCTTGCGCGCCGTGCAGTACAACCGATTTCGTGCCAGTCAATGTCTGTTGATCGCGCTGCCCGTTCGCAACAGTCGCGACCTCGAACAGGTCGTAGCGCGCGTGCGGCTCGTGAAATGCCACTGCCAGCTTGATCTCACCCTGAGCCGCGCGTTCGAGCAGCGATGCGTCTTCGCCCTGCTGCGTGCCCGCCAGCCGTAGCGCCTCGATGCCCACCGCGGTCGCCCAATACGGCTCGATCACTAAAGCACGCCCGAGTTCCTGCATGACGACCAGCATATCGATCGGGCTGCCGTTGAAGCCACCGTGAGCTTCCGGCACCGGCAAAGCGGTCAGGCCGAGTTCGGTAAAGGCTGCCCAGTGCGGATCCGACACGCCGGCTTCCGATTGCACGATCGCCTGGCGCGCTTCGAACCCGTAGCTCTTGTCCAGATAGCGGCGCAGCGCGTCGGCAAATTGCTGTTGTTCGTCGTTGAAAGTGAAGTCCATGCGCCGCTCCTCAAAGTCCCAGAATCATCTGCGCGATGATGTTCTTTTGAATTTCGTTCGAGCCGCCGTAAATCGACGTCTTGCGGAAGTTGAAGTAGTACGCGGCCAACGGCGCGGCGTCATCGTCACCGGCGACGCTATGTTCGCGTTCGCCTTCGAGGAATGGCACGTCGAACGGTGCGGCGAGCGGTCCGATTGCTTCGAACATGAGTTCGGTTAGTGCCTGCTGCACTTCCGTGCCCTTGATCTTGAGCATGGACGCCTCGGGACCCGGCCCACGTCCGCCCGTTTCATTGGCCACCACGCGTTGCACGGTGACTTCGAGGGCCATCAGTTCAATCTCGAGACTCGCGACTTTGGCGGCAAACACAGGATCCTGCAGCAACGGTTTGCCGTTCTTCTTCTGATCCAGCGCGAGGCGCTTCAGAAATACGAGTTCGCGCTTCGATTGACCGACACGAGCGATACCCGTGCGCTCGTGTCCAAGCAAGTACTTCGCATAAGTCCAGCCGCGATTCTCTTCGCCGACCAGATTCTCGACCGGCACCTTCACGTCCTCGAAGAAGACTTCGTTGACTTCGTGGTCTTCGTCGAGCGTGATGATCGGGCGCACGGTAATACCAGGCGTTTTCATGTCGACCAGCAGGAAGGAAATGCCCTCCTGCTTTTTTGCGCCGCTGTCGGTACGAACGAGGCAGAACATCATGTCGGCGTACTGGCCCAGTGTGGTCCAGGTTTTCTGACCGTTGACCACATAGTGATCGCCAACGCGCTCGGCACGCGTTCGCAGTGAGGCCAGGTCGGAACCGGAGCCAGGCTCGGAATAGCCCTGACACCACCAGTCAGTACCGTCGAGTATGCGTGGCAGATAGTGGCGCTTCTGCGCCTCATTGCCGTACTTCATCAGCACCGGTGCCACCATCGAGACGCCGAAGGGCAGCACGGACGGCGCGCCGATACGCGCGCACTCTTCGTCCCAGATATGCCGTTGGGTCGCGTCCCAGCCCGGGCCGCCGTATTCCTTCGGCCATGCGATGACCGACCAGCCGCGCGTGCCGAGCAGCTTGTGCCAGCCAGCGAAGTCTTCACGGTTCAGACGTTTGTGGTTGAGTACCTTGTCGCTCAGCTCGCGAGGCAAATTCGCTTCGAGCCAGGCGCGGATGTCGGCGCGGAACGCGTCGTCAGCGGGGGAATAGTCCAGATTCATGCGTAGTGTCTCCTGGCCGCGACCGCCCGCCGCCAGTGAGCCACTGCGCTATTGCAGCGGTTCCTTCAAGGCAGCCGGGACCGGCAGCGGCATCACTTCGATGCCTTCTTCGACTAAGGCTTTCGCATCTTCCGGTGTCGTGACACCGCGAATATTGCGTGCAGGCGCTTCGTTGTAGTGAATGCGCCGTGCTTCCTCAGCGAAGCGGTCGCCCACGTTCTCAGTCTTTTCCAGTACCTCGCGCAAAGCGCGCATCACACGCGCCTGCATGTCCGCCGCGCCCGCCGGGACTTTCGTATCAGTCGCCCCCGACAGGTTCAACCGGGGCGCCGACGGCAAACGGCTCACTTCGTTCGCGCCGCAGATCGGACATTCAATGAGCTTGCGGGACTGCTGCGACTCGAAATCATCCGCCGAAGCGAACCAGCCTTCGAACCGATGGCCATGCGGACACTGTAAATCGAGGACCTTCATGTGGAATCAGGGCTTGCGTGCCAGTTTAGCGCAAAATGGAAATTTGTGAACGGTCGTTCGTAAATTTCTACGGACGGCGCATTGACGCCAGGCGTCGCCGACAAATCGAACGCGGTGCGCGATTTTAACGCTTTGCGCAACGGGCTGCCGAAGGTGAGTCAATCAGCGAACGGCACACCGAAAACCCGCAGATGAAAGAGCGCGCTGAACGTATGGCACCCATGGGTTCGCGCGCTCACCGCTGCGCACCTTTTAAGCCACAAGGGATTCGAGTTGGCGGTTAAGCCGCGGTTCGAGTTCGAGCGCCTCTTTGGCGAGGTTGATCTGCTTGGCCGATTTGGCGACATCGAACACGTCCGCCTTGATGTCATAGCCGCCACGCGCGGTCAGCCAATCCAGAATGTCCGACAGATGCCATACCGACGCACTGCCCTCGTGTACCGGCGGTGGAAAATCAATAGCATGGCTCAGCATCAGCTTACGCATGTTTTGCCGTGACACGCCCGCGACCTCAGCGACATCCGTAAGGCCGACGAAATCCGGCCCCGCTTCGACAAGGCGTGCGGACGGCACGACCTGTTTGATATCTTTGAGTGCGCTGACAAGCGCCTCGAACGCTGATGCGCCCTCGCGTGCAAAAAACAGCGCAATGCGCCCTGGCTGCCCTACGCCGATCGTAGCGTCGTCACATCCCGCTTCGCCCAGCCGCTCGACGATCTCGTCAAGATCGCAATCTTCAGCGGCAAGCCTGTACTTCAAGGTGAACACATATTCCATAAGCTACTCCTGCCTTCATTCAGCTTCGGGCTTTTTGCCCTTCGAACACGTTTACTGCCGACGCGCCGTGCAGTTGTCGACGATGCGCCTAAGGTGCCTTGCGTGATTCCCGGGATTCTTCGGCGTGCTCCACACACTCGAAATGCAGAACTCACCGCAGCGACACTCCGCCTCCTTGTAAGGGCAGTACATCTTTCCCCACGCATGACCTTTGCCGCCGCCCTGCACACGCCAGCCGTTTCTTTCCGCGTAAGCCAACGCGGCCTCGACTTCTTTCTTGGAATGGATTCCACGAACCATCTATACCCTCCAATTTAAGGCGTACGCCAATGGTTGTCAAGTGACAACCACAAAAATACGTCCTCGCGCAAAACCATCTCATATCATTCGTTATCCGGAATAAGTGCGATAACAAACTCCGTTGCCAGCCATCGATACTAGAGCGGCAACAAACGGGGGGCGAGACTGTCGGATGGCATAGGACGAGAACCCATTTTTCAGCCACGTGCTAGCGCATTGAGTCGATTTCGTACCCGCAATGGCAAAGCCCCTGCGGTCATGGACCAACAGGGGCTTTTTTGCGAATTTTCCAGCCGGCGCGACTCGCGCCCGGTCGGCGTTACAAACAGCGCGCGCTATTGCGGCTCGGCCATTGGCCAGGTACCCGACAACACCTTCTCCAGCCAGAACGTGCCAATGACGGTCTTCACATCGGTAATCTTGCCGGTGCGCACCCACTCGGACACATCGGCCACAGTCGCCGTGAACAGTTCGAGAAATTCGCCGTCGTCGAGTTTACGCTCGCCGGCAGTCAATCCGCGCGCCAGGTAAATATCGATGAACTCGGTCGAGTAGGAAATGATGGGATGAATGCGCGTCAGATAAACATACTCGCGCGCGGTATAGCCGGTCTCTTCCCGCAGCTCCCGTTTCGCGCAAGCCAGTGCGCCTTCGTTCGGATCGAGCTTGCCCGCCGGATATTCGACCATCACCTTGCCCATCGGATAACGGTACTGACTTTCCAGCAACACACGGCCGTCGTCGAATAGCGGAATCACCATCACGGCGCCCGGATGCTGAACGTACTCGCGCGTAGCCTGCTTACCGTCCGGCAAGCGGACCGTATCGCATTTGAGCGTAAGGAACGGCCCTTGATGGATCGTTTTGCTCTCCGTACAGGTCTCGGTAAGCGCGGCGTCGTGATCGGGAAGTTCAGCCATATACGACCTCAGAACAGCTTGATGCGCGACGGCGAAAGGCCGTCAGCGGCGTTTGACGAGATACTGGAAGGTAAAGCCGGGGAATGCGAACACGACGAACAATGCAAACGTGATCGCGTAGAACTGCCACCCCTGTTCGAACCGGTTACCCGCGCGTGCTTCCAGCAGAAAACCGAGCGCGCCGACCGCAAAGTACAGCACGATCAATTCGGCAATCCGGATCCAGGCGCTCTTCTTCGCCGCCTTCAACGGCACGACGGCGAAGAGCCGTTGATTGAGGAACGGCAGGTTGGCGCCGACCAGCGCCAACAACACGATAAACCAGCCCGCAGCCGACATCAGAGCAGCAGCGTGTGCTGGATAGCCTGCAGGCAGGCCTTCAACAGCGGATCCGGCACGATACCGAGCACCAGCACGGCGACACCATTGAGTGCCAGCAACGCACGCGTGCTCGTGTCGGCGAGGATCGGCGATTTGTCTTGCGGTTCGTCGAAGTACATCAGCTTGACGATACGCAGGTAGTAGAACGCGCCGAACAGCGACGTGATGACGGCCAACACGGTGAGCCACGTCAACCCGGCATTCATGGTTGCCTGCAACACCGCGAGCTTGGCGTAGAAACCGACGGCGGGCGGAATGCCGGCGAGCGAGAACATCATCACCATCATGACGAAAGCGAATACCGGGCTACGTTGATTCAGGCCCTTGAAGTCTTCGAGCGTGTCCGCTTCGAAATCGCGGCGTGCCAGCAGCATGATGATGCCGAAGGTGCCCATCGTCGTAATCAGGTAGACGATGCTGTAGTACATCGCCGAGCCGTACGCGTTGGCGGCGCCCGTGGTCTTGTGGTCCACGACGCCAGCCAGCAGGCCGAGCAACACGAAGCCCATGTTCGAAATTGCCGAATACGCGAGCATCCGCTTGACGTTGCGTTGCACGATACCGGTGATGTTGCCGACGATCAGCGACAGCGCCGCCAGGATCACCAGCATTTCCTGCCACTCGACGGCCAGCGGCAGCAGACCCATCACGAGGAAACGCAGACCCCACGCGAATGCCGCGACCTTCGGACCGCCGCCGACGAGCAGCGTCATTGCGGTCGGTGCGCCTTGGTACACGTCAGGCACCCACAT
>NZ_JAXDPY010000284.1:0-7289 GCF_034668105.1 Paraburkholderia sp. | reverse complement strand
AGCCACGCAAACAGCACGAGCAATAGCGCGTGTGCGACCGTCCTCAGCAGCCTGAAGCGGAACTCCCAGTGAAGATTGGGCCGCACGAGATGGGCTTCCGGAAACACCACCCGGGTCAGTACGTCCTGCAGGAAGTAGCTCTGGTGGCTGACAGGGTCATCTGTCGTGGCGCCGGGCACACGCTTCAGTTCCGTCCAGAGTTGCTGGATGACCGTGTGACGATCAGCGGCGATCGTATGGCTGTCCTGCCGCGCGCTGGTGAAGTAGACACCCCGCAAGCTTGCGTCGCGCTGGGTCGGGTCATATCGGGAATCGAGGAACACGCACTCGATCAACGCGCCCAACGGCTGAAGCAGCAGTGCGAACTCCTCGTGCAATGCCACCAGCTTGCGACGCCTGGCCTCGTCGTATTCGTCCTGCAAGCGGGTGTTGACACCGTCCGCGAGCCGGGCCGCCAGCAGGCCAAGTTCGGTTTGGCAACGCTCGCGCAGACCGTCTTTCGCCGTCGCCCGGACATCATGAGGCAACGTCATGCCCCATGCCTGCGAGCGGCCCTCTGCTGTCAGCGAATCGAAGTATTCGGCAAAGCCTGTCAGCGCGTCCATCCTGGTGACGATGAGATAGACCGGAAAGCGGATGCCGAGATCGCCGCGCAACTCGGCCAGTCGCGCGGACAATGCCGCAGCAGCCGCGGCACGCGTCGGCGCATCTGCACCGATGATCTCCGCGACGTCGACTGTCAGCAGCGCGCCATTGATCGGCGCACGCGGACGGTGTTTGCGCAGCAACGCAAGAAACCCGTGCCATTCGGCAACATCAACAGTCTGGGCGTCCCGATCGCTATCCACGCGTTTCGACGTCGCGTCCTCCTTTCGTGCCGCACGCGTCGACGTGATTGAAACAGGCGAATTCGCTGTCTTGCCGGCCTCCGCGACAACGTCCATACCACGCCTGGATGTCAGCCCGGGACGGGTATAACGCCCGGTGGTGTCGATCAGCACCGCGTCGTTCGTGAGCCACCAATCGACACGCGCCGTGCCGTCACCGCCAGCGAGCCGCACTAACGCCTGTTGAATCTGCTCGGCGCCCGGAAAGGCGAGTCCGGCATTCAGCATCGCCGTCGTCTTGCCGGCACCCTTCGACCCCAACGTGATGTACCACGGCAACTCGTACAGGTAGCGCTTGCCCTGAAACAAACGGCCCACGACACTTGCACCCGTGTGCATCGAGCGCAAGCGATCAAGCGCTGCGTCGGCCATCCTGCCGATCTCGACGAGCGCGTCCGCCGCAGGGGATGGCTCCTGCCTGTCACCGAACGTCAGTATTCGCGACAGGAACTTCGCGTCGTTCTGCATCAGGCGCACCATGCGGTACAGCCCGTAGATCGCAAACAGCGCAAGCACCACTGCAATGGCGATCGTCCGCGCGGCGGCCGATTCAAGCGGCTGCGCGTTGCCAAACGACAGCAACGGCGCCGCATACCAGATCAGCAGACACAGCACCGCCACGAACACGATGCTGGTCGGCTTGCGTGCAAGCCACAGCAACAGCCCGCTCAACAACAACGCGATCACGAGTACCCGCATCCCTGCGCCGGCCAGCGGCCTGAGTGCGCCGAACGCAATCAGCGGCCCGACGAACCAGACGACCAGACCCACGACGATCAGCGTCATCAATGCCAGGAACAGGCGCGACGCCAGAAACGACAAAACCTTCTTCATTCAATAGTCCCGAAATCCTGCGACGCCGCTGCCAGCGCTCACTCTGCGACGTTGATCTCAACGCGACGGTTCTGCGCGCGTCCCGGAAGTGTCCTGTTATCGGCAATCGGGCTCGTGTCGCCCTTGCCCACCGCCTCAAGCCGGCTCGCGGGCACGCCGGCGTCCTGCAACATCTGCATCACCTGGGCGGCACGCTCTTCCGAGAGCGCCTGATTCGATGCAAACACGCGACCGCGCACCGGCATGTTGTCGGTATGGCCGATCACGGTGACCTTGCCCGGAACCTTGATGATCTCGGCGGCGATTCTCGCGACGAGCGGTTGCATCGACGCATTGACCATGGCCTTGCCGGGCACGAACATGTCGTCGCCATGAAACGTCACCGCGCTGTGGCGCGCGTCCTCGTCGACGCCGACCTTGCCCGCTGCAATCTCCGCGCTGAGCAATTCGCGCAGATGCAACGCGGTTGGCGCCGGCGGCGTCATGCGGCCTATGTCGGCAATTTCCTTCTGCACGGCCGCGCCCTGCGTCAGCAAGTCGTACTTTGCGTAGCAGAACATCGCGAGCAGGATCAGCCCCAAGACCGTTGCGGTGACCCACACAGGCACATCGAGAAACGAGTGGCGCCGGCCGGCCGCCGCGCCAGTCCAGTGCGGCGACAGCGCCGCGGGAACCGGGCCGCGCTGGGCGACGATTTCCGTGTACAGACGCTGTCGCACCTCGTCGTGCAGACGGTGCCCGTTGGGGGTCGCCCGGTACATGCCCTCGAAGCCGAGGCTCAACACGCGGTAGATCACTTCGAGCAGATTCAGATGCTCCCTGGGCTCGGTCATCAGGCGCCCAATCAGCAAATACACCTTCTGGCCGCCCTGGTTGTCCTCGTGAAAAATGGACGCAAGCGGCGCGTTCGCCCAGGCGCTCACGTTCTTTGCGTCGAGCGCCAGCATCACCACCTCGTCGAGTGCGGTACACAGGCTATAGCGCGCACCCAGCATGTGATCGCGACGCAGATTGGCCTGTTCGCAAAGCTTCTGGAACAGGCGAACCTCCTGCTGCAGCAGACGCCGAAGCGGGTCGATCGCATCGATGTCGAGTCGTTGCGGCATATCCGCCAACGCGCGCAGCAGCGGTCGCCCCGCTTCCAGAAGCGGATTGCGCGCGGCGTTGACCGCGAGTAATCGCGCGCCGAAATTCGTGTCCGCACCGCTCGTGTTGCTGAGGCGCGGCTCGCGCGAGTTGGCCGATTCAGCCCAGGGTAAGGTCGTCGCGCTCATGGGCTGCCATTCAGGTGGTTGGAGGTTCGTGCGAATCGGGACGTCGCGACGGCGCAAATCTTCGGAATGTCAGCCACGGACACCCCACAACTCCAGCTTCAACGATGGAAACTCACCCGCGATATGCAAGGCCAAACCGCCGTGACGCGCGACCTCATCCCACAGCGCTCCAGAGCGCGTGAACTCGTAATAGACGTAGCCAGCATTGAATGGAATCTGCCGCGGGGGCACCGGGAGTGCCTGTAGCGCAATGCCGGGCAAGTGCGAACGCACGAGGTCCGGCAACCGTTCGGAAGGGCCGGCCTTCGCCTGGGCGGCAAATTGCTGCTGTAGAACATCTGGCGGCATCTGTGCATGCACTGCCAGCACCACGGCCGTGAAGTGTTGCATGTCCAAAGGATCGACCACGGCATTGCGTATGCCGTGCGCCTGTTCCTGAAGCGGAATGCTCTGTGCGCTGCGCACGAGCACCGCGTTGAGCAGGCGGTGAGTATCGTCGACGACAGGCTTCAGACAAAGATGCGGCGCACCATGCTGATAAGGAGGATGCGAATCCAGCGGACGGCGCGTTTCAGTGCGCACGTAAGTGGACAGTTCGCCCGCCATGCTCAGCAGCAATGCGTATAGATCAGCGGGCGAGGTTGGCGGTACGCGTCTCAGGTGCTGCAATAACGGCTCATAACGGTTGAGCGTCTGGAGCAGCAGATAGTCGGAGACCTCCGCGGCCACGCCCGCCTGGCCGTCACCTCCCGTCAGGCGTTGCGCCAGCGAGTTCGCGCGCAGGTGCGTCAAGTCATGAATTTTCTCGAGCCAGCTCGTCAGCAGCGCACTGGCGCCATAGCCGCTGACCGGCGGCACCACGGTGTCGTCCAGCTCGATACTGCCGTCGGCACTGATCTTTTTTACCCGCGTGAGCGCAAGGCCGATCCACGCATCGGTCAGTTCCTTTTCCGGTAACAGACGCAGCCGCAAGTTGGATAACTGGACGGTCTTCGGCCCTTGCGCGACCGAGTTCGTGTCGCGCAAATCGATATCGAACGCGGCATAACGCGCCAACGAATCGGCTTTGTCGTCGAAGATCGTTTCCTCCGCGTTGGGCACACGGATCGGCACCGCCAGATAGACCAGCTGCTCGAGATGCTCGGGGCGGATCGTCAAGGGGGCCGGCGGCGGCGTACTCGCGGGCGTATCGAACGGCGTGCCGTCGGCAAACACGCCCGCCGCCGACTTGACGATCACTTTGCCCAGCGCCAGCGCTTCGTTGTCGATGCTGTACTGACTGAAACCAAAAAAGAACGGCGACAGCGAAGCCGCGCGCTTGTGCGCGTAGTTTTCCAGGTACCGTTCCTGTTGTTGAAACAATTGCGGGCGCAGAAACAGCCCTTCGCTCCAGACAACCTTGTTATGCCAGCTCATGAGGTATGTTTCCGCTACTTGCTTTCGGTGACCTTGAGCGCGTTGGCCTCGAGGTCGATATTCAGTTTCACCTTGCCGCCGCGGCGATACCACGCGGCGTCCGGTGCCGGTGGCAACGGGTAGGTTTCGCGCCACACTGCATTGGGCAAATCACGGTAGGCGGCCAGAATGCCAATCGCCAACGTGGAAGGATTCGATTTGCGACGCACGGATTTCGTGTCACCGGGCCGAAGCAGGAATTCCTCACGCGCGTTGACATCGTCCGCGAGGAGGGTCTTGTCCCTGTCCTGTAACGAAAAAAAGTCGGCAGCCGCGAACGCGGCGTCGTTCTTCAATTCGTACACCCGCACGACGATGGGCGCGGCGCGGCCCTTATCGTCCGGGTTGACATCTTTCGCGGCCTTGATCGACAGATCGAGCCGGATCGGCTCTTTCGCCGCCTGCGTGTCAGGGTTGCCGCTCACGCACGCCCCCAACACGACGACCAATGCACCCGCGAGCGACGCGGTGACAGGATTGAACAAACGCATAAAGCCCTGCAACAAAGAGAGTGGCGCCGGGCACAACGGCGTTGCGCCCAACTCGGGTACTGCCTTCGGGATCGCCTTTCCCGCCCTACGCTTCCTTGTTGCCCTTGATGTCGTAGCTGGCCGTCACCGCGCCGCCGCTGCCGCCCTGGGCATTCTGTACGACGTACTCCTGCTTGACCTTCGCAAATGACAGGTGAACCTGCTCGCGCATGCGCTCGTCTTCGCTGCTGCCCGACGGTTGAACCACGGTGACGATCACATCGCTCATCGTGATCTTCAGATACTCGAGTGGATTGCCACCGGCCTTCCGGGCAACCAGCGTGGCCTCGTTGATATGTTTGCCGCCGAGGCAATATTTCATCAGATTGGGACTTGCCCGATCGATGTAGTGCTCGAATGCCAGATCATGGACCGTCGCCTTTCCGGCGCCGCCACCCGAGCCCGCGTGCATGTTCGACGCCTGCGAGATTCTCCAGCCCCAGTTCGCAATTTCGATCTCGTTTTTGTGGGTCGAATCTTGTGATTCACCATCGATGCCACTGATCTTCAAAAAAATGTCTTGTGCCATTTGGCGTTCCTTTGTGGTTAATTCAGGTACAAACGGTAGTCATAGGTGCAGAGGAACTGATTCACCCCAATGCGCAATCAGCTCTGACGACGTCAATTCCGCGAAGTCGAGCTCGCTTGCGCACGCGTCAATGCCGCGAGGCACGCACTACGCTGGGAAAATTGGGCCGTTGCCGGAACGCGTGTCACGGCCGGAATGGTTTTGTTGAGATACGCCGCCACCTCGCGAGGTGGCGGCTCGATGAACGGGACACCGCACACGGCGCCGGCGCCAGTAACTGGACCGTCGTCTAGAACCTGCAATACCGCTCGCGGATTCTTTGGCAACGCCTGGGCCAACGCGACGCTAAGACCGGTGGAATCACCCGCGTCGGTTCCGTTGGCGATCGCCGGCGCGACGCGAATCCACGCGGCTTTTCCCGACGCGATCCCGCTGAGGACCGTATCGAAGCGCCCCGCGCGATCAAGCTCCTCAACAACGGTCCTGGCCCCGCGCGAATGGATATCGCGCGTGAGTTGCGCCGGACTCAATGGCTGTGCATCACATGCGCCAGTTAGCGCGATCAGCACGAAGGCGGAGAAGTGGATGCGCGTCATTGCACCACCAACTCTCGGTCCGTACTGCGGTTGATCTGTTCCCGAGTCAGGCGAGGGAGAATGATGCAACCGTGCGACGCCGTATGCGAAAGGTTGTCGCCGTGAATCAGAAACGCACTACGCCCGAATGTCTGAGTACTTGCAACCGGCGCCAGATCCATGGAGACGGGACCGGTTCGATGCGATTGCCGGGCGTTACCGATCCGGTAAGTCCCCCGTGGAATGGGGCCGACATTGGGTTCTCTCTCCATCAGAGAGTTGTTTCGTCCAGCACCTGCTCCGGAGTATCCGGTGGCCGCGGTGTTTCCTTGTGGGTCCTGAAAGACGCCAGTAGATTGAATGTATGTCCAGGGCATGTCTATTTCTTAGGGGTGAGTCGCCGACGTCGCTTGATACGACTGCCGGCTGAATGAACAGGGCGAGTCAGGCCGGCTCAAAAGGCCACTGACGTCACTCGGCCGTGGCGCATGTTCAAGGTATTCACGCCGCTTCCTTAATGGACGGAAGCTTCGCGACGAGACGCAGCGACACTGTCAGCCCCTCAAGCTGGAAGTGCGGACGCAGGAAGAACTTGGCCTGGTAATAGCCAGGATTTCCCTCGATGTCTTCAACGATCACTTCCGCTGCTGCCAACGGCCGGCGAGCCTTGGTTTCCTGCGACGAATTCGCCGGATCGGCATCGACGTAATTCATGATCCATTCGTTCAGCCAGCGCTGCATGTCCTCTCGCTCCTTGAACGCACCGACCTTGTCGCGCACGATGCACTTGAGGTAGTGCGCGAAGCGCGAGCAGGCGAACAGATAAGGAAGCCGCGCCGACAGGTTCGCGTTAGCCGTGGCGTCGGGGTCCTGATACTCCGCCGGCTTCTGCATCGATTGCGCGCCGATGAAGGTCGCGTGATCCGTGTTTTTGCGGTGGATCAGCGGAATGAAGCCGTTACGGGCGAGTTCTGCCTCGCGACGATCCGAGATTGCAATCTCGGTGGGGCACTTCATGTCGATGCCGCCGTCGTCGGTGGGAAACGTATGGCACGGCAGGTTTTTGCATGGACTGCGCGCCGATAAACGTTGCGTGGTCCGTGTTCTTGCGGTGAATCAACGGAATGAAACCGTTACGA
Source organism: Paraburkholderia sp. (assembly GCF_034668105.1). Lineage (GTDB taxonomy): Bacteria > Pseudomonadota > Gammaproteobacteria > Burkholderiales > Burkholderiaceae > Paraburkholderia. The sequence goes on along the minus strand of NZ_JAXDPY010000284.1, from coordinate 66 downwards.
GCAAGCTCGGCCTCGCGCCGGTCCGAGATTGCGATCTCGGTCGGACACTTCATATCGATGCCGCCG
>NZ_JAXDPY010000283.1:0-2970 GCF_034668105.1 Paraburkholderia sp. | reverse complement strand
CGCACGGTCATGAAGCTGGCCTGCACCGGGTCGTAATGCGACAGCCACGGCGCGAATACCGCCATCAAGACGATCAGCAGCGCGAGCACGGTGACGATCGGAACCAGTGCGTTGCGAAATGCGTGCTTGACGACGACGGTGCCGCGCAGCAGCCCTTTGGCACGCGCGGTCCGAATATAGTCGGTGCGCAGCACGCTCAGCATTGCGCTGCGCGTGTGGCGCATCAATTGTGCGCCGAGCGACGCGCCGAGCACGAATGCGGGCATCAGCATGGTCTTGATGCTGAGCCAGAAGTCTTCGGTGGGCGACACGTAGCCGGACGACGGCAGCAGATGCCAGCGCACCGACACGAGAAAGATCAGCATGATCCCGAGCCAGAAGTTCGGGATCGACATGCCGGACAGCGCGAACACGTTCGCGCCGTAATCGAGCGCGCCGCCCCGGCTTGCGGCGGAGATGACGCCCGCCGGAATACCGATACCAATTGCGAAGATCATCGCCATCGCCGCGAGCTGCAAGGTGACCGGCAGCTTCTGCACGATCAGCGACGTCACCGGCTCGTCGGTGCGTAGCGACGCGCCGAGATCGCCGTGCACGACGTCGCGGACCCACAGCGCGTACTGCGTCGGCACCGGCTCGTCGAGGTGGTACTTGACGCGCAGCGACGCGATCAACTGCGGATCCTGATCTTCGCCGGCCATCGCCATCACCGGATCGCCGGGCAACAGCTTCTGCAGGCCAAAGATCAGCATCGACACGAGAATCAGCGTCGGAATGGCGACCAGCACGCGATTTGCAATGATCTGCAGCATGATCGGTCAGCCCTTGATACTGACGCCGCGCAACCGGACCAAGCCGTCGGGATAGGGCGTGAAGCCTTGCACCTTCTTCGACAACTCGAACGGCCACGGCTGGCTATAGACATAGATGATCGGATCGTCGTCGGCGAGCAGCTTCGAGGCCGCGTCGTAGTCCGTTTTGCGTTCCGCCGTGGTCAGCTTCACGCGCGCGGCGTCGAGCAGCCGGTCGACCTCGGGGTTGCAGTAATGCGCGTAATTGAGGTTGCCGGCGCAGGTGTTGAACTGATGCAGATTGCCGTCCGGATCGACACGGCCCGACCAGCCGAGGTACATCGCCTCGAAGTCGCCGCTGTGCGCGGCATTGAGCTCGGTCACATAGTCGGTCGGCCGCAGCTTCAGGTTGAAGCCGGCTTCACCGACCATCGCCTGCATCATCTGCACGATCTGGCTCGACACCGTGTTGTTCGGGTAAGTGAATTCGATGTCGACGTGCTCGTGGCCCGCCGCCTTCAGCAGCGCCTTCGCCTTCGCGACGTCGCGATGCGTCATCGGCAGCGACGCGTTGTAGTACGGGCTCGACTTCGGCACCGCCTGATTCGCCGGCGCGAAGATACCCGCGCCGATCACCTGGTTGATCGCGTCACGGTCGATCGCGAGTTCGAATGCCTGCCGCACGCGCTTGTCTTTCAGCACCGCGTTGCTGCGCTTGCCGTTGCCGAGGTTGAACGTCACGTAGTAGTAGCCGAAGCCGCTGATCGGCGCGAACTTGTTGTTCGTGTCGTTCTTGACCGACGCGACATCGGACGGCGCGAGGCGCTCAAGCATGTCGAGCGAACCCGAGCGCAGATTGGCGAGGCGCACCGTGCTGTCGGGAATCGGCAGGAAGATCACGCGCTGGATCGGATATTTGTCGGCGTCCCAGTAGCCAGGGAATTTCTCGAGCACGACGCGATCGTTCTGCACGCGCTGAACGAACTTGTACGGGCCCGAACACACCGGATGCGCGGCGACGCCCGCCGGATCGGCCAGCGTCTTCGGCGCGAGCATCATGCCGGCGCGGTCGGTCAGCGTCGCGAGCAGCGCGGCGTCCGGCTGCTTCAACACGATTGCGACCGTGTAATCGTCGATTACGTCGACGTGATCGACCGAGGCCAGCTCGCTCTTGCGGTTGCTCGTCTGCAGCGTGCGGTCGCGGTCGAGGTTTGCCTTGACGGCGGCCGCATTGAACGGCTCGTCGTCCTGGAACTTCACGCCTTGACGCAGCTTGAACGTCAGCGTCTTGCCGTCGGCGCTGGTGGTCCACGAGGTTGCCAGCATCGGCACGATCTTCAGGTCGGGCGTGATATCGACCAGCGCATTGCACATCGACGCAAACACGATCCGGTCGACGAGCTGCACGCTGCGCGCGGGGTCGAGGGAACCGATGTCGTCCTGCAAGCCGATCCGTATGGTCTGGCTGGTCTGGGCCATCGCGGCGGTGGCGCTGAGTGCGAGCGCCGCGGCAATCAACATTCTTCGCATGAGGACTTTCCCTTGGTTTTCCAATTCATAAAGCGGTTTGGTAAGCGGGCCGCGACAACTCGATTCTTCACTCGACGTTCATCTCGACCACCGGCTCAGTCGCCAACGCCGGCGGCCAGCGCCGTCTGACGGTCGCGGTAGATCGCGAGCCGCTCGATCAATTTAGGGCTGACGCTTGTGGCCAGCGATGCGCCGCCGCCGGCGTTCTGGATCTCGCGCCAGAAGTGGCACGCGACCTGCCGTCCGTCGTCGAGCCGTTCGACGATCGGCCGCGCTTGCGCGCAATGCGGCTTCGCATGCGGACAGCGCGTATGGAAACGGCATCCGGAAGGCGGCGCGGTCGGACTCGGCAGATCGCCGGACAACGCGGGCTTCGCGCGCCGCTCGTGCGGGCTGCTCGCCGGAATCGCGCGCAGCAGCGCTTGCGTGTACGGATGCAGCGGCGTGTCGAACAGTGCATCGACATCGGCCAGTTCGACGATCTCGCCGAGATACATCACGGCGACGCGGTCGCTCATATGGCGGATCACCGCGAGGTCATGCGCAACCATGATCAACGTGAGGCCGAGATCCTGTTTCAGTGTCTCGAGGAGATTGATCACCTGGGCCTGCACCGAGACGTCGAGCGCCGACACCGGCTCGTCGCCGA
>NZ_JAXDPY010000282.1:0-7831 GCF_034668105.1 Paraburkholderia sp. | reverse complement strand
TACCGTGACTGTGCGGGGGACCCGCTTATGAGTTAGCGGTTTGAGCGGCTTTCTTTGCTTATCTTTCTTTGCCGCGGCAAAGAAAGTAAGTGCCGCCCCGCACAGGGGCGACGCTAATAGACCGATAAGAAAACAAGGAAAGGCCAACGCCGTAGGCACACAACCCAAAAGCGCCCGAAGGCAACCAGTTCAAGAAAAGCCACCGCCGCAGGCAGACAGATAGACAGACAGACCACAAGCGCCGCAGAGGCAAAAAAAACCACTATCCCAAACCACCATTCCTCCCCTACCCTCTATCCAAAAACCAGATACCCCAACCCAAAGCCGCCGCAGGCAAAAAACCATGCCCGACACACACCTGGATCTAAACCTGATCCCCTACCTGGTAGCAATGGAAGACACCCGCAACGTCAGCCGCGCAGCGGACCAGCTCGGCGTCAGCCAACCCCGCGTCAGCACCGCGCTGGGCCGCCTGCGCGAATACTTCGACGACCCGCTCTTCGTCAGAACATCGAAAGGCATGGAACCCACGCCGCGCGCGCTCGCCATCCTCCCCGCCGCCCGCGACGCGCTCCTGCGTATCGAGAAAGGCATGCTCGACGTACAAGACTTCGATCCGGCCACCAGCACCCATACCTTCTCTCTCGCACTTTCCGACGTCGGCGAAATCGTCTTCCTGCCGCGGCTCCTGCAACTCTTCGCCGAACGCGCGCCCCATGCCAATCTGCGCTCGGTGTCGCTCTCGCCCGCGCACGTGGAACGTGGACTCGAATCGGGCGACGTCGATCTCGCCGTAGGCTATTTTCCCGATCTGTCAGGCAACAACTTCTTCCAGCAACGGCTCTTCACCCATCGATTCATCTGCCTGATGCGCACGGGACATCCCCTTTCGAAGGCGCCGCTCACACTGCCCCAGTACGTGGCGTCGGGCCACGCAGTCGTGCGCGCCGAAGGACGCAGCCAGGAAGTCCTCGAACATTACCTGGAAAAAAAACGCATCAAGCGCCGCGCCGTACTCGAAACGCCGCACTTCATGAGTCTGCCCTTCATCCTCGCGCGCACCGATCTGCTCGCCACGGTGCCGCACGCTATCGGCTTCGCGTACGTGTCGGAGCATGCGTCGATCATGCTGGTCGAACCGCCGCTGCCGCTGCCGCGCTTCGATCTGCGACAGCACTGGCATCGCAAGTTCCACAACGATCCGCGCGCAAGCTGGCTGCGCGGCGTCGTCGCCGAACTCTTCAACGACGATATGGACGAGTGGCCGAAGTGAGCTCGCACCCCAGTGGCGAAAGGGGCATCGGCACGACGCGGCGCAAAACATGGAACAATGGCCGCACTCATTGAACCCGCGCGCTCCGCTTACCGTCGACGCGCGATCCCAGAGGAGCGACGGATGGCAAGCAGCAAAGCAAAGAAAACCGAACCCGCGGCAGAACGCCCCAGCCGCGAGGAAGCTGAAGCAGCAGTACGCGTGCTGCTGCGTTGGGCGGGCGACAATCCGGAACGCGAAGGCCTGCTCGATACGCCCTCTCGCGTAGTGCGCTCTTACGAAGAGTTCTACGCGGGCTATCAGGTCGACCCGCGGGAGATCCTCGCCCGCACTTTCTCGGAGGTGGACGGCTACGACGAAATGATCGTGCTGAAAGATATCCGCTTCGAGAGCTATTGCGAACATCACATGGTGCCGATCATCGGGCGGGCGCACGTGGCCTATCTGCCCGGGCATCGGGTGGTCGGCATCTCGAAGCTGGCGCGCCTCGTCGATGCGTTCGCCAAGCGTCTGCAGATCCAGGAAAAGATGACCGTGCAGATCGCCGATACGTTGAACGACGTGCTGCAACCGGCGGGCGTCGGCGTGATTCTCGAAGCCGCGCATCAATGCATGTCCACGCGCGGCGTCCATAAAGCCGGTGTCACGATGGTCACCTCGCGCATGCTGGGCACCTTCCGTACCGATCCGTCGACACGGCGCGAGTTTCTGTCGATCGTGGGTAATCCGGGTGTGGTGGCGGTCGCCAATACCTGAATTACCTGACGCCCGAACCGCGATTCGGTCGCGTCGCGGTGTTTGGGCTGCGACGTCGAACACCGGCTCGCCGTCTATCGGTCGTGATTCATGCCGTCGCGTCATGCCCGCCGCGTCGTGCCTTACGCACCGTGCGCATCTGGCCGAAAGTGGCCAGCAGCACCGCCCCCAGCACGCACGCAACGCCGGCAAGTTGCGCCGCGCTCACCGGCTCCCGCAACACAACGGCCGCCAACGCCACCGCGCTCACCGGCACGAGCGCGGTCATGAGCCCGGCTTCCGCGCCGCTGATGCGCGCAGCACCCGCATACCAGAGAACGAAGCCGGCCACGGTCGGCACGAGCGCGTAATACAGCACGCCGTACAGCGCGCTTGCATTGAACGGCCCGCTCCAGGGCCTTTCGAAGCACGCCGGCACGATCGCCACCGCGAAACCGATGCTGCACATCAACGCCGACAGCGGCAGCGGCGCAACCGGCACGCGCAACCGGCGATTCAGCAGAATGAAAAGCGCCTCGCAGACGATCGCCCCGAACACCAGCGCGTTACCCGCCAGCGAACTGGCCACACGGGGCGCGGTGAAATCGTCGAGACGCGCGGTACACACCAGCACACCCAAGGTGGCGAGAACAATCGCACCCATCAAGGCGGGCGTGGGGCGCTCACCCAGCACAAGCATGGCGACCCCGGCCGACACAGCCGGCAGGGTGCCGGCAATCACGCCCGCATCGGCGGCCGAGGCGAGTTTCATACCGCTGATGAGCAACACCGTATAACCGACGCTGCCCGCCCCCGCCTGGGCGATCACGAGCAACGTATCGTGCCTGTCGAGGCGCGGCCAACGCACGCCACGCCAACGCATCACCAGCACAAACAGCGGAAGCGCGATCGCAAAACGCAAGGCCGTCGCGCTGAACGGCGGCAATCCGCTCGCGATCGATTTACTGACGACAACCGTGCTGCCGACCCCGATCATCGCCAGCGCGCAAAACAGGTATCCCACATACCGTGAGTTCATGCCGCGGTCCTCTTCGTTTGAACGAGCAGCCAGATTAGAGGCGGCGCACGCGCGCGGTCTTGAACGAAATTGCAGAGAACACGCCGGCCCACAACGTGGCGTAGCGTCCGCTTCACGAAGCGGTCGCGCGAATCCCGCTTTTGGCCGGATCGGAAGCAAGCGCCGGGGGCAAGGTCCATCGGGTATCCTGATCGAAGCAAAGCTTCACCGGGAACGCGAGCGGACAAACCGGCAGGCAAGCAGATAAACGCTTCAGGAACATACTTTGCGTTCCGGCAAAACACGCTCCCGCCGCAACGCGGCCCAACGGCAATAACAGGAGTTCCGCAATTGGTAGCGTTCCCGTCGACGGCGGTATCCACCTGGGGCGGCGCAGTCGTATTCCTCAACGTGCTGCTGACACGCCTTGGCGTGCCGATCCCCGCGGTGCCCGTGCTCCTCTTCGCCGGCTCGGCGATCGCCGCGGGCACACTGTCGTTCTGGCCAATCCTGTTCTCTGCCGTGCTCGGCGCGCTGATCGGCGACGGCGCGTGGTTCGCCGCCGGCCGCATCTACGGCAGCAAACTGATCGCCATGCTCAAGCGGATCTCGCCCGCCGTGGATGCCAGAGTCGCGCGAGCACGCTCGCTCTTCGAACGCTTCGGCGTACCGCTTGTGGCGATCTCGAAGTTCGTCCCGGGCCTCGGACTCATCACCCCGCCGCTGATGGGCACGACAGCCGTGGATACCCGCATCTACGCCGTGTGGGACCTCGCCGGCGCCCTTGCGTGGGCCACCTTCTGGCTGCTTGGCGGCGCCGCGGCGGAAAGGCAACTGCATATGCTGCTCGACGTCGTCAAGGCACGCGGCGGTACAGTGATCGACGTTTTGCTGGCCGCGGCGTTGGCTTATCTGGTGTACCGCCTGCAACAACGACGCCGCGAGCAACGCCGTTTCGAGGACGCTGCCTCCGCGGCAGCGTCACAAGCGGCAGCGGGCGGATGGCGCCGCATTGTGCCTCCGAAGGTTCTGGATGCCCGCCCGCTTGCGTTGGCTGGCGAGGCGCAGCAGGCGCTGCGCCCGATTCCCGGCGCGCTGGCGCTCGACCCGCACTCGCCTGAGCAGATCGACGGCGCGCTGCGCGCCTATGACATGGTGATTTACTGCATTTGCCCCGACAGCGCGACAGCCTTCGAGATCACCCAACGGATGCGCCTGAACGGTTACACGCGGATTCGCGCATTGCGAGGTGGCCTCGACGCCTGGCAAAGGCGGGGGTTTCCTGTCGAGCCGCTGGCGCTCGCCGAGGAGGAGGTCGGAGGCGGCCGCACGCCGGATATATACAGTGCGGCACGCGAGGCGGTCACCTTGCGTGGCCTCGCCCCTCGGCGGGTTCAAAGCTCGTGAGTGGCGTGCCGGCCCTCCGGCCGTCACCATGAACCAAACAGTTCCGCCCCGCCACGCTCACTACGACGAATCCGCACAATTGCCAATGTCGTTTTCGAGCCGGGCTACCCGAACGAACCGCACCTCGAAAGCGCGTCACAATTTGCGCAGCAATCCAGCCGCAGAGCGCATCCGACGTTTGCGCTCCTTTCTGAACCAGTGAAGCACCGCATCGACATCACCAGACCCGGCCAGCAACGCCACGTTGTCGCGCAGCAGCATTTCACTCGCGACAATATCGTTCAGCGCACCGAAACGTTTCTGGATCTGCTTCAAACGCTTCAATACCCGTTTTCGTCCACCCTTCAGAACGGGCTCGAAAAACTCGAGCAGGTAGCGCAGTTTCTTGCCCGCCTTTCTGACGTCGTGAAACGACGGATAGCTGGAACGTTTCGCCCGGGATGCGCATTTCATACGCTTCTTCAACGAACGCTCCGAATCACTCACGCGTTGCTTGGCGAATTTGCGCAGCGGTACGCGCTGATGCGCCGTGTTCAACTCTTTGGAGGCACCCGTCACGGCCTCCCGCAACAGATGTTTGACGTCCGCGTTCGAGAGCGTTTCGCGGCTCGTCGCCAAGGCCTCACCGCGAGCCTCCTGGAGTTTGGGCGCCAGCTCGGGCGCAACGCCCTCTTCCTGGGCAATCAGTTCGATCAGAATGTCCCAATCGCGCGTCTTGCCCGCCGCCGTGGCCAGAAACTTGTACAACGCGCGTTGGCGCGTGTTCTCGCCTTTGTCGAGCAAGGGTTCGAACGCCCACCACAAGGAACGCAAACGGCGCAGCGACACGCGCAGTTTGTGCAACGCTTCCGGCGAGGCGTCTTCGTGCACGGCGTTAGCGTATTCGATCGCGTCGCTGACAAGAGGCGCCGCGTACGACGCGAAGGCCTCTTGCGCCGAGGCTTCGGGGTCGGCCGGTTTGCTGTCCGCAACCTGATTGTCGATTTTCCGGATCTGCTGGTTCATTGGACGCCTTTCAAAAGTCCATTTATACGAGCCGACGTCGAATCAATACACTTCCGGCACGATCATCGAGGACGGCACCGGCTGGCGGCTGTATTCGTCATGATAAACGCGTGCGGGCAATTCGATTTGCGAATGCTGGATCTCGTGATACGGCACCTGGCTTAACAGATGCTGAATGCAGTTCAGGCGCGCGCGCTTCTTGTCGACCGCCTGCACCACCCACCAGGGCGCCTCCGGAATGTGCGAGCGTTGCAGCATGACTTCTTTCGCCTGCGTATAGGCTTCCCAGCGGCGCCGGCTTTCCAGATCCATTGGACTCAGTTTCCACTGCTTCAGCGGATCGTGGATGCGGTTCTGAAAGCGGATTTCCTGTTCTTCGTCGGTGATCGAAAACCAGTATTTGAGAATCTGCACGCCGCTGCGCGCCAGCATCTTTTCGAATTCCGGCACCGAACGGAAGAACTCTTCGTACTCGTCGTCGCTGCAGAAATTCATCACGCGTTCGACGCCCGCGCGGTTGTACCAGCTGCGATCGAACAGCACCATTTCGCCGCCGGCCGGCAAATGCGACACGTAACGCTGAAAATACCATTGCGTGCGTTCGCGATTGTTCGGCGCCGGCAACGCCGCCACGCGGCACACGCGCGGATTGAGCCGCTGCGTGATGCGTTTGATCGCGCCGCCCTTGCCGGCCGCGTCGCGTCCTTCAAAAATCACCACCAGCCGATGGCCGGTCTGCACGATCCAGTCCTGCAATTTGACGAGCTCGCCCTGCAACCGGAACAGCTCGCGGAAGTACATCTTGCGCGCCTCGCGATGCTCGGGCGTAAAGCCCTCGGCACCGTCGATGATGCGGTCGTCGACCTCCATTTCGAGTTCCTCGTCGTACGCGTCGATGAGGTCTTCCTCGAAACGGCGTTGCCGTTCTGCCATGACTTCGGCCTCGGGCCTCGGATCCAGCTCTTTCATTGCGACTCTCCTGGCAACGGAAATGGTTAGGCGCCCGGCGCATACGCGTTGCGAATGGGTTCGATTATCGAAGCGCGAGGTGTCAGCCGTGTTACCGGCGCGTCAGCCGCGGCCTGGAACGATCGACGCTCGCCGGCGGCCTGCGTGCCTGTTGAACAACCATGATAGCGAGTTTGGCGCGGCCGCCTGGCGCTAACGCAATGGCCTCGCGAAGCTGATTTCGTGGCCGTCGGGATCGGTAATGTGGAAATAACGCTCGCCCCATGGCGCATCGGACGGTTCGAGCGAGGGCTTCAACCCCGCCGCCAGCGCCTTCCGATAGAGCGCGTCGACGTCCGACACATGGATGATGACGCGGCCCCACCAGTTGACCGGCGCGCGCGTATCGACGATCAGGTTCAGGTACGACCCGCCGAAAGCAAACGACGTAAATGCTTCCTGCGAACCGCCGAATTTGATCGGAAAACCGAGCGCTTCGTAAAACAGTATCGCGCGCGGCATATCGCGGGTGGCGAGGGTGATGGCGCTGAGCGATTCGATGCGCGGCTCGGTCGGAACTGTTGAATCCGCGGGGGTGGTTGAGGCGCTTGAAGCGCTTGAAGCATCCGACGCGCTCGAAGTGTTCGACGACCCAGACGCGCTCGACGAGGCAGAGGATGCGGATGACGAGGGCAAGTTCATGGCGGCTGTCTCCTTGTGGGCATGGCGAGGCCTGAAAAGCCTGCATGGCGTGTGCCCGGGTTCTGCTGGTTCTGCTGGCCGTGCCGGCTCCTGCTGCGCCCCCCGGCGCCGGACGAGGCATCAACTTGAGTTCCAGCCGGCCCAGCGACCCGGCGTTCGCACTCGCCGACCTCGGAAAGTGTCTCACACCCCCAGCCCCGCGCCCTACGCCCGCCCCGCACTTGAAAACCCGCCCGCCGCCCTGCATCTCGATTTCCGTTTATCCGGAGCATCGCCATGGGAAGCCGTCCACGCTTCATCGATGACCTGTCGCGCGCCGCATCCGACGCCCCCGGGCCCGATCCACTCACACCCTTATCCGACGACGTCCTGCTCGACGCCTACTCGCGCACCGTCATTGGCGCGCTGGAGCGCGTGCAGCAGGCCGTCGCCTTTATTTCCGTCGAACGCCGGCTGCCGGGCGCCGCCTCGGGACACGAGCGCGGCGCGCGCGGCGGCACCGGCTCGGGCTTCATCTTCACCCCCGACGGTTATCTGCTCACCAACAGCCACGTCGTGCACGGCGCCACGCATATCCGCGTAACGCTTGCCGACGGCGCGAAGTTCGACGCCGATCTCGTCGGCGACGACCCCGGCAGCGATCTGGCCGTGCTGCGGATCGGCTCGCCCGAGCCGCTGCCGCATGTGGAGCTTGGCGAATCGTCGAAGCTGCGCGTCGGGCAGATCGCGATTGCTGTCGGCAA
>NZ_JAXDPY010000281.1:0-13258 GCF_034668105.1 Paraburkholderia sp. | reverse complement strand
CGGCTTCGGCTTCCGCGTGACGGCCGCGAATCTCCAGCCACCGCGGTGACTCGTGCAGCGAACGCCGCCACCAGAGCAGCACAACCACTGGCACAGAGACGATCACCAGCGCAATGCGCCAACCTTCCGGGTTCAGCGGGATCACGAAATAACCGATTAGCGCCGCGGCCACGAAGCCGAACGAGAAGAAGCCGGCCAGCGCGCCGGTGAAGGCACCCCGATAGCGGTTGCTGACGAATTCCACCAGGAACGGCGCAATGATCGCGCCCTCCGCGCCCATCCCGATGCCTGCTATGGCTCGCAGCAGAGCGAACGTGTGCCAGTCGTTCACGAATGCGTTGATAAACGTCAGCACGCAGAAGAAGGTCAGCGACCACATCATCACGACGCGGCGGCCGAAACGATCGCCCAGCAGGCCCGCGAACAGCGCGCCGACCAGAAAGCCAACATAGGTGCTGCTGCCGAGAAGCCCGGTTTCGAAGCTCGTCAGATGCCATTTGGTACGGACGACGGGCAGGATAAACGCAATGATGGCTGCGTCGACGGCCTCGAACATGAAGCCCAGACCGCCCATGAGGAGCAGCTTGAAATGAAAGCGGCTGAACGGCAGGCGTTCGAGCCGGGCTGCAATCGGTGACATGTCATTGCTCCCAAAAATGAGGGCTCAACCGATCCAGAACGTTCCGGATCGAAGCGTGATCACAATATCCTGTATCCAAAATCCATAGTCAATGCCAGGGTAAACCTTTTGGGGAGCCATTCGCGTGCTGGAGGGCGACTTGATCGTGCGACCGGATGCACGATGTCTAACCCGACAATTGTCCACCTCGGTCTCGCCACGACCTAAAGTCTGGCGCGAATGGGCCGTAATAAAGGTGAGATAGAAAACGATCTATAAAAACGCCGCGATGCCGGTACACCGGGACGCGCAGGAGACGATATGCAAATTTCAATCAAGATGCGGCTCGCCGTCGCGATGACGTTGCTCGCCTGCCTTTTGTCGCTCGCCGGCATATTGGGGCTGATCGGCATGTCGGACAGCAATGACGCCAATCGCGAAACCTATAGCAACAAATTGCCGAGCGCGACCTACATTGGCGACATGGAAATCATCCTTGCCCGTCAACGCGCGGCGCTGCTTCGCGCGGCGCTCGATCCCTCGGCGCCGGATCTCGACGTCATCATCGTCAAGGCAAAGGGTTTTGCCAACCAGTCCCAACAGATCTGGTCACAGTACCTGGCGCTTCCGCGCACGCCCGAGGGAGAACGTCTGACGCAAGATGTGGCCAGAACGCGCGCGGGGCTCAACAAGGGTCTCGACGAGTTCGCGCTGACGATCAAGGGCGCCGACCCGAAAGACATCATGCGCTCCGCACTCAAAAATAACGACCTGTATGCGGACTTCACCGCAAGCAACGACCGGCTCAAGAAGTTCCTGTTCTCCGCGGCGAAAGCGGACTACGACGCTCAGCAACACGCGTTCGAGCTGTTTCGCGTGGTCATCCTGCTGTCCATCGCGGTGGGCGTGCTGGCGTCCGCGTATAGCTGGTACAGCCTGCGTCGCGCCATCGCGCGTCCGCTCGAATCCGCGCTTTCGCACTTCGATCTGATCGCCGCGGGGGACCTGACCCATCGCGTCGAGGTGACTTCTCGCGACGAAATGGGCCAGCTGATGACCGGACTCGCGAAGATGCGGGAGAGTCTGATTCATACGGTGCGGACTGTGCGAAAGGGAAGCGACGCGATCGCCCTGGCGGCCCGGGAAGTCGCTAGCGGCAATCTGGACCTGTCCGCACGTACCGAGGAACAGGCGGCGTCGCTCGAGCAAACGGCGGCCAGCATGGAAGAACTGACCGGCACGGTCAAGCAGAATGCGGAAAACGCCCGCCAGGCCGCCGGCCTCTCCGTAACTGCCAGCGGTACGGCCGACAAGGGCAGCGAGGTGGTCCGCCGAGTGGTCGACACCATGGCCGGGATCGACGAAAGCTCCGGCAAGATCAATGACATCATCAGCATCATCGAAGGCATTGCGTTTCAGACCAACATACTCGCACTCAATGCCGCCGTCGAAGCGGCGCGCGCAGGCGAGCAGGGGCGCGGCTTCGCGGTGGTGGCATCGGAAGTCCGAAGCCTCGCGCAACGTTCGGCGAGCGCCGCGAAGGAGATCAAGCAGCTGATCGAGCAGTCGGTGGCGCGCGTCGAGGTGGGGACCACGCTGGTCGGCGAGGCCGGCAATACGATGACGGAAATTATCGGTTCCGTTAAGCGCGTCAGCGACATCATGGAGGAAATTGCCGCGGCGACAGTCGAGCAGAGCAGCGGTATCGATCAGGTGTCGCTGGCCGTCACGCAGATGGACGAAGTCACGCAACAGAATGCGGCGCTGGTCGAGCAGGCAAGCGCCGCCGCGCAATCGCTTGAAGACCAGGCGCGCGCGTTGCGCGACGCGGTGGCGGTCTTCAGGCTCGCGGACTAATGTTTCGCCTGACAAGGTCTACGGCGTTTCGCTCGCACCTTGGCCGCCCCCTTCATGCTTCGGCGGGTAGGACTTTCAATGAATATCAGTTTCCCATCGGCGCTAACAGGGCACTGCTCGATTCAATTCGTGTCGTGGGTACCTTCACGTTCTCTCCAAGACAATCGGCACGGTATTTCAACCTGAGGCGCGCTTCCGCCAACTGGATGTCCGATGGATAGTATCTTTCGTCGCGAGCCGCCGGCTCGTAGCCGACCGATTCCAGTTCGCTGAGTTCTTGCATCAGCTGAGCATGCGTGACCGGTTTGCTTAATGGCGTGAAAGGATAGTCGTTGCATTCGGCCGGCGTCAGCTTGCCGGCCGCTGACGCCACGCCGCTTGCTAGCAGAAGCGCCGAAGCGAGGGCGATGCCGGGAATGAGTGACTTGCGCATGGTGAAACCTCCAGTTGCTGCCGCGAACGGCGATTGATGTGTGCCGAACAATGTGTTGCGACAACAAGGGAGGTGAGAGTAAACCATGACTATAGGTGGTGTCTTTGTGATAGTTCTTATCGGTTCAATAGCTTGCTTTTGCCTTTCGACGCATGCCCGCGGCTCGAGCAGTTAACGGTCTTGTTGGCATATTCGCTCGCACCTTTAAAAAGGCGTCAAATTAAAGTAGTCAATCGGACCGACCGTCGAACTCAACCTGGACGACATACGGATTTCGACATCACGGTTTCTGCGGCCGCCGCATATCGGGCTGGCGCGTCCCCGGAAGGGAAACGCGACTCATATCCGCTGCACCGCGAACGTAGCCCGCTGCCTTTCTGAAATCGGTCGGTAGAATTGTTGAGTTTCAGATTTATGGTGATTCGCCGAAAGTCGGGAAGGCACCGTTACCACGCCGCTCACAACCGAAAAGCGTGCGTACGTCAAAGCTCACCCTGAAGTGCTTGAAGAAGGCTCTTGGAATTGGATGAGGCCATTTTGCGATGGTTATATGCAACTTGGTCCCGGTATTGTCGAGTTCGAAAAAATGACGGCGCTCTTCGGGTAAGTTACGGCGCCGACACACCCTACGAAAGATCGTTGAATCGGGAGGTTGTTCGGTGGCGGCCGAGCGTACAGTAGAAAGATCATTATTTCATCTCCGCTTCTTCTCCATGATAATAGCCCGCAATTTAACCTCTGCTATTTTCATGACACATCACGCACCGCGCCATCGCTCACTCGACCTCACCGCTTTCGCTTTCGCTTTCGTTTTGTATGGTTCCAACGCACTCGCGGACACGACGGTTCACTCACTATCCGGCGTACGCGGCGCCTTGCAGACGAGTGACGCCCAAAAGATGTTCGATCAATCGATGAACGGTGCACCGCAACCCGACGGCTTCGGCACCAAGCTGCCCGCAGGCTTCACCACCGCATTTCTCCTCGAACAGCTGGCGCCGGGTCAGGACGCGCGGAGCGTCGTATTGTCGGGCGCGAAGCCCTGGCCGCTGCGGCCGAACAGCTACGTCGCCATGATCTGTCTTGCCAAAAGCCCGGAACTCGCCGCCACCGCCCTGAAGTACTCAGGTGCCTCGTGCGACGACCTCGGCAGCGACGATACAGACCCGCGGCACGTCTGGTTCGGCGTCTTCGAAAGCAATGGCTCCGGCGCCCCGCGGCTCGTGGCTCGAACCGAGGCACCCGTCGCCACGCCGACCGACTGGCGCGACACGAACATCGAGCGGCCGGACATGCTCGACGCAAGCGACACAGGAAACGAACAGGAGGCCATGCCGTCCAGCTGGTCCCGCTTCGATCTCGCGGCGTACCAGCTCCGCGCGGGCGAATACGCGTTCGGCGTGCGCACAGGATGGAATGAGGCTTACGCCGGGGGGGGCGCGGATTTCGAAGCGCTGTATCTGTTCGTGATCGACGGCAAGTCACTGCGCGTGGTTTTCGCTCGGCCGATGGCTTTCGACAAAATGCTCGCAGGCGACTGGCACAAGGACGGCACACGGAGCCACGATGTGTCGGACGCGGCGAACGCGCTCACCATTCTTCCCACCATGACCGGCGGTTATCACGATCTCCAGCTTCGGGAGAAAGCCGGTGGAAAGTGGCGGCGCACGTTCAAATGGTCCGCGGCGCAACAGCGATATGCGATGAATCCCTGAGGGCAGACGACAGTCGCACGGGTCGACGAGAAACGGTTCATAGTTTCAATTCGTCCCTCACCCGATTTCAGCGGAAGCAGGCGCATGCCTTTGCGATCCGCAATGCCATCTGATTTCGTTCGCCATCGTTTCTCTCCAGTCGGGGCACCACGTCCTTATGTCGAGAATGACCACCCATGCGATGAGCCGCCGGCACCTGCTGACGCTGATCGGCAAGAACCTCGGCGCAGCGGCCATGATGCAAGGCATGGGCACGCTTGGGTTCGCCGCCGCCTCGACGTACGCCGGACCGATCAGACTGGATGGCGCACCCAAAGGAACGCGAGTTCTCGTGCTCGGCGCGGGCATGGCTGGCCTCGTCGCGGCGTTTGAGTTGAGGAACGCGGGCTACCACGTGCAGGTGCTCGAGTACAACAATCGCGCGGGTGGCCGGGCCTGGACTGTCAGGGGCGGTGATCGTTATACGGAACTCGGCGGTGCCACCCAGTACTGCGATTTCGCTGACGGGCTTTATCTGAACCCAGGGCCGTGGCGCATTCCGTATCACCACCATGGCGTACTCGACTACGCGAAACGCCTGAAGGTGCCGCTCGAGCCGTTCATCCAGGTCAATTACAACGCCTACCTGCATTCAACGGAAGCTTTCAGTGGCAAGCCGCAACGCTTCCGGACGGTCCAGTCCGACTATCAAGGCTATATCGCCGAGCTGCTTTCCAAAGCGATCCGCAAAGACGCACTCGATGACGCGCTGTCAGTCGAAGACGGGCAACTGCTCCTCGAATCCCTGCGCCAATGGGGTGCGCTCGGTCGGGACGGTCGCTATCAGGCGGGCCCGCGCAGCAGTGAACGCCGCGGATTCGCGACCGCGCATGGCGGTGGGCTGATGCCCAACGCCGTGCCGTCGGATCTGCTCCCGCGCGACCCTTTGCTTGCATCGCGTTTGTGGCAATGGCTCGCGTCTGGAGACGAGCAGGACTTCCAGAGCACCATTTTCCAGCCCGTCGGCGGCATGGACAGGATTGCCCATGCGCTTCATTCGCAGGTCGCGAGCGCCGTAGTGTTCAACGCCAAAGTCACGGCCATCTTGCAGGACGAGCAAGGCGTCACCGTGCGCTACACCGATACGACCGCCCGAACCGAAAGGAGCGCGCACGCGGATTGGCTCGTATGCACCGTCCCGCTCTCGATTCTGAGTCAGATCGACATTGCGGTTGGCCCGGCCATGCGCGCCGCGATCGATGCGGTGCCCTACGAGACATCGGTGAAGATCGGCTTGCAATTCGGCCGGCGATTCTGGGAAGAAGACGAGCAGATTTACGGCGGCATCACACATACCGATCTGCCGATCTCGACGATCGGCTATCCGGCAACAGGCTACGGATCGACCGGTCCCGCGGTATTGCTCGGCGCCTACATGTGGGGGCCCGCCAGCTACGAGATGGGTGCGCTGCCCCCTGCCGAACGGATCGCGGTGGCTTTGAGCCAGGGCAGCCAGATTCATCCGCAGTACGCGCGCGAGTACCAGAACGGCTTCGCGATGAGCTGGAGCCGGTCACCGTTCACGAATGGCTGCTTCGCCGCATGGACGGATGCGTTGAGAGAAGCGCATTACACGGATCTCTGTCAGATCGACGGACGGATCGTCCTTGCCGGAGAGCACGCATCCCATATCCCGGCATGGCAGGAAGGCGCCGTGCTGTCGTCACTGGATGCGATCACTCGCTTGCATCGGAGAATCGTCAATGGATAGGCCGATGCTGATCCCCAGCGTGATGCTGATAGCCTCGCTGATGGGAGCCGCGACGGCTCCGGCTCAGACCGTGGCACAGGACGCACCACACGCCTTCACGATTTCGCCGGACTACCGCTTCACCGAAAAAAGCGGCGAAGCGCTTTACAACGCGACCTGCGCCGGATGCCATATGCCGGATGGAAAAGGCGCACAGGGCGCGGGTCACTACCCGGCGCTCGCTGACAACCCGGCGGTCGAAGCGGCACCCTACGTCATCGTCAACGTATTGCACGGCCGAAGGGGGATGCCATCGTTTGGCGACGCGATGAGTGACGATCAGGTCGCCGCTGTCGTCAACTACACGAGAACCCATTTCGGCAATCGATTTGCCGGAAGTGTCACGCCGAGCCAGGTTAAAAGTTTGCGCTGAGTTCACGTGGCATCGCTGTCGATGCGCGGCATCGAGCTGGAACGTATAGGGACAGCGAACGCACACCGCTATATTTCCTGCGCAACCGCAGGCGCGGAAAACGCCAGCAGGTTGGCCGTCAGCATCCGTTGCAGCTTTAGCGCGCCAACCGGCAATTCCCGGCCACGCCTGACAATGAGTTGCGCCTGAGCCGCTTCCATCAACTTGTGCCGGATCGGCAACGCCTGAACGACACCCCGCTGAACGTCGTCATGGACAAAGAATGCGGGCAGCAGCGTGACACCCATCCCCGCTCTGACGAAACTCATCAACCCGATCAGGTGGTCGCATTCGAGCGCCACCTTGAATTGACGCTTTTCGAGCGCTTCGACCTCATCGGCAATCATGCGCGTGCCGAACGCCGCGCTCGCCAGTCCGAACGGATGGTCGAAGAGATCCCTTGCACGTACCACCGGAAGCTGCGTCAACGGGTGCCCCGTCTTCACGATCGCGCACACCGGCTGTGCCGAAGACGCCGCCTCTTTCAGGCGGACCGCATGAAGGTTGAGCCTGGGGCCGTGAGTCAGGCCGAGATGCACCTGATCGTCCTGCAACCACGTGAGGATGTCATTCACGCTGCCCAGTCTTAGCGTAAGCGTCACATTCGGATGCTGTTGGCGAAACTCCCGTAACGCGCGATTCATCAGGTCCTCGGTGAATCCCTGGATTGCGCCGACGGCAACGTTGCCATGCTGGAGTCCGTGAATCCCGTCCAGCTGCGAAATGAGCGCTTCCTCGCGGGAAACATGCTCCCTGTAGTACGCCAGCAGGATCAGGCCGGCTTCCGTTGGATTGGCCCCGCGGCGGTTCGTCTCGAGCAGAGGGGTGCGCGCTGTTTTCTCCAGCAGCGCGATCTGCCGGCTGACTGCCGACGGCGCAACGTCCAGAAAATCGGCCGCGGCACGGATGCCGCGGAGTCGCACTGCCTCGAACAGATACCGTATTCGTGTTATCGAAAAATCACTCATCCCGCCTCCGACCGACCGGTTTCCGATTTGACAATATGTTGCCTAAAAGGCAACAAAATTTTAAATCGAGTGTCGTTGTTGTCAAAAAAGAACGATGCAAGAATCTTTCTCCATCTACAACGGAACGGATTCATCTCCATGACACGCATCGTTTTTCGCAACGCCAACCTTTTCGATAGTTTCACGGGCGAACTGAACCCCGAAACGACGATCGTGGTCGAGGATGGCAAGATCGGCACGGTGACGCGCGGATCGCTCGATGTGGATGACGCGCAGGAAATCGACGTCGCCGGCCGTGTCGTGTTGCCAGGGCTGATCGACGGGCACGTTCACGTGGCGGCGACCGTCCCCGACTTCTTCAAGCTGTCGATGCTACCGCAGTCGCTCGTGACGGCGCAGACCAGCGACATTCTCGAACAGATGCTCAAGCGCGGTTACACCACGGTGCGTGATGCGGGCGGCGCGGATTCGGGTCTCGTGCAGGCCATCGAACAGGGCTTCTTCGCAGGCCCGCGTCTTTTTATTGCCGGCCGTGCGCTGACGCAGACCGGCGGTCACGGCGATGCGCGTCCCGCCTTCTATCCAGGCATGAACTGCGCGTGCTGCGGCGCGATCGGTTTGCTCGGCGCCGTGGCCGACGGCGTGTCCGAAGTACGACGCGCGGCGCGCAACGAAATCCGCAATGGCGCGACGCATATCAAGGTCATGGCCGGCGGCGGTGTATCGACACCGAACGATCCGCTGGAAGGCACTCAGTACTCGATCGAGGAACTCACCGCGATCGTCGAGGAAGCGAAGGCCGCACGGACTTACGTGATGGCCCACGCCTACGCTCCCGAAGCGATCCAGCGCGCCGTTCGGGCAGGCATCCGCTCGATTGAGCACGGCAATCTGCTCGATCTAGAGACCGCACAACTGATGGCCGAATATGGCACGTACCTCGTACCGACGCTGGCCACGTACGCGGCGATCGAGCGCAATGGCGAGAAGCTGGGCTGGACACCTGCGATGCGTGAAAAGGCCGACCTCGTCAAGCATCAGGGCATCGAAGCAATACGTATCGCGCAGTCCGCGGGCGTGAAGATCGGTCTCGGTTCGGATCTGCTCGGCGACATGCACGCCTGTCAATACGAAGAATTCACCCTGCGGCAGGCCGCGATGAAGCCCGCCGACATTCTGAAAAGCGCGACCTCGGTCAATGCGGAAATGATGAACCAGACCGGAAAAATCGGCGTGGTCGCGCCGGGGGCACACGCCGATCTGCTTGTGCTCGACCGCAATCCGCTCGATGACCTCGGCGTTTTCCAACAACCTGGCACGCTAAGCGCGGTGATGAAGGGCGGCCAGTTCTATGTCAACAACCTGACCGCTTAACACGGCTTCCTTGCGCCGACGGGACTAGTCACATGTCAACCATTTCAACAAGAATCGAAAGTTGGCCGTTCTCGAAATTTCATCGGCGACTGCTCGTCATCGGTGGGCTGGGCTATACCTTCGATGCAATGGACGCGGCCGTTATTGCGTTTATCCTCCCGGTCCTGCGCATTCAGTGGAATCTCAGCAGTGTGCAGACGGGCCTGCTCGGCAGCAGTACGTATGTGGGCTATATGCTCGGCGCGCTTGGCGCCGGTCTGCTGGGCGACCTGATCGGGCGCCGTCGCGTGATGATGTATGCGCTGCTGATCTATGCAGTGGCGTCCTTCGTCAGTGCCTCGACGCACGGCTGGGAAACCTTTCTGATTTCGCGGATCTGTGCGGGTATCGGCACCGGCGCGGAAAGCGCGATCATCGCGCCGTATCTGGCGGAATTCGTCGCGCGACGGTTTCGCGGCAGTTTCGTCGGATCGTTGGCGGGTTTCTTTTCGTTCGGCTTTGTGGCAGCCGCGCTACTCGGCTACATGATCGTGCCGGCATCGGCTGAAGGCTGGCGCATCGTCCTCGTGTTGACCGGCGTCCCGGTTCTGATGCTGCTGTGGTGGCGACGCGTGTTGCAGGAGTCGCCGCGCTGGCTGGAAAGCCGTGGACGTCATGACGAAGCGGAGCGGATCGTCGACACGATCGAGAAAGAACTGCTCGCGACGGGATATCGACTCGCTCCTCTGGAAAGCACGCCGCCGGTAGTGAATCAGGAAAACTCGCATCCTTCGTTCGTCGCCAACTTCAAGGCGTTGTGGCGCGGCAAGCAGGCTCGCATCACCGCGATGACGTGGGCAATGTGGTTTGCAATCACGTTCAGCTACTACTCGTTTTTCACGTGGATCCCCGGCTTGCTGATGCAACACGGGATGAGCATCACGAAGAGCTTTGCCTATTCGATCGCCATCTATCTCGCGCAGATACCGGGCTATTTCTCGGCTGCGTGGCTGAACGAAAAGATCGGCCGTCAGGCAACAATCGCCAGTTATATGGTCCTTGGCGGAATCGCAGCGCTGTCGATGACGCAGCTTCAAAGCAATGAAGCAATCACCGCGGCGGGCATCTGTCTGTCGTTCTTCATGAATGGAACGTATGCGGGCGTCTACGCCTACACGAGCGAAGTGTTTCCGACCGCGATCCGGACAACGGGTGCAGGTGTCGCGTCGGCGATCGGCCGGATTGGCGCGATCGTCTCGCCGGTCCTGGTCGGCTACATCTTCCCGGTGCTGGGCTTTGGCGGCGTGTTCGGTGTGACGACCGCCGTGCTGCTCGCCGGCGCCATCGCGGTGGTGACGATGGGCGTGAAGACCAGGGGCCTGTCGCTCGAGGCGATCGAGGTCAAGGAACTGGGAGCCTGATTGCATCGGGCTGCAAAGCGAAATCAGGAACCAGGAACGAATCATGAAGAACCAGCAATCCCCCGACATTGCACTCGATGCAGTGAAAGCAGTGGCAACGGTACTCGCCGAAGGCAGACCAGAGAGCGACGTCTGGCAGACTTTCGAACGGGAGATGACTGCCGTGTTCGGACAGCGCTATTTCACTGTGCTGGCGTTTGACGCCGAATCCAGCCGTATGTGCCGGGTGTACAGCAACCGGCCGGACATCGGTCCCGTCGGCGGCGTGAAGCGGGTCACCCGCAGCCCATGGGTTCAGCACGTTCTGCTGGACGGGAAAATCTACGTCGGATCAACGAAGGCCGACGTCAAGTCTGCTTTCTCCGAACACGAGACGCTCTGGAGTATTGGTTGCGAAAGCACATTCAATATTCCGATCCGAAAAAATGGCCTGACGCTGGGCCTCTTCAGTTTGCTCGACGGCGCCCACGCGTATGATTCCGCGGACCTTGCCTTGGCGAATCTATTTGGCCAACTCGCCGTGGTGCCGGTCGAAGCGGGTCTCAAACGTCTCGGCGACATTGAAACGCCGAGTCACACGGAGTACGTGTAGACATCTGGGCTGCCCCGGCAAGCGCAGTGCGGAGCTGAGTAGCCGGGGCCTTGCCGGGGTCAGTCAAACAATACCAGGCGGAGAAAGGCAGCGCGCCTCCTCTACGGTGGCGAAAAAGCCCCTACCTTAAATCGCACCTGATTTCAGTCATTTCTCAATTCGCGTTAGTCAGCGAATTGGTCAGCAAAAGCGCTTTGCGATATTTACGGTGTGTGTATTTGAAGGCGTACAGCGCCAATATCAAACCAACTCGACCATCGCGCCAATTTCCACGACGGATATACCACTTTCCGAACGCCCCGACTGGACTAAACCATTGCTTGAACCAAAGTACGCCGACGGACTTCCCTTTATCGCGTATATCGGCTGCGGCGAGATCGGTGTATAGATCAATTTTACGCATCAGCTCGGAGTTGGTCTCGAAGGTATGGTGCACCAACGGGGATTCGATGCGCCCGGCGCTTTCATAGCCGATAGGCGTTTCGTGAACGCTGTGTTCAGAGAAATCGATCTTATCGCGCTTACATATGCGAATGGGGTAATCAGGGCAACTGGCAGGCATGAGTGCGTGAACAACCCTGCCCCTTACTACCCAATCGCGGCGAACAGAATAGGCATCGTGCGAAAACCCCGACACTTTTAGCGCCAGTACCTCATCAATCAGTGCGTCGCTGGCGATCTCGTCGCTGTCCAGAAACATCACGGTCTGATGTAAACATAAGCTGTGGGCAAAAAGTCGCTGTGCGCGAAAATTGTCAAAGGCGCGGTGCGCTATTCGAGCACCATGTCTGGCAGCAATCGCTAATGTTGCGTCGTCGCTGCCGCTATCCACAACCAGCAGATCATCCGCTAGGCGCTTCGCGGCCGCGAGGACCTTGTCTAAGTGCCGTTCACTATTACGAGTGAGCACATATATCGAGAGAGGTGTCAAACTTTTACCAGCCTAACGTCATTTTTAAAAAACCGCATCGATTTCATATCACCGAGAAATTCGTCGGTCGCGTTACCGTTCCAGCCGGATTTCCCAACTCCCTATGCGACCATGGCCTGCCGACAAAGTTGTCGGCATCTGCCGTGAAATCTTGAGCCGAAAGGTCGGAAGGGCTAACGGGCCGACGACAGGCCTGTGACAGTAAACGTCTGCCCGCAGTCAGGTGCGCAGCCGTGGTTGGAATGTCGGCTCGAGAGCGTGAACTGCCGATTAGGAAAACCTTTGAAATCGTAAACCTTCACTGCTAATACTCCGGAACATGAAACTGGAAGGAAAGCGATATGCAAGGTTGGACGCGCATTGAGCACCCGGTCTGAGTCTACCTATTTCTTGCCATGCATGCGTGCCACAGAAGTCGGCCTCAGAGACGGCGGCCCGTGCAAACGGTTGCTCGCGGCTCGACATGAGGTGATCGAACACGGCGCTTCGATCAGCCGATTACCGGTTGTGACAGACTTTCGAGCGTATGGCTATGCGACCGAACAGGAAAGTCTAGTTGATCGCAACTCGCCGACAACTATCGAATCCGTTTCACCGTTCAGCCAGGTGTGACGAAACACCGCCGGCGAGTTGACGCCCTCCCCTCCATCTCGCGTTTTCATCTAACCCGCGGGTGCTAACCCGTTTCGAATGGACAGGGACGCACAGTGGAGAGTTTCTCGGCGCGCCCGCTACCGGGCGTCCAGTGCGCGTCTGGGGTATGGTCATCGACCGCTTTCAGGAAGGCAGGATCAAGGAGAGCCGCATCATCATGGACACGCTCGGGTTGATGATGCAACTCAGTGTGGCCGAGCCGCCCGGCCCTTAAGGTCGTCGACGTTCGTGAAAGTTCAGATTCATCAAGGCGGAAGTGAAAACGCCGCCAATTCACCGGTCTCGATGTTTACATGGTGATAGACGTAGGACTCGTTATTCTCTGTCAATAATCCTTAAGATGTACGGAACGACTGCCTGCAACGCCTAATCATCAATTCGACATACGAATTGCCGGGCTTGGAGCGACACTCCGCAGCCTGTCAAAATGTAGTCCCGATTTCAACTGTCCGCGCACACTTTCGGCATTTCAGGCTGCTGTTCAGAATGTCCATTCCTGGTCGCACTCGGAGTG
>NZ_JAXDPY010000280.1:0-5414 GCF_034668105.1 Paraburkholderia sp. | reverse complement strand
CCCCCGATGATGACGACGCGGGCCTGCAGGGGGATCGATGTGGACATGTGTGGAAATTGGTTGAGTTGACCGTGGTAGATTGCAACAAAATCTGGCAAAAAGCAACGAATCCAGATGGGGCGGCAAGGGGACCAAAACAGGTCAAACACTGGCGGAAGTGAAAGCGGGGGAGCTTTAACGTAGGTGTGTGGGATTGTATGGAAATGCGTTGAGATTTCTTGGTGAACCATGAGGTGTTTGCTAAACTGGCCGCCACCGTCCCGGATTCCGCTCCATGTTCTCCACTCAACGCCAAGCCGAAATCCTGCGGCTCGTGCGCGAGCAACGCACCTGCACGATCACTGATCTCGCCGGCCGCTTCGAGGTTTCCGACGAGACGATCCGCCGCAATATCAAACCGCTGATCGCCGATGGTCTGCTCATCAAGGTCCACGGCGGCATCATGCTGCCCGAGCGCCTCGACGAGCCGCCGTTCCAGCGGCGCATGGTGGCAAGCCGCGCGGGCAAGCAGGCGATCGGTGCGCGCATCGGCGAACTCGTGCGGGACGGCGACTCGCTGATCCTCGAGGGCGGCACCACCTGTCTGCATATCGCGCAGGCACTGACGGCGCGCTCGCGGCTCACAGTGGTAACCAATTCCATCGAAGTGGCCCGCGTGCTCGCGCCGCGCAACGGCAATCGGGTGTTTATCGCAGGCGGTGAACTGCGTGCCGACGACTCCGCCGCCTTCGGCGACAGCGTACTGACCTTTCTGCGGCAGTTCCACGTGCGCTACGCGATCGTCTCGGTCACCGCCGTCGACATGCAGGGCCGCTTCATGGACGCGCTGCCGGCCGACGTGGCGTTTTCGCTCGCCGCCTTTGCGCAGGCTGAGCGGCGCGTGGTCGCGGCGGATCATGCGAAATTCGGTCACAGCGCGCTGGTACATGCTTTCGGCCCGGATGCGGTCGATCTGCTGGTGACCGATGAGGCGCCGGCTCCCGCGCTGGCGCAAGTGTTTGCTGCCGCTGGGCTGGAAGTTAGTGTTGGGGCGTTTGCGAGCGGCAATGCAGAGTCAGGTGGCGAAGACGGCGGTGCAGGCCATTCTGCGATCGGCCGCTCGCGATAAGGCTGCCGGCCCGCTGAATGGCGATGCTTCGCGGCGTGACCAACACTTAAGTGGACCGCGGGCTGGGGAGAGCGCGGACCCATTGGCCCCTGCGTCCCGGCCAGATCGAGCCGAGCCAACCAGGCCGAGCAAACCAGGCCGAGCAAACCAGGCCGAGCAAACCAGGCGGAGCCAACCAGGCGGAGCAAACCCGGCTTTCCCGCCCCCGACGGCCTCCCAAACCCCTCTCCACAGCCAATTGCGTCCAACGCGTAAAATGGCGGGTTACCACGGCAATCCATGCTGGACTGGAACTGCGCGGACAGGCGTCATTGGTCGCCCGGCGCGCTGCATCTGGATCCGCGGATAGCAGCCTCGCCGGCTTGAAAAGGAATGGACCCTGATGTCGTCAGTTTTCTTTGATCGGGAACGGATTACGGAATGGCTCGGTGACCAGACTGTCGCCAAGGCGCGTTCGGTCGGCGCCGTGACGAATGTGAAATGGCACGGCGCCACGCTCAGCGGCTACGTGCAAGGCACACGGGTATTGCCCTACCACACGCGAGTGCGCTTTCGTACCGATGGCGGCGCACCGTGGGCACAGAGCGACTGCAGTTGCCCAGTCGGCCGCAACTGCAAGCATGTCGCCGCGTTGCTGCTCGCCGAACTCGACTATCACGACGAGATGGACCACATCACCAACGTCGACATCGAGTCCGATGAGCATCCGTCTGTCAGTGACCCTCGGATACGGCCGGCAAACGCGGTGCGGTCGCCGTCCGGCGTACGCCCCGAACTGGTCAGCTGGCTGGAGCGTTTTCGCGCGCGCGCCGAGGCTGCCGATGCGCTTGCCCAGAAGGCAGGCGCCGCGCGCACCCAAACGCTGGCCTACCTCCTGAACTGGTCCAACTTCCACATGCGTCATGAGGTCGTGTTGTACCGGGCGCGTTGCAATCCGGACGGAACGATTGTCGAAGTCGACGAGCCGTGGGGCAATGTGGAAGCGGCCCTGCTCAAGCAACCCAAATTCGTCTCCGACGAAGACCTGTCGATCCTGCGCGGCCTGTGGCTGGGCCGTTCCCGCGAGGACTTCGGTCAGTTCATTCTGCGCGGGACGGGCGGCGCGGAGATGCTGCAAAAGCTGATCGCCACCGGACGCCTGTTCTTCGAGCTCAAACCGGCGCCCGGCCACGAGGGGCCGACTCCGCTGTCGCGCGGAGCCGACCGGCCAGGGCGGATCGAATGGGAGCCGCTGGCGGACGAGCGCCTGCGGCCCGTGCTGTGCACCGAGCCGCGCGCCACCATGGTGCTGCCCACCGAGCCGATCTGGTACGTGGATGGCGTCGCGAATGAAGCGGGCATCGTCGAGTCATCGTTGCCGTTCCAGCAGTTGCCCGATTACCTCGCCATGCCGCCGATCTCGCTCGCAGAAGCGCCGCTGGTCGCCTCGGTGTTGCGCGAGATCGCGCCCGATCTGCCGCTGCCGCCTACGCACGACACTTCCTCGATCCGCGTGATCGACGTCGATCCCGTGCCGGTGCTCACGCTCAACAGCCATGCGCTGCCGTCCGCGGTCAAGGCCGGGCAGCGCAAGTCCGAGGCGGTTGAACTGGCCGGCGTCAGCTTCGACTACGACGGCGTCAGCATCAACGTCGACAGCAGCGTCACGCTCGTGCCGGTGCCCGGCGGCGACGTCATCCATATCCGCCGACGCTACGAAGCCGAAAAGAAACGCCTGCTCGAACTGCGCAAGACCGGGCTGCAGAAGGTCCCGACTAGCCGTGTGTACGCGTCGCGTCTTCTGCCTGACACGATGCTCGGCCTGCCCGACGCCGAATCCTGGTCCGCCTTCGTCAACGACGCCGTGCCTGAGCTCGTCAGCAAGGGCTGGCGCGTGACGATGGCGCCGGAGTTCCGCTACAACATCATCGAGATCGACGCGATCGACGGCACCGCGCAGCAGGCCGGCGACGGCTGGTTCGATCTGGAGATGGGCATTCGCATCGGCGAACGCAATGTGCGGCTCGAGCCGCTGCTCGCCGATCTGTTCCGGCGCGACCGGCGCTGGCTCGGCGGCGCGCTCGAAGCCATCGCCGATCACGAGCCGATCGAACTGAAGACCGAGGAAAACAAGCGTCTGCGTCTGCGTGCCGACCGCCTCAAACCGGTGGTGCGCGTGCTGGTCGACCTGTTCGACGCACTCGGCGGTGCGTTGGCCGACGGCGCGCCGCTGCGCGTGCCTTCGGTCGATGCGGGCCGGCTCGAAGCATTGAACAGCACGGGCCGTTGGCAATTCCAGGGCGACGATTCGATCCGCCAGTTGGCGCGACGTCTGCAGGCTGGTCCCGGTTTGCGTGAGGTGCCGGTGCCGCGCGGCCTGAAGGCGGAGCTGCGCGCGTATCAGCAGCAGGGTCTGAACTGGATGCAGTTTCTGCGCGAGCACGATCTGGCCGGCGTGCTGGCCGACGACATGGGTCTCGGCAAGACCGTGCAGACGCTCGCGCACATTCTCGCGGAGAAAGAAGCCGGACGGCTCGACCGTCCCGCGCTGATCGTCGTGCCGACCACGCTCGTGCACAACTGGCGCGAGGAAGCGCGGCGCTTCGCGCCCGATCTGAAAGTCCTGGTATTGAACGGCCCGCAGCGCAAGGAGCGTTTCGAGCAGATCCGCGAGCACGAACTGATTCTCACGACTTATGCGCTGTTGTGGCGCGATCAGAAGGTGCTCGCCGAGCACGACTATCACCTGCTGATCCTCGACGAGGCACAGTACGTCAAGAATGCGACCACCAAAGCCGCGCAGGCGATTCGCGGCTTGCGCGCACGGCATCGGCTGTGTTTGACGGGGACGCCGCTGGAGAATCACCTCGGCGAGTTGTGGTCGCAGTTCGACTTTCTGTTGCCGGGCTTTCTTGGCAGCCAGAAAGATTTCACCAAACGCTGGCGCAATCCTATCGAGAAGAACGGCGACGGTGTGCGCCGCGCGTTGCTGGCGCGCCGCATCCGGCCGTTCATGCTGCGCCGTCGGAAGGACGAGGTGGCGAAGGAGTTGCCGGCCAAGACCACGATCGTCTGTTCGGTCGATCTGGAAGGCGCGCAGCGCGATCTCTACGAAACGGTGCGTACGGCAATGCAGGAGCGGGTGCGTGCGGCGGTCAGTGCGCAGGGCCTCGCGCGCAGCCACATTATCGTGCTCGACGCGTTGCTGAAGCTGCGCCAGGTTTGCTGCGATCCGCGTCTCGTGCGGAAAATCAAGGTCGACGAGAACCCGGACGAGCCGGCCGAAAAACCAACTGAAAAACGCGGCAAAGCGAGCAAGGCGGAGAAAGCCGACAAAGCAGAGAAGAGCGTGCGCGTCACGCGTTCGGCCAAGCTCGATTTGCTGCTGTCCATGCTGCCTGAATTGATCGAGGAAGGACGGCGCGTGTTGCTGTTCTCGCAGTTCACCGGCATGTTGGCGCTGATTGCAGAGGCGCTCGAGGAAGCCGCGATTCCCTATGTCATCCTGACCGGCGACACGGCGGACCGCGTCACGCCGGTCGAACGCTTCCAGCAGGGCGAGGTGCCGCTGTTCCTGATCAGCCTGAAGGCCGGCGGCGTGGGCTTGAACCTGACCGCCGCCGACACGGTGATTCACTACGACCCGTGGTGGAATCCGGCTGCCGAGAATCAGGCGACCGACCGTGCGCATCGGCTGGGGCAGGACAAGCCGGTGTTTGTCTACAAGCTGATTGCCGCGGGTAGCATCGAGGAAAAGATTGTGGCGTTGCAGGAGCAGAAGGCGGGACTCGCCGACAGCATTCTCTCCGAAGACGCCGCCGGCGCCACCAAGTTCTCGGACGACGATCTCGACGCACTATTCGCGCCGATGCCCGAGATTGAAAGCGGGCGATAAGGAGCGAGGGCGGCAGCTTGTCTGGAGCGTGGGTGTCGAATGGTTGGCGTTCCACGTCACACGTGACGAATACGCGGCGCGGATGGTTGACGCTGTTTCAGGCGTGCGCCGCACGCGCCAGCACTTCGTCGACCCATTGGTTGATGCTCTTGCCAGCAGCGGCCGCGGCGATCCCGACCGCGGCGTGCACCTCGGGCCGAATGCGCAGCATTAACTTGCCGGACGCGGGCTTTTGCGGATCGCGTCCGGTTTTCGCGCAGTCTTCCAGGTAGTGATCGACCGCCTGATGAAAATCATCGGTTAGTTCGGTCACCGTTTCCCCGTGGAAGCTGATCCGTTCGGAAACGCCGAGCACACGCCCGACAAAAATGTTCTCACGCGCATCGAATTCAACTCGCGCGAAATAGCCTTTGTACGTCATCGAATTCATCA
>NZ_JAXDPY010000279.1:0-7163 GCF_034668105.1 Paraburkholderia sp. | reverse complement strand
AGCAACCAGACCCCGGCGCAAGTAAAATAACGGTTTATCGCTTGCACCTGCGCAATCCGCCCGAATTCCGGACACTGCGCCGGCCGCCGCAGACTGCTGGGCAAATTATATTCATAATGAAAGAGTTAGGCAAAATATCCCAGAAATCGGTCGCAAGTGACCAGGTCTCGATGATCGAGATCGACGACAGTGCGGCCGGACAGCGCATTGATAATTTCCTGTTGCGCGTCTGCAAAGGCGTGCCGAAAAGCCATATCTACCGCATCTTGCGCAGCGGGGAAGTGCGGGTGAACAAGGGCCGGATAGACGCGCAGTACCGGCTCGAGCTGGGCGATCTGGTGCGGGTGCCGCCCATTCGCGTTGCTCAACCGAACGAGGCGATCGCCCACGCACCGGTGCCGAGCGCCGATTTCAGAATTATTTTTGAAGACGAGCACATGCTCGTGATCGACAAGCCAGCCGGCGTGGCGGTCCACGGCGGTAGCGGCGTCGCGTTCGGCGTGATAGAGCAGATGCGCGAAGCGCGGCCGCAGGCGAAATTCCTCGAATTGGTGCATCGGCTGGATCGCGAGACGTCCGGCATCCTGATGCTTGCCAAGAAGCGCTCCGCGCTGGTCAATCTGCACGAGCAGATTCGCGAGAACAAGATGGATAAGCGCTACTATGCGTGCGTCCATGGCGAGTGGGCGAGTGACTGGGGGCGCCGCCGCGCGGTCAAGGAGCCGTTGCACAAGTATTTGACCGCGGACGGCGAACGGCGTGTGCGTGTCCAGGCCGACGGCCTCGCGTCGCATACGGTGTTCAATCTGATCGACAGGTGGCCGGAGTACGCGTTGCTCGAAGCGGAACTGAAGACGGGCCGTACGCACCAGATTCGCGTCCATTTGCAGCATCTGGAACTGCCAATCGTCGGCGACGCCAAATACGGCGACTTCGCGCTGAACAAGGCGCTGGCGCGCGCCAACGCAAAGCCCGGCCTGAAGCGCATGTTCCTGCACGCATACCGTCTTAAGCTGACGCATCCGGCTACTGGCGCGCCCCTACAGTTCGAGGCGCCGCTGCCGGCCGAGTGCCGCAGTTTCGTTGCGCAGCTCAATGATTTACGAAATGGGTCAACCCCGGAGACGACACCGCATGGCTAGAGAGCAATTTGATCTGATCGTCTTCGACTGGGACGGGACACTAATGGATTCGACCGCGCACATCACGCGCAGCATCCAGTCGGCGTGCCGCGATCTCGGCTTGCCGGTCCCCGCCGATGAGGCCGCCAGCTACGTGATTGGCCTCGGCTTGCGTGACGCACTGCAAATCGCCGCGCCCACGCTCGATCCGGTCGATTACCCGCGTCTGGCGGAGCGCTACCGCTTCCACTATTTGGTCAAGGACCAGACTACCGAGCTGTTCGTCGGTGTGCGCGAGATGTTGCAGGACTTGCGCGATCAGGGCTATCTGCTGGCGGTGGCGACCGGCAAGAGCCGCGTTGGACTGAACCGTGCGCTCGATCAATCGCGTCTGACGAGCCTGTTCGACGGCACGCGTTGCGCTGACGAAACCTTCTCCAAGCCTCATCCGGCCATGCTGCATGAACTCACGCGCGAACTGGGGCAGGACCCGGGGCGCACCGTGATGGTCGGCGATACGACGCACGATTTGCAGATGGCGATCAATGCGGGTGTGGCGGGTATTGGTGTGACCTACGGTGCGCATCCGGCCCGCTCGCTGACCGCCCTGTCGCCGACATTCGTCGCGTCGAGCGTGAGCGCGCTGTCCGGCTGGCTGCGAGAGAACGCATGAACGGCGGCACGAGCGAAGCGGCCACCCAGGCGGTCCGCATTTGCGCGTCTGACGAACTGGTCGATGGGGGTGCGGGCATCCGCCGCGCGGCCACGCTGGGCGGTGGCGACGTAGTGGTATTTTTTGTTCGCTATGATGGCCGTGCATACGGCTATCTGAATCGCTGCGCCCACGTGCCGATGGAACTCGACTGGGCCGAAGGTCAGTTCTTCGAATCGTCCGGTTTATACTTGATGTGCGCTACCCATGGCGCGATTTACGCGCCTGATACGGGCAAATGCGTGGGTGGCCCATGCCGCGGCGGCCGGTTGCGTCCGGTTCAGGTTGATGAGCGCGACACACCTGAAGGCCGCGCCGTGTTCTGGCTGCCGGACGGCGAACTGCGCCCCACCACGCCCTGATTTTTTCTCCTCTTCGACCTTTCCACCGCACCGCATGTCCGACAATTTGACGCCTGAACCGAAGGAACCGTCCCTGACGGGCCGCCCCCGCACGCCTGCCGATGAGCCGGGCTGGGAGCGCGCCGCGCTCGAGCGCATCGCGCTTGCGGCAATCAACGAACAGCGCGCGGCCCGCCGCTGGAAGATTTTTTTCCGCTTCGTGTTTCTGATCGTCTTGCTGCTGGCGATATGGGGTGCGTTCGATTTCTCCGGCGACAAGGTCTCCACCACCGGCCGACATACGGCAATGGTGACGCTTGACGGCGAAATATCCGCTGATACGAACGCAAACGCAGAAGATGTCAACACCGCGCTCGAAAGTGCATTCGACGACGCGGGCACCGCAGGCGTGATCCTGCGTTGCAATAGCCCGGGTGGCAGCCCGGTGCAGGCGGGCATTATCTATAACGAAATTCGCCGGTTGCGCGCCAAGTATCCGTCGATCCCGCTGTACGTCGTGGTCGGCGATATGTGCGCATCAGGCGGCTATTACGCGGCCGCCGCGGCCGACAAGATTTACGTCGACAAGGCGAGCATCATCGGCTCGATTGGCGTGCTGATGGATAGCTTTGGCTTCACCGGTCTGATGGATAAGCTGGGGATTCAGCGTCGTCTGCACACTTCGGGTGAGAACAAGGGCTTTTTCGACCCGTTCTCGCCGGAAACGCCGAAGATGGACGAACATGCGCAAGACATGCTCGATCAGATCCACGCGCAGTTCATCGACGCCGTCCGTCAGGGCCGTGGCAAACGGCTCCACGAAACGCCTGACATGTTCTCTGGGCTCTTTTGGACCGGTCAGAAGAGTGTCGAGCTGGGGCTCGCAGACGGTTTTGGCGACGCGGATTACGTCGCACGCGACCTTTTCAAGGCCCCGGATATCGTTGACTACACGGTCAAGGAGAGCATCACGGACCGCGTGGCGCGCAAGTTCGGCGCAGCGGTGGGCAGTGGCGCGGTTCACGCGATGGCGCTTGGCGGGAAGATCGGCCTGCGGTAATCGCGCTTGTATGTAAAAAGTCCCGCGCGATCACGTCATGGTCGCGCGGGGCTTTTTTGTTTATTCGCTGTTGCACGGTGGTCAGCGAGCTGGCTGGTCGGAGCGGTCGCCGATCTGGAAAGACGGTACGAATCTGTTCACGGGCAACGGCTAAGCCGCAGCAACGATCAGACGGCGAGAATCAGAAAAATAGCCGGCCGCTTGTGCAGATCGATCGCCGGTTTCTTTTTCCAGTCGGCCACGGTGCGGCTGACGATGGTTTCCGTCTCCAGCGTTAAGTCGACCGCCACGCAAACCAGCGTCGAAGGCGCGCAGGTTGCCAGCAACGTGTCGAGCAACGCCCGATTCCGGTACGGCGTCTCGATAAAGATCTGCGTTTGCTTGCCTTTGCGCGACTGTTGCTCCAGATCGCGCAGACGCTTGGCGCGTTCAGTAGCGTCGACCGGCAGGTAACCATTGAACGCAAAGCTTTGACCATTCAGGCCGGAAGCCATCAACGCGAGCAAGGTCGAACTCGGTCCGACAAACGGCACGACCTTCACGCCGCGCTCATGCGCGCGGCGCACCAGCAGGGCGCCCGGGTCCGCGACCGCCGGGCAGCCGGCTTCGGACACCAAACCTGCATCCGTGCCGGCCAGCAGCGGTGCGAGCAGCTTGTCGATTTCGCCCGCCGGGGTGTTGACGTTCAATTCGCGAATCTCGATTTCCTGAATCGGCTTTTCAGTGCCGACTTTCTTCAGAAAAGCCCGGGTGGTTTTCGCGTTCTCGCCAATGTAATAGCGCAGCGATGCCGCGCGCGCCCGGACCGGCGAGGGCAGCACGGCATCGAGCGCGTCGGCGTCGCCTTCGCCGAGCATGTTCGGGATCAGATATAAGGTGCCGCTCATGACGCCCCCAGAAGTGGATAGTCCGCTGCGAGCAGCATGCGCGACAGTGCGATCAATGGCAGGCCGACCAGCGCGGTCGGGTCGTCCGAGTGAATGGCTTCGAGCAACGCGATGCCGAGACCTTCGGATTTGGCGCTGCCCGCGACGTCGTAGGGTGTTTCAGCGCGCAGATACGCGTCTAGCGCCGCGTCCGGCAGGTCGCGGAATTGCACGCGCGTGATGATGTCGACGGCTTGCGCCGTGCTGGAGCGGGTGTCGAACAGACACAACGCACTATGAAACAGCACTTCGCGGCCACGCATCGCCTGCAGTTGGGCGAGTGCCTCGTCGTGCGTGCCGGGCTTGCCGATCTGCAGGCCGTCGTACGTGGCGACCTGATCGGAGCCAATCACGAGCGCGGCTTCACCGGCGCCGAGCTTGTCCACAACTGCGCGGGCCTTCGCCTCGGCGAGGCGCAGGGCGGTCGCTTCAGGCGTTTCGCCAGCGAGCGGCGTTTCGTCGATCGCCGGCACGAGGACATCGAATGGAACGCGCAGGCGCTCGAGCAACTCGCGACGATAAGGCGAACTCGACGCCAGAATCAGGCGTGGCGGGCGATTGGGGGAATCTGGCATGGTCAACCAACGGCTAGAGAGGCGGGTCGTACGGGGTTGTGCGGATGTTGCACGTGTACGGGCTTAAGTGTTTGACTCGAAAAGACAAAACGGATATGATTTCGGGCTTTTCATCGGTATGCTATTGCGCGATCGGGCTTTTTTGAGTTCCTCGAGCGGCTTTGCAAAGCTGCTGCATTGCAACCGGTTTATTCCCGGCGAAATCCTTGCCGACGCAGGAGCGCACATGACTCAACATCCTGGCAACCCTGCTGGTCTATCCGACCCGCACGATATCGATCTGTTCGAATTTGCGCGGAGTGGGCGTCAGGCCGCGGGTGTCGTGCGCGTCTCGCAACTGTCGCGCATGTTAAACGAAGTCCCGGTAGAAGCGCCAGACCGCGATACTGCGTTCACCTGGCAAGCCGAAGGAACGACGCAGCCGGAATTGCAGGACGACGGCACTGAGGGTCCGCAGCCTTATCTGAGGCTCGCGATTCACGGCGCTGCATGGCTCGAATGTCAGCGGTGCATGACGCCGTATCTACAGGCGTTCAATGTCGATGCAACCTACCGGATCGTCGCCACTGGGGCGGAAGCCGAAGAATTTCCGCTCGACGAGGATGAAGTCGAAGTGATCGTGGGCTCGCGCCAGTTCGATTTCATCGACTTGATCGAAGAAGAGTTGCTGCTTTCCTTGCCGCTCGTGCCCAAGCACGAGGTGTGTCCCGAAGTGCACGAGAGCCTCGTCTCTGGTGTGGCTGGAGCAGAAGGCGAGGGCGACGAGGCTGCGCCGGACGAAGCTGGTGAGGGCGGTAAGCCCGAGCGGCCCAATCCGTTTGCGGCGCTCGAAAGTCTCAAGCGCGGTGAGCCGGGCGACAAGAAGCATTGAACAGTTGCATGGGAGCGCGAAGCGGGCGCATTGGCCATTCGGTCGATGGCGGACACCGGGTCGGGCTGTGTTAGAATTCGGAAAATTTTTAGGAGTTAGTCATGGCAGTTCAACAAAATAAGAAGTCGCCGTCGAAGCGCGGCATGCACCGTTCGCACGATTTCCTGACGGCAGCGCCGCTGGCCGTGGAACCGAGCACGGGCGAAGTGCATCTGCGTCACCACGTTAGCCCGAACGGCTACTATCGCGGCAAGAAAGTCGTCAAGACGAAGAACGACTAATCGTTTCACTGCGTTGCGCCCCTCGGCGTTTCGCGTGGCGATCGGCTCGCTTGACATTTTCCCGGCTCGGCAAAAAGGCGGCATTCAATTGCCGCTTTTTTGTGTCGATCGCAATTGGCGCTTTGGCGCTTGCTGCGGTTCCATGCAGGGCGCCTGAAATTCGTCGCACTCCATGACAGTAAAGCTCACGATAGATTGCATGGGAGGCGACCACGGCCCGTCCGTGACCGTTCCCGCTGCCGTTAACTTCGTTCGTTCGCATCCCGACGCGCAGCTGCTGCTCGTCGGCATTGAAAGTGCGATTCGTGCGCAGCTGAAGAAGTTGAAGGCTCAAGACCTGCCGGCACTGACCGTCGTACCCGCTTCCGAGATCGTCGCCATGGACGATCCGGTTGAAGTCGCGCTGCGCAAGAAAAAAGATTCGTCCATGCGCGTGGCGCTGAACCGCGTCAAGGAAGGCGAGGCGCAAGCCTGCATTTCCGCCGGCAACACCGGTGCGCTGATGGCGGTATCGCGCTATGTGCTGAAAACGCTGCCGGGCATTGAGCGCCCGGCCATCGCGTTCGCGCTGCCCAATCCCGATGGCTACACCACCATGCTCGATCTGGGCGCCAACGTCGACTGCGAGCCGCAGCATCTGCTGCAGTTCGCGGAGATGGGGCACGCGCTCGTGTCCGCGCTTGAAGGCAAGGAGCGGCCCACCATTGGTCTGCTCAACATCGGCGAAGAAGTCATCAAGGGTAACGACACCATCAAACGTGCCGGCGAACTGCTGCGCGCGAGTACACTTAACTTTCACGGCAACGTTGAAGGCAACGACATCTTCAAGGGCACGGTCGACGTCATCGTCTGCGATGGTTTTGTCGGCAATGTCGCGCTGAAGACGTCGGAAGGCCTCGCGCAGATGCTCAACGACATCATCAAGGAAGAGTTCGGCCGCTCGTGGCTCACCAAGGTGATGGCGGTGCTCGCCTTGCCGGTATTGATGCGCTTCAAGAAGCGCGTCGATCATCGGCAATATAATGGCGCGGCGTTGCTGGGCCTGCGTGGGCTGGTGATCAAAAGCCATGGCTCGGCGGACGCCTACGGGTTTGAGTGGGCTATCAAACGCGGGTATGATGCCGTCAAAAACGGCGTGCTGGAACGCCTTGCGCGAGCAATGGAAGAGAACGCGGGTTCTCTTGAACAGGCGGCGCGCGACGCAAGCGGTGCGGGTCACGCAAGCCCGATCGCAGGCCAGCCGGCCGAGCCCTACGCTGCGCAATCCTCGAAGGCA
>NZ_JAXDPY010000278.1:0-8297 GCF_034668105.1 Paraburkholderia sp. | reverse complement strand
CTTCCAGCACCCATCGGGTGCCGTGAAACATAGGAAGGCTGTCTGGCCAGAAGCGCCCGTTGAAGCTGCGCGAAATCCGGGCGATTCGAACGAGGCTTCAGATGTCGTCGAATGTCCGTGAGCTGGCGTTGTTCAATCTGGCATTGACAGCAAGCTCCGGGCATGTGATCTCACGCGACTTCAGGTGCAGGACATCTGTATGGGCAGCCACGTGGTCCCGCGAGCGACCTTCATGCAGCAAAAAACGCAGCGACCGGTGCAGTTCGAAATCACTGAGCAGACCCGGCAAAGCGTCGCAGCATGGATTTCGGCGCGGGGACTTAAACCCGCAGATTATCTGTTCCCGAGTCGGCTGCACGCGTCAGCGCACGTGTCGACGCGCCAGTAGAGAAGCAGCTCGACGATAAAACAGGTCTCACCGCAAGCTGACATTCGCTGCGATCGTGTCGTGAGCCACAGGTAGGAGTCTCCGGCAGACCAAGCACGGTTGGCCATCGGAGGGCAGGAAATGCCGTAGCCGGCGAGTCGATCCGCGCGAGCGAATGTCCGTTGAATCCGCAGTCGGCTACGGTCAATTGCACCCAGTCGCCGTCGATCTTCTTCAATCGCCTGCCCTGCGTCGGGATCGTTACGTTGGGCTGCAGCCGAGCGGACGAGATGTAGCGCGCCAATGAAATATCCGACTTCACGATCGAAAGGCTGCTGGCCCTCAATCAGACAGATAGTCACTTCGGGCGTCGCGACGTCCGCACGGACGCCCGGGCAGGCAATATCGTCCGCGCGGGGCATGGTTATGGTCGCTGAGAATCGTTGCGCTGTCGCGATCACCGCCTGGTCAGCATCCGGAGGATTTTCTGCACAATGAGTTCATGTTGCTCCAGCGCCTCATCGAGCGTACGTCCTCCGTAGCTCTTGTTGTCTCGCGCTTCCATTCCGGCGACGCGCGTGACGAACAGCGAAGCCTCCCCGGTTTTCGGTTCGGCCACACCGCGGAAGCGGGTGGTGACCGTCACACCCGATTCGTCCAGCAGCGTGCGGCGGAAGATCAGTTCGTTCTCTGTCATCCAGCGCGACCAGTCGCCGCGGTCGAACACCTCGACAGGTCTGTTCTTCGCATCGAGGACATAGAAGCGTTCCCTGCTGGACGGGACGGAGTGTGATTTCATATTTCAATGCGAAGACGTGAGCAGGAAGCCGATCGCCTCCCGCCACCAGGTTTCGTCGACGCGCCCAATCCAGTCGTTATGATCAGCCGCCTTCACCACCACCAGTCGTCTCGGTTCGGCCAGCGAGTTGTAGAGCGCTTCACCGAAGCGCGGGGGGACGATGCTGTCGCGTTCCGCAACCACGACGAGAACAGGGCGGCCGAATGACGCCAGGAGGGTCACGCTGTTGTATTGGTCACGCAGCAGCCACTTCACGGGCAGCCACGGATAGTGATAAGCGGCGACGTGCTCGAGCCGATCCCATGGCGTGATGAGCAGCAAGCCAGCGGTCCTGTTGCGTTCACGCGAGCCGGCCGCAGCCGCCACGCCGGCCCCGAGGGATTCGCCGATGAGCAGCAGCGGCGCGCCATAGAGGCGATGCGCGAGCGCGATGGTCTGTTGCGCGTCAGCGACCAGGCTCGCTTCGCCCAACGTGCCGTCGCGCGGCCCGTAGCCTGGATATTCGGCGAGGATCACGCGCAGCCCCAGCCGGGTGAGCGCTGCGGCGTAGGACGAACGGTGTCCGGCATGCCCCGCATTACCATGAAAGACGATGGCGGTGGCGCGCGCGGATCCGGCCGGTTCGGCCAACAGGCCCCGGAACGCCTCAGGTGTCGGCCAGGCGCGAAGTCCGTCGGAAACGACGTCCCCGGTCGCAGCCTTCTCAGGGAAGTAGAGAAAACGATCCTGCAAGATGGCGACTCCTGTGAACACAATCAGGCACGCAACGGTGAGACGCAGCGTCAACCTGTTGAGTTTCATGGCCTTGAGCCCGATCGATCGACCCGTTCCGTAGCGCAGCCAGTTTAGCGCGCATGCGTCGCCGTTTACCTCCGCGCCTGTCGCCGCGAGCCTCGAGCCGACGGCGCTGGGAGGGACGGCTCCAAGGCAACAGGCAGTTGGCAGCGACGCCCCGCGTGTGCACGGCGAACCGTGGACCAGCCTTGTGCTTCATACTTCAGTGACTCACGCCACCGAAAGCATCGACATCGTTGCCGACCTTGCACCCGCGCGGTTGACCTGCAGCGCGCCTGTCGCCGCTGCCCGCGACGCCGGCCGCCCGCTCGTGGCGCTGGAATCGACCATCATCGCCCACGGCATGCCCTACCCGGACAACATTCGCACTGCGCGCGAAGTGGAGGCCCTGATTCGCGAGAAGGGAGTCGAACCCGCGACTATTGCGCTGATCGGTGGGCGAATCCACATCGGCCTTTCGGACGACGAGCTGGAACTGCTCGCCGGCTCAGACGAGGTACACAAGGTCAGCCGCCGCGAGCTGCCGGCCGTGCTGGCCGGCGGCGGGCTCGGCGCCACGACAGTGGCGGGCACGATGATATGTGCCGCGCTGGCCGGCATTGAGGTCTTTGTCACCGGAGGCATCGGCGGCGTGCACCGGGGCGCGCAGGAAACCCTCACCTAAGCCTACAAAAGAGGAACAGATCGATACACCAGACTGACGTTTCAGCGCATCAGGGGTGGGTCAGTTTTAGATGCAAAACGTGGGGGGTCAGTTTCCAGCGCAAATCAACATGCCGCGTCGTTGCGAACTGGCGTTGAGCGACTTGCGCGGAATCGTGACGTGGATGCGATTTTCATATCGTGCACGAGCTTGCGCATTGCCGGTTGATTCCCGAGCTCCAGGCGGCGATCGGCAAGCCGGTGATATCGAGCAACTACGCGATGGCCTGACACGCGTCGCGGCTCGCCGGCGTGGGAGATTGCGAGCTTCATCTTGGGAGGCTGTTTGCGCTGTGACGTTGTACCTTGAAATGCGATGAAGCGCGGCGGGGCGACAGAGCGGCGATCGACGCCGCAGTGCCGAGAGGACGTTCAACGGCACAAGGATTTGTTGCGCACTATCGATTACAGAGCCTAGGCATGGCTGCTTTCATTGTGCA
Organism: Paraburkholderia sp.; assembly: GCF_034668105.1. GTDB lineage: Bacteria > Pseudomonadota > Gammaproteobacteria > Burkholderiales > Burkholderiaceae > Paraburkholderia. The sequence continues at coordinate 5,194 of NZ_JAXDPY010000278.1, read as the reverse complement.
AGCATAGACGCCCTTTAAATTTCCCCAGGTCACTTCTGATCATCGGAACGGCGGGCACCGAGTGCCTCGAGCAACGGCCGGAGGGCATCCAGTTCCGTGCCGAAGCCGCTCCAGTCTCCCGCCTTCAGTCGCTCGATGGCGCGGTCATAGTGGGCAAGTGCCTCGCGTGCCCGCGCGTCCGGCGCGTTCGTTGTGCCTGGGGGTGGCGATGCCGCTTGCGCGGTCTCCTTGAAAAGCGCCGCCAGGGCTTCACCCAGCGTGTCCTCCATCACCACACGGTCACCATAGGCGGCAATCACCCGCTTCAACTCCGGCAACTGACCGGACGCCGCACGCAAATACAGCGGAGAAATGTAGAGGATCGAGTTCTCGATTGGCACGACCACGAGATGACCGCGAATGACGCGTGAGCCCATCTGGTTCCACAGCGAGATCTGCTGCGAGATCTCGGTATTCTGCTGAATACGCGCTTCGATCTGAAACGGCCCATAGACCAGCTTGTCCTTGGGAAACGTATAGACGATGAGCTTGCCGTATCCGGACGGATCGCAACGCGCCGCCAGCCAGGCGATCATGTTCTCCCGCTGGCTCGGCACCATCGGCAGCATGAGGATGAACTCGGCACGTGCGTCGCCGGGGAGCCGCATGATTGTGTAGTAAGGCGGCATCGTGCTGGCTGCGCTCCCGCCATCCATTCCGATCAGCTCCCGGGGAAACTGCCACAGATCCTCGCGGTTGTAGAAGACCTCCGGCGCAACCATATGATAAGCACGGTAGAGCTGCGCCTGGATCAGGAACAGATCTTCGGGGTAGCGGATATGCTGCCGAAGCTCCGGTGGCATCGCGTCTAAAGGCTTGAACAAACCCGGGAAGATGCGCTCGTATGTGCGCAGGAGCGGATCGGCGGGATCGCTGACGTAGAAATCGACCGTGCCGTTGTACGCGTCGACCACGACCTTGACCGCGTTGCGGATGTAATTGGCGCCGTCGCCGAAACCCGGCCGGGAGTAAGGAAACCACTGGCTGACGGTGTAGGCGTCCTGGATCCAGAACAGGCGCCCATTGCTTGCGACGACATAGGGGTCTTGGTCGAGACTGAGGAACGGCGCGATCGTACGCACGCGGTCCTGAATGTTGCGGTGAAGCAGGATCCGGCTCTGGTCTGTGATATAGCCGCTCAGCAGGATGTTGGGATCGTCGAGCTGCCAGGAGAAGAGACCGCGTCGTGCCACACTGCCGACGGAGACGCCGTCGCGCCCGCTATACGTCGTGTAGGTATTGTCCACCCCTTTGGGATAGTCGAATTCAGCTACATTGCCGTTCACGATGATGTAGTCCTGCCGGCCTTCACTGAAATAGAGACGTGGTTCGCGAATGGCCGGGCCGCCGTTGGAGACCGGCGGAATATCCCGCAGATAGAAGGAGGGTAAGCCTTCGGTGGATTTCTCGGTGACCGGCGACATCACGACGCCGATGCCGTGAGTGAAGATGAGGTGCAGGTTCACCCAGGTTTGGGCGTTGGGCGGAAGCATCGCCGGGTCCAGTTCACGCGCCGACAGCACCACCTGCCTGTATCCGGTGTCAAGCTGATAGCGGTCGATGTCCACCGAGAGAAATTTGTAGTAAGTCCTGATCTCCTGCAACTGTGCGTAGGTATCCATCAGCGGTTGCACATCCCATAGCCGGATGTTGTCGATGGTCGCCCGATTAGCCTGCAGCGAGTCGAGAGTCAGTCCCTGCCTGGCCTCAAACGGTTTAACCTCAATCTTTGCGAGGCCGTAAGCCTGTCGCGTCAGCGCGATAGTGTGCTCGATATAGGGTGTTTCCAGTCTCAGTTCGCTCGGCTTGACGTAGAAGCGCTGAAACAGCGACGGATAGATCACAGCGAACACAAACGCGCTGCCGAATACGAGCAGCGCGAGAACGGCAGGCAGCCGGTAGCTCCGCCGGCGCATGTTGATCCAAAGGGCGACGGATGAGGCCGCGGCAAGACCGACAAGCATCCACAGGACCGGCAACTCGACGTGGACATCGGTATAGCTGGCGCCGACCACTACGCCGTTGTCGCCATAGAGCAGCAGAAAGCGGTCGAGCCACCACGACCAGGCCTTCACCGCAAAGAACAAGCCGAGCAGTGCCGAACCATGAGTGATGGCGGCGGGCGAGAGCGTTCGCGGTGGCCGTTCCAGCGCGATGTCACCGCGCAACCCGTAGACAGCACCTGCCACGATCGCGCTGCAGAAGAGCAGTCGCAGCAGCCAGTTCTTGAGAGCGATATACGCGGGGAGCGAGAAGAGATAAAAGCTGATGTCCCTCTCGAAGATTGGATCGCGCTCGCCAACCGGCACCTGATAAATGAAGCGAAGCGCGATGTCCCAGCTGGAGATTTCGCTGGCGGCGATCACCAGCCCAAAGACGACCGCGGCGCAGGCAATACTGGAGCGCCAGGGAATGCGCGGCGCGACCAGTTCGGCCAGATCGCCGGTTGCTTCCGTCGCACCCGATGGACCGGCTGCTTCCACTCGCCAGGTATCGACGCCCCTTGCGTAACGATGCGCCAAAATCCCCGACAGCCATATCGCGCCTGCCGAGACTGCGAACACGGCGGCAAACAGCAGCGCTCTCGCGTCAAGGATGGTCCAGAAAACTCCGGCATAGCCGATCGAAAAGAACCACAGCCAGTCGACCAGGATGCGGGTGATGCGTCCGACGACAATCAGCCCGGCGATGACGGCCATCGCCGTGATTGCATAACGTCTCAGGCGCACGTCGGACTTCACTCCCGACCGCATAGTCCCTCCTGTGCTGGCCGTCGCCCATGCCCTGCTGCGAGCGGATCAATCGCGCACTGCCGATCGGCCTGGTGCGCGGCTGAACAGCCTGTCAACGCAGCCCGGATGGTCCACGCATAGCCGCTCCATGACCTGTGCGACGCGAGTTCGGATGAAGCGGATTCAGACCGGTTGACTGATTGTAGTTCGGTGTGGCTATTGATATCGGCGCCGCGCGTGAACGGCCACTCGTCCAAGGCAGGATGCAACGGACCCCGCATGACCGCTAAGGCCGAAGAGCGACAAGCAACTATGCGTAAGCAAACGGCAGTTCTACTTCGATACCGCCAGTTCGCTTTACCCGATCCGTCGCCGGCATTGATAACCGGCACGCGTCGTCACGACGCCCCACCGCCCTGATGGATGGTGTCGCCCTGCATCAAACGCCGGGCGATGTCCGCTGTCTGCAGCACCCCGCGTTCGGTCGGTGAATGGGCGGCGAGATAGCGGGCGACCGCAATCAGGACGTGCCTGCCCTCGCCAGTATTACCCCATGCGGTGAACTGCGCGACTCCGGCCTCCAGCATCTGATACGCATGGAAGCCAGCATCTTCGCGCAGCACGGCAAGCGCAAGCGTGGCGATCAGCGCCTGTGGCGAATGGCCGAGCGTGAGATGTCGCGCCACCAGCCTTGCGGCAAGATCAACCTGTCGCTGCCTGTCGAAGGCATCGAGCAACGCTGCGCGGATCGTCTCCACATCGGCAGGGAGGTCGTCGAGTTGCTCGCTGTCCTCACCTGGGATGCGGGCTGGCGGCACATTCAGATAGCGGGCAAGGTAGAGCGCCATGGCTCCGTGCATTATGGCGCGCACGGCCGTGACGTATCCGTCGATGTCGGCGGTCCCGATCCGGCTGAGCATCTGGTGGACCGCGTTAGCGTAGGTGAAGACGTGGTGCGCGGTGTCCCAGTCGGCGTGCTCGTTGGCATTGCCGAAGCGGGCCACCCGCAGCGCCGCTCCGTAAGCGAGCGATCGTCCCAGGTCCGCAGGAGTTGCGCCTGAGCGGATCGCCGCCTTCAGCGCATCAATTATCTTCGCTGGATCGTCTCCGAGCAGCTCTCGCGCGAGCGCCGCGTGGTGCGACCATCCACGCAAGGTGCGCGCGGCAGCGAACAGTTCCGGCATCTGGCTGGCTGCTTCCTCACATAGCGCAACAAGATCAACGGGCTGGCGCCAGGCGGTCGATTCCTCCGCGCCACGGGCGGCCACCATCTGCCCGACGATAGTAGGCAGCAAAGCTGGCGCGTGCTCCCAACCGATCAGGTCGAGGCACTCGAAGGCCTTGTTGATGAAGTCGAGCGAATGACCGGTGTCGGCAAACGCCCTTTCGGTCGCGGCCGAGAGCAGGGCATCGGCAAGCATCGCTGGCGAGACGCCGGCCGCAATCGCCGTCAGCAGGGTGCGCTCGGCCGCTTCGCGATGGCGCACACTTGTCCAAAGACGCAGCCAGCGCTTGAGTGCGGCCGGCTCGGGCCGGCTTCCAAGCGGTGCACGTTCCCGCCGCGGCGCCTCGCCGGCACAGTCCGCCGCTACGCGGCGCGCACCGTGAAACAGGGGAAGGTAGGCTTCGTCCTGTGGCAAGAAAGGCAAGAGATTGGCCAGCGCCGTCAGTATCGTGAGACCGACGCCCCAGCCGTCGCGGTTCTGCGCCCCAAACAGCGTTACCTGCCGCACAATCCCGGCCATCGGCACCTTGGCCGTGAGCTGACCCTGCACGGCCTTGGCGATGACAAGATCGAGGTCATGTGCGAGGCCGTCCGCAAGCCGCTGAGTCCAGTGCGCCGCGGGATCGCGATGACCGAAGCTGGTCGTTACCCAAACGTCGCCATTGCGTACCTCGACCGCGCAGATGGGTATATCGTCCGCCCACAGATCGAAGGTGCAGCCGCTTTCAAGATCGAAGCGGGCGTGGTGCCAATGACAGGTCAAAATGCCGTCCTCGACGCTCCCGCGCTCGAGCGGGAAGCCCATGTGCGGGCAACGATTGTCGAGGGCGAAGACGCGCCCGCGGTCGTAGATGACGAGGATCGGACGATGACCACCCTGCACAACCCGTCGCCCCTCCGCCTTCAGCTCTTCAAGGCTGCCCACGAGCACGAATTCCTCGCTCGGTGCATCCATGCGCACACCTCCTGCACGCGTCCCTTCAGGGACATGGTAGATGCCGGCGATGTCGTGTCAAGTTCTCGGGGAGAACACGGTCTACCGCCGGGGTTTGGCTTAGCGGGTCGGTTTGCGCCTTTCGGATATCGGCTTTGATCAACGATCGTTCGAGGTGTGCGTCAGACCGGGGGCGGCCACAAAGAGACGGTCGCAGGCGCCGTTCTCAAGACATCGGAGCGGCGGTTGACTTCCGCGAAGCGT
>NZ_JAXDPY010000277.1:0-2940 GCF_034668105.1 Paraburkholderia sp. | reverse complement strand
AGAGGAGGAAATGCGCCGTTCGTATCTCGACTACGCGATGAGCGTGATCGTAGGGCGTGCGCTTCCCGATGTTCGCGATGGCCTGAAGCCGGTGCACCGGCGCGTGCTGTACGCGATGCACGAACTGAACAACGACTGGAATCGCGCTTACAAGAAGTCGGCGCGTATCGTCGGCGACGTCATCGGTAAGTACCACCCGCACGGCGACACGGCTGTTTACGACACCATCGTCCGGATGGCGCAGGACTTCTCGCTGCGCTACATGCTGGTGGATGGCCAGGGCAACTTCGGTTCGGTCGACGGCGACAACGCCGCGGCCATGCGTTACACCGAAATCCGCATGGCGAAGATCGGCCACGAACTGCTCGCCGACATCGACAAGGAAACGGTCGACTTCACGCCGAACTACGACGGCAGTGAAAACGAACCGGCCATTCTGCCGGCGCGTATTCCCAATCTGCTGATCAATGGCTCGTCCGGCATCGCGGTCGGGATGGCGACCAACATTCCGCCGCACAATCTCAACGAGGTTGTCGATGCATGTCAGCATCTGCTGAAAAACCCGGAAGCCACGATCGACGAACTGATCGAGATCATTCCAGCGCCTGACTTCCCGACCGCCGGCATTATTTACGGCGTGGCCGGCGTGCGCGACGGCTATCGCACCGGCCGCGGCCGCGTGGTGATGCGCGCGCTGACGCACTTCGAGGAAATCGACCGCGGTCAGCGCATGTCGATCATCGTCGACGAGTTGCCGTACCAGGTGAACAAGCGCTCGCTTCTGGAGCGCATCGCCGAGCTGGTCAACGAGAAGAAGCTCGAAGGCATTTCGGACATCCGCGACGAATCCGACAAGAGCGGCATGCGGGTCGTGATCGAGCTGAAGCGCGGCGAAGTGCCGGAAGTCGTTCTCAACAATCTGTATAAGGCGACCCAGCTTCAGGACACCTTCGGCATGAACATGGTCGCGCTGGTCGACGGCCAGCCGAAGCTGTTGAACCTGAAGGAAATGCTGTCGTGCTTCCTGTCGCATCGCCGGGAAGTGCTGACGCGGCGCACTGTATACGAACTGCGCAAGGCGCGCGAACGCGGTCACGTGCTCGAAGGCCTGGCGGTCGCGCTCGCCAACATCGACGAGTTCATCTCGATCATCAAGGCTGCGCCGACTCCGCCGATCGCCAAGCAGGAATTGATGGCGCGTCCGTGGGATTCGTCGCTGGTGCGTGAGATGTTGTCGCGCGCGGAGACGGAAAATGCGGCGGCCGGTGGTCGTGAGGCTTACCGTCCCGAGGGTTTGAATCCATCCTTCGGTATGCAGTCCGACGGGCTCTACCGCTTGTCCGACACCCAGGCTCAGGAAATCTTGCAGATGCGTCTGCAACGCCTGACGGGTTTGGAGCAGGACAAGATCATCGGCGAGTATCGCGACGTGATGTCGCAAATTGCCGACCTGCTGGACATTCTGGCTCGCCCGGAACGCATTACGGCGATCATCGTCGACGAACTGACGTCGATCAAGGCCGAATTCGGCGACGCGCGCCGCTCGAAGATCGAGTTGAACGCAACCGAGTTGAACACCGAAGACCTGATCACGCCGCAAGAGATGGTGGTGACCATGTCGCACGCCGGTTATGTGAAGTCGCAGCCGCTGTCTGAATATAGTGCGCAGAAGCGGGGTGGTCGCGGCAAACAGGCCACCGCGATGAAAGAGGATGACTGGATCGACACGCTGTTCATCGCGAACACGCACGATCACATTCTGTGCTTCTCGAATCGTGGCCGCGTTTACAGCGTGAAGGTCTACGAAGTGCCGCAAGGTTCGCGGAACTCCCGCGGCCGTCCGATCGTAAATATCTTCCCGCTCCAGGACGGCGAGAAGATTACGGTTGTCTTGCCGGTAAAGGAATTCTCGGCTGACAAATTCGTCTTTATGGGCACCGCGTTAGGAACCGTAAAAAAGACGCCGTTGGAAGCGTTTGGCCGCGTGTTGCGCAAGGGTATTATTGCGGTCGGTCTGGATGACGGCGATTACCTGATCGGCGCCGCCATTACAGACGGCCAGCACGACGTGATGCTGTTCTCCGATTCCGGCAAGGCGGTGCGTTTCGACGAGAACGACGTCCGTCCGATGGGACGTGAGGCGCGTGGCGTGCGCGGCATGCAACTGGAAGACGGGCAGAGCGTGATCGCATTGCTGGTGGCCGGCGACGAACAGCAGTCGGTGCTGACCGCAACCGAAAACGGCTACGGCAAGCGCACGCCGATCACCGAGTACACGCGCCATGGGCGTGGCACGAAGGGGATGATCGCGATCCAGACGTCGGAGCGTAACGGCAAGGTCGTCGCTGCCACGCTGGTCGATCAGGAAGCGCAGATCATGCTGATCACCAATACGGGCGTGCTGATTCGCACGCGCGTATCGGAAATCCGCGAAATGGGGCGCGCAACCCAAGGTGTTACACTCATCAGCCTTGACGAAGGGACCAAGCTTTCAGGTCTGCAACAGGTTGCTGAGGCGGAAGCGGACGTAGATGTGGAAGGCGACACCGAAGGTCCTGCCGAAGGCGACAACGGCGGTGAAGACAGTGGTGCGGCCTGATTCACGTCGGCAGCTTTCAGTCTCGGTTATCGGTTGAAAGCTGCGCAGGGAACAATGGCGTGTCGGGCCGATACGCATCTCGCGCAGCTCGCAGTTCAAGTTAATTTCTCTTAGGGAGTAATGATGCAAAAACGATTCAAACAACTGATGTTGCTGGCTGCTCTGGTGCCGACCTTCGCTATGGCTCAAGCGCTTCAAAGCCAAGCCCCGGCGCCGGCTCCGGCTGCTGCCGCAGCACCGGTTGATCCGGCCAAGCAGGCTGCAATCAAGGACCTGCTGGACGCAATCGACGCACAGAAGCTCGTCGGCGCAATTGGCAACAGCGCGCAAATGCAAGCGAA
>NZ_JAXDPY010000276.1:0-11797 GCF_034668105.1 Paraburkholderia sp. | reverse complement strand
GCAGGCCTGTAGCCAGCGCGTGTCCAGCCTCGACCGCGAAGTCGAGACAGCCGCGCACGCCAGCCCGGTTTGGCCGGTAATCGAGGCGTTGATGGCGCTGCGCGGCATCAGTATGCTCGCGGCTGTGACGGTGGTCGCGGAACTCGATACGTTGCAGTACGGTCCGGTCTTCGGCATCACTGACCACTATCACCCTGTTGTTCGAGTGCAGGTCTATTCTGCAGAACTTCATGTTGGCCTCCGACAGGTCAAAGGGTCTGCTTCACCTTGGGTCTTCCCCCGCGCCTCTCGCCGCGGGGTTCGGGACCGCTACATGATTATCAACGCCTTCCGGCTAGCGGACCTCGCCGCAAGCTCATGCAAAAACATTCCCGTTAACGTATTAGCTCTATGCGCTGCCCGGAAAGATCCCACTGACGGGGCACGCGGCGAACGCGAGACGTCGGCTGAAGATACGAAAGCCGACGGCCCGCGCTGATCAGGCAGGCACTTGGTTGACCGGCGCGGCGCGCGCGCTTTGATGGCAGCAGACCTTTGTCTGGCGAAGAATATTACGCTCATTCGTGCGGAGGTTTTTAATGCGGCGAGCCTTAAGTGATTCTTTAGGACCTCGAAAAGGTCAAAAAACATACCGATCAAGCACTCCGAATCGAGGCCGAAAGACAGTGCGCAGTAAACACATTTTGTCTATCAGGAGATTTGGATGTCTATTTGGGCAATCGGTCAAAGCACGGCAGAAGCATCAGCGCCATTAGCCGCGCCGACCTCGAGTTCAGCGCCGAGCGCGCCTGCATCGGGCACGAGCGTTTCTTCGGCTACGGGGTTGAGCACCAGCACGTCCGCGTCGTCCGGATCGTCGTACACGGCCAACATCAGCAGCGCCGCACGTGCTTTGTGGGTCGAAGCAAGCGAGACGTCGGTTCAAACCGCGCAGGAAGCAGGCAAAGGCGATCAGCAGGCGCAACGCCTGCTCGCCAAGGACGTCGTAGCCAAAGTGCACTAGCGCACTCAGGACGTTCAGCCTGAAGGCAGAGACCGCCACGCCGGATCGGCGGCGGCACCACAGAATTGGACTGCGTGGCGACATGAACCGCTGAGTCAGGGTGATCGCGCCGGCAGTTGAGCGCCGGCAACTGCGCTGCCGTTGGGGCTCAACCTACCGATTCACGCTCGAGCATACTGCCTTTCGCACGCCGTTTCGCCAGCCAATGTGAAAGACGGTCGAACCACAGGTGTACGACCGGCGTCGTGAAGAGCGTCAGCATCTGCGAAAGGATCAGGCCGCCGACAATCGCGATGCCGAGCGGGACACGCAATTCCGCGCCCGCTCCGTGACCGAGCGCGAGGGGTAGCGCACCGAAGAGCGCGGCAAGCGTCGTCATCATGATCGGCCGGAAACGCAGCACGCACGCCTGGCGGATCGCCTCACGGGGCGGCAAGCCTTGCTCGCGCTCGGCCACGAGCGCGAAATCGATCATCATGATTGCGTTCTTCTTGACGATACCGATCAGCAGAATGATGCCGATCATCCCCATGATCGACAGATCCTGGCCGCACAGCATCAACGCGAGCAATGCCCCCACCCCCGCCGAGGGCAGCGTCGAAATGATGGTGAGCGGATGAATCGCGCTCTCATACAGAATGCCGAGAATCAGATACACCACGACCAGAGCCGCTGCGATCAGATACGGTTCGCTGGAAAGCGACGCCTGGAACGCCTGCGCCGTGCCCTGGAACGACCCCGTCAAGCTGTCGGGTTTGCGTGCCGCGACTTCGGCCTGGCGAATCGCCGTCACGGCATTGCCGAGGGATTGCCCCGGCGCCAGATTGAACGAGATCGTCACAGCCGGGAACAACCCCTGGTGATTCACCGAAATCGGCGACACGTTGTTTTCGATCTTCGCGAGCGTGTTGAGCGGCACCAGTTCATTCGTCAGCGGCGAACGCACGTAGAGATGCGCGAGCGCGTCGGTGGTCAACTGGAAACCCGGATCGACTTCTTCGACGACGTGGTACTGGTTCAACTGCGTGAACAGCGTGGCGATCTGCCGTTGGCCGAACGCGTCGTAGAGCGTGTCGTCAATTGCTTGCGCGGTAATGCCGAAGCGCGAGGCGGTACTGCGGTCGATCACGAGCGTCGCGCTGGTAGCGGCAGCTTGCTGGTCGGAGGTGACGTCGGCGAGTTGCGGCAGCTTCGACAGCTTGTCGGTCAGCACGCCTGCCCAATGATTCAGTTCCTTGATATCCGGGTCTTGCAGCGTGTACTGATACTGCGCGGCGCTGATGCGGCCACCTACCTGAATATCCTGGCGGACCTGCATCGACAGTGAAAGGCCCATCACCTTCGCCACCTGCGGCTTCAGTCGATTGACCACCTGGGCGGCGCTGTCCTTGCGCTGCCCGAACGCCTTCAGGTTGATCATCACGTGGCCCTGGCTCACAGTCGGATTCGCACCCATCCAGTAGTAGATGTTATCGATGGCGGGATCGGCTTCGATGATATTGCCCAATTGCTGCATTTTCAATGACATCGCGCGCGGGGAAATATCCGGTGCGGCCTGTGCGACACCCATGATCAAACCGGAGTCTTCCTGCGGGAAGAAGCCCTTCGGGATCTCGACAAACAGCGCGCCCGTCGCGACGATCGTCGCGATCGTCACGCCAAGCATCAGTTTCGGGCGATTCAACACCCAATCGAGACCGCGCTCGTAACGCCGCTCCACCGCGACGAAGCCTGTTTCGAGCCAGGCTTCGAGCTTGCGCATGCGCCCTGCTTCATCCGGCTCAGGCAAACGGATCAGCCAGCCGCATAGCATCGGCGTGACGGTCAGCGAGACCAGCGCCGACATCAGGATCGCCGCGCTCACCGTCACCGCGAATTCGCGGAACAGGCGTCCGACAATGCCGCCCATCAGCAGGATCGGAATGAACACCGCGATCAGCGAGATCGTCATCGAGATAATAGTGAAGCGCACTTCCATCGTGCCGAGCAGCGCGGCTTTCATGCGCGGCACGCCTTCCTCGATATGCCGCATCACGTTTTCGATCACGACGATCGCATCGTCCACCACGAAACCCACAGCGATGGTCAGCCCCATCAGCGAGAGATTGTCGAGGCTATAGCCGAGCAGATACATCACGCCGAACGTGGCGACCAGCGACAAAGGGATCGTCAGGCTCGGAATGATCGTCGCCCACACGTTGCGCAGAAACGAGAAGATCACCATCACGACGAGCGCGATTGTCAGCATCAGCGTGAATTGCACGTCATGCACCGACGCATTGATGGTCTGCGTGCGATCGCCCACCACATGCAGATGCGCGGCCGCGGGCAGCGACGCTTCGAGCGCGGGTAGCTTCGCCTTGATGTTGGCGATCGTCTGCACGACGTTGTAGCCCGGCTGCTTGTGAATATCGAGGATGATCGCGCGCTCGTGCTGAAGCCATGCAGCCTGCTGGTTGTCCTCAGCGGCGTTAAGAACGGTGCCGAGATCCGATACGCGAATCGGTGCGCCATTTTTGTACGCCACCACGAGATCGCGATACTGCGAGGCGGTCGTGATCTGATCGGTCGCATTGAAAATCACCGAGCGATCCGGCCCGTTCAGGCTGCCCTTCGGCGCGTTCACGGTCTGCAAGCCGACGATCGCGCGCACGTCTTCGAGCGTGAGGCCGCGAGCGGTAAGCTTGTCGGGATCGAGCTGAATACGCACGGCAGGCCGCTGCTGGCCGTGGAAATCGACGAGCCCCACGCCTGGCATCTGCGAAATCTGCTGCGCCAGATAGTCCTCGGCGTAGCTGTCGAGTTGCGTGAGCGTGAGCGATGGCGACGTCAGCGCCAGTGACAACAAGGTGAAGTCGGCCGGATTGACCTTTTCATAGGTCGGCGGGTTCGGCAAGTTCTTCGGCAGGGTACCGCCGGCCGCGTTGATTGCTGTCTGCACGTCCTGCGCCGCGCCGTTTATATCGCGTGACAGATCGAACTGCACGGCGATGTTGGTGGTTCCCAGCGAGCTCGACGACGTCATCTGCGTGATGCCCGCAATCAACGAGAGTTGCCGCTCGAGTGGCGTCGCCACCGAAGTCGCCATGGTCTCCGCGCTCGCGCCAGGCAATTTCGCCACGATCTGGATAGTCGGAAAGTCGACTTGTGGCAAGGGCGCGACCGGCAGCAGAAAATACGCCACCGCGCCCGCCAGCAGCACCGCGATGGCAAGAAAACTGGTCGCAATGCGCCGCTTGATGAACAGTTCCATCAGGCTCATGACGGATTGTCCTGATTAGTCTGGTTGTCCGCCGGGTTTGCGTTGGCCGGTGCCTGGGCCACCGTCGGCACCGTGGTCGCTGCCACGCGCACGCCTGGATTCAAGCGGCTTTGTCCATCGAACACGACCCGATCCCCGAGCGCGATGCCACTGCGTATTTCCGTCATTCCGTCGACCGTCACGCCGGGTTGCACCGGGCGCATCTGCGCGGTGCCGTTCGCGTTGATCACATATAGCTGCGTGCCGTTCTGTGTGTTCACCACCGCGCGGCTCGGCACGGCGAGCCGCTGCGTATCGGTGTGCAACAGCACGCGCGCATTCACCAGTTCGCCCGGCCACAGCCTGCGGTCCTTGTTGGTGAACGAGGCCTTGAGTTTGATCTGACCGGTAGTGGGATCGACCGTACTGTCGATGAACACGAGGGTGCCGTCGGCGAGCGCCGTGCTGCCGGAACGCGTGGTGACGTTCACCGCCAAAGGCGCGGCCGCCTGATTCGCCAGCAAGTCGGGCAGCGCGTCTTGCGGCACGGAGAACAGCACGGTGATCGGCTCCATCTGCGTGACGGTGACGATGCCGGTCGTGTCGGTGGGATGCACGATCGCGCCGATGTCGGCCTCACGCGCGCCCACGCGGCCGGTGAACGGCGCGAAGAGCGTGGTGAAGCCCAGTTGCAGGCGGTCGCTCTGCACCAGCGCTGCGTCTGCGGCGACAGTGGCGGCGAGTTCTTCGACTTGTGCCTTCGCGGTGTCCACAGCCTGCGTGGTCGCGGCACCGATGCCGACCAGCCTCGAGTAACGCGTGAGATCGAGCCTCGCGTTATCGAGCGATGCCTGGTCCTTGCGTTGCGCCGCTTCCGCTTGATGCAATTGCGCGGTGAGCGGTCCCTGATCCAGCTGTGCGAGCAACTGTCCGGCTTTCACGTCCTGCCCTTCACTGAAGGCCACGCGCTGCAACTGGCCGTCCACACGCACTTTGACGTCCACGGCGTTGAGCGCCTGTACCGTACCCACTGCGGCCACGCGAATCGGAAAGTCGCGGATCACCGGATGGCCGGCGTTGACCGGCACGGCAGCCGCCGCCTTGACGGCCGGATGCCTTGGCCAGAACCACGCCACGAGGATCACCACAAGGACGACGAGCGCCAGGACTAAAGGCGCACGGCCGCGCGCGCGGGGCGCCTCGTGGTTCCGAAGGTCGGTAGATTTCATGAGCGGGAAGGCATGGAAGAGGAAGCGGTGCTGCTATCGGTCACCCCGAAGCCGCCGCCGAACGCGCGGAACAGGCTCACCGAGGCTTGCAGACGCGCGAGCCGCGCCTGCACCAGCGTGTCTTCGGCTTGATAGAGCGTGCGTTGGGCATCTAGTACTGTCAGAAAGTCGACGGTGCCGAGCTTGTATTGGACTTGCGCGAGCGTCGCGGCCTTGCGGGCGGCGTCGGCGGCGGTCTGGTCGGCGGCTTCCGCGAGCTGCTGCTGTTGCGCCGCCGACAGCGAGTCCTCGACATCCTGCAGCGCGGCGACCACGGCTTGCTGATAATCAGCGACGCTCTTCGCTTCGGCTGCCTGGCTTGCGTGCAACTGGCCATGCAGTGCGCCGCCGTCGAACAGCGGCGCGGCCAGCGAGGTGCCGAGGCTCGCAAACGGACTTGACAGGAAATGCGAAAGGGACTTGCTGCTGAGCCCGCCGTCGGCGGTCAGCACGATGTTAGGCAGGAAGGCCGCGCGCGCCGCGCCGACGCTCTCATTGGCCGACTGCAACTGCGCTTCCTTCGAGCGGATATCGGGACGCGTTTCCAGCAGGCTGGCCGGCAGATCCGGACGCGGTTGCGGAATGGCGATGTCGGCGAGCGCGGCATCACTCACTGTGAACTGCTCGGGCGCCGTGCCCGCCAGCACGGCGAGCGCATGAATGCTGATGTCCAGTTGCTGTTGCAACGCCGGCACCGCCGCCTGGAAGGTGGCGAGCACATTGCGCTGCTGCTGCACCTGCAGCTCGGTCGCGACGCCCGCATCCTGTTGCGCGAGCAACAAGTGCAGAATGTGCGCGGCATCATCGGAGATCGACCGTGCGATCGCCAGACGGCGGCGCAGGCTCTGCACCTGGAAATAGATGTCCGCCACCGATGCAGTCAGCGTCAACGCCACCGTATCGCGATCGAACGCGGACGCGCGCGCGAGCAGGTCTGCCGCGCTGGCATTGGCGGCGTTAAAGCCCCAGAAGTCGACTTCGTAACCGGCTTCGGCAAACAGGCTCTGGGTTTTGGTGGTCGAGCCGCGCCCCTGGTGAGCGCGGTCGAAGGTAGCGCCGACCGACAGCGACGGATACTGCGGTGCGCCGGCTTTCTCGGCGTTGCCGCGCGCCTGTTCGACGCTCGCAATCGCCGAAGCAAGCGTGAAGTTGTTGCGCAGACTGCGATCGATCAGCGCATCGAGCGCGGGGTCGTGATATTCGCGCCACCAGCCGCTTCTGACCGGAACGGTATCGGCGAGCCGCGCACTCGCCGCGCCGTCAAAGTGCTGCGCGAGCGGCGCACTGGGCCGCTGATAGGCCGGCACGAGCGAGCACCCGGCCAGAGCCACGACACCCAGCGCGCAGACTGTGCCGCATACGGCAGCGCGGAGCGTCAGATGAGGCGCACGAGGACTGGCGACGCGCGAGAACGGCGCCGAATGGGGCAGCCCTGACATTGGAGAACGCTCCGGCAACATGGGAATGTCGCCAGATTAGTCAGCGGGTCCTTTCGGCGCTCTCGCCCGATAATTAAAAAAATTTAATGCAGAGCAACATGCGGACGGAGCGGCCTGCGCGAGGCATCAACGTCGCCCAAAGGTGCCTAAGGTGCCGGGTTCAGCACATAACCCGCACCCACCACCGTGTGAATCAGCGCTACGGGAAAATCGCGATCCACCTTCGCGCGCAGCCGATGCACGTGCATATCGATGATATTGCCGCGCGGTTCGAAATCGTAATTCCACGCCGCCTCGAGCAGCATGCTGCGCGTCACGACCTGGCCTTCGCGGCGCGCAAGGCATTCGAGCAACAGAAACTCGCGATGCTGCAGGCGCAGATCGCGGCCGCCGCGCGTCGCGGTTCGCGCCCGCGTATCGAGCATCAGATCCGCGCAATCGAGCCGCTCGCTCATTCGTCTGCGATCCACGCGCCGCGCGAGCGCCTCGATTCTCGCCAGCACTTCGACGAAGGCATACGGTTTCACAAGATAGTCGTCGCAACCGGCGCGGATGCCCTCCACACGCTCATTCAGGCCGCCGACCGCGGACAGCATCAGGACCGGTGTGGTATCCCCGCCGGCGCGCAACTGCTGCACGAGAGCGAGGCCGTCGAGCGCCGGCAGGAGCCGGTCGGTCACAATCACGTCGTAAATGCCCTCCCGCGCGTAGGCAAGCCCGGTCGCGCCGTCGGCCACGGTGTCGACAATCAGACCGCTTTCCCTCAAGCCGCGCGCCAGGAACTGGCTGGCGCGCGTATCGTCTTCGACCAGCAGGATCCGCATGCGCTAAACAGGTTGATAGTGGCTTACATTAAAATTTTTTAATGTTGGCGCGAAATGCCTGTGCAGTTTCGCGCGGCATACTTTGGTGCATCGTAGGTACAAGCGTAGTGTATATGGCCGGCTCGCACTGAGCTCGCCGCCCGCTCACTTCTGGAAAAACGCATGTCGAACGTATTGGTCGTCGAAGACGACGGGCAAACCCTCGCGGAGATCGTTGAAGCGCTCACCGATCACGGCTGCCAGGTGCAGGCCGCGAGCACGGGCCGCGACGGTTTGATGCTCGCGGTCGCCAACAGTTACGACGCCATTGTGCTCGACCGCATGTTGCCAGGCGGCCTGGAAGGGCTCGGCATGCTGGCGGCGTTGCGCAGCGCCGGCGTGCTCACGCCGGTGCTGATTCTGAGCGCCCTGTCGGCGGTCGACGAGCGCGTACGCGGTTTGCGCGCCGGCGGCGACGATTATCTGACCAAGCCGTTCGAATTCATCGAACTGACCGCGCGGCTCGACGCGCTGATGCGACGGCGCGAAGCCGCGCCCGGTGTGCAGGAATACCAGGTCGGCCCGTTGCGTCTCGACCCGCTCAAGCGTGAAGTGAGCTGCGCCGGCCATCCGGTGCCGCTCTTGCCACGCGAATACCGGTTGCTTGAATACCTGATGCAGCATGAGGGCCAGGTGGTGAGCCGCACGATGCTGTTCGAAGCGGTATGGGATTACCGGCTGGATGAGCGAACCAATGTGATCGACGTGCACATCAGCCGCCTGAGAAAGAAGCTGGACCCGGACGGGACGGCTCCGATGATCGATACCGTGCGCGGTTCGGGGTACATGCTCCATGCGCCTGACTGAACTGCACCGCACCACCGGTTTTCGCCTCGCCACGCTGTTCCTGATGCTATTCGGCGTCATCGCGATACTTCTATTCGGCTACCTGTATCGCGAGATCACCGGGTTCGAACAGGAGCGCATCGACGACTGGCTGATTCGCGAGCACGCACAGTTGCAACGCGAGGAGCAGGACGAACTGGTCGCGCGATTCGAACATCAAAATCAGTTCGATCCGCGCCGTCAGCGTCCGTTCGGCCTGTTCGACGCTACCGGCAAACATCTTGCCGGCGGCTACGCGGGCGATCAACCGGCTATTCCGGTTTTCGACAAACCGTTTTCCATGCGGCTCGCGAAGCTGCCCGGCCGCCCGCCCGGCCGATGCATCGCCGCGCGCCTGCCGGAGAGCCGCATTGCGTTGCAATGCCAGAACACCCGCGAGCTCGACCACTTCGACGAGGAGCTGTTGCACGCACTACTTTCCACCGCCATGATCACGCTCGTGATCGGCCTGGTCGGGGCGAGCATGATCGGTATTTCGGCAATGCGGCGGCTCGACGCGGTGACCGCCTCGATCGAGGAAATCGTCGCCGGCAATCTCAGCAGGCGTCTGCCGGTGCATTCGAAACGCGACGACGTCGATCGCCTGGTCGGCGTCGTAAATGGCATGCTCGACGAGATCGAGCGGCTGATGCACGAGGTCAAGGGCGTGTGCGACGCGATTGCGCACGATCTTCGCACGCCGCTCACACGGATGCTCGGCGGACTCGAACGTGTGCAGCGCCGCGCCAAAACTGAAGCGGAGTATCGCGCGGCAATCGATGAAACCATCGTCGAAACCGGTGGGCTGCTGCGCACCTTCAACGCGCTGCTGCGCATTTCGGAAATCGAAAGCGGCGTGCGCCGGGCGGGATTCGCGACGGTCGATCTGGCTGCCGTTGCCGATGATGTGTTCGAGTTCTACGATCCGACTGCCGAGGACAAGCAGATCGCTTTCGAACTGCAGCGAACGGGATCGGGGCCGCTCGACATCCAGGGTGATCCGAACCTGCTGTTCGAGGCGCTGGCGAATCTGGTGGAAAACGCCATCAAATTCGCACCGCATGGCGGCCATGTGCGGATCACCGTGTTCCGCGACAAGACCGGTGCGGGCGTTACCGTTTCGGACGACGGGCCGGGCATTGCGCCCGCCGAACAGCAAGCCGTGCTGCGGCGCTTTTATCGCGGTGAGGCGAGCCGTCACACGCACGGCAGCGGGCTCGGCCTGAGCCTTGTGCTGGCAGTGGCCGGCATGCACGGCATGTCGATCTGTTTCAAGGACGCGATGCCCGGATGTGAAGTCCTGTTCTGTAAACCCGCTGAACAACGCCATATTTAGGGTCGACGCAGCCGTCAGATCGTGGCCGCGAGCGCTGACGAAACAGGCGTGCGCTGCGCGTTTCTTAGCAATCACGGCTCAATTCTCGATTTCTCCGCCACGTCGGCGGAACTGGAACAGGTCAAAACCTGGTGGCACTTCGTCGGCCGCTGGAATTTCTGCGTGATGGACAACAAACGCGACCTGGCCATCATCCTGAGTAAATGCGATGGCCCGCTGCAGTCGGTAGTCCTCGGAGGCGAAAGGGTCAACCGCCGTAACGACGATCAGTTCGTCGCTTTCCTCGATCGTGCCGAGACACGCGCGCGTTCACTGGTAGGTATCACCCTCGACGCGCGAGCATTCGAAGTCGCAATGGCCTGAGTGGATAGGATACGGATGCCCCGCCCGCAACATCCCTGAAAGGCTGAAGGCGACCCCGAAGCCGGCCGTCGCCGCGTCGTCGTGGCGAATGTCCTTTGGCAGCCACGTACAGGACACACACAGACGGCAGGCCGCGGTCAAAGCCGATACCCGCTGAACGAGATTGGAATTCGGCTGGTTACCCGACATGGCTGGCTCGCGTTAAGCACCGCAATCGGCAATAGCTGAAATATAATAGTGAACAACATGGGTAGCAGCGAGGCGAAGCTTGGCGCGCTGGCACATACAGTTGCAAGCCATCCGCTCACCGGTACTGCGTTACGGCTTTGCAGTCGTATGCGTTGGAATCGCGCTTGGGCTGGCGCTAGCATGCCAACATTACGGCTTTCACGATGCCGAAATGCCGCTTTTTGACCTGGCCATCGTTATCATTACCTGGTATGCCGGTATAGGACCATCCGCGCTGGCGGTTTCTCTCGGGAGCCAGCAACACCTACTTCTTTACCCCGCCGCTTTACACCTTTGAAATCACTTCGGAGGATCTGCCGTACTTTGTTCTTTTCATAGTATGGTCAGTAGTTATTGCTTCTTTCGTTGCTATTCGACGTCGAATTGAGGACCAGCTACTCGACGCGCGGGGGCGCCTCCAAAGTGAGCTTGAAGTAAGCCGGCAACGCGAGGACGAAATTCGTGGGCTCAATCAAACACTCGCCAGGCGCGCAGCAGAGCTTGAGGCGAGTAACAAGGAACTAGAGTCTTTTTCCTATTCCGTCTCCCACGATCTACGGGCGCCAATTCGACACATAGTGGGATTCACGGAACTGCTACAAAAACACACGTTTTCTTCCCTTGACGATAAGAGTCGTCGGTGCATACAAACCATTCTCGAGTCGGCAAAAAGAATGGGGGATCTGATCGATGATCTGCTGGCCTTTTCCAGAATCGGGCGAATTGAGACCAAAATGACCTTTGTGAGCCTCGAGCTGCTCGTGAAGGAAGTCATCGCGGATGTCGGGCAAGACCTGAGGGACAGAGACATAATCTGGGATATCAAGCCCCTTCCGGTCTGTTACGGAGATCGGTCCATGCTGAGGGTAGTTATCGTCAACCTTGTATCGAACGCGGTCAAATTCACGAGCAAGCGAGCAGGTGCCAAAATAGAAATTGGTTGTGTGGACGTGAATGAAAATGAAGTGGAGATGTTCGTAAGGGATAATGGTGCGGGCTTTGACATGGAGTATTCAGATAAATTATTCGGCGTGTTTCAACGTCTGCACCTTGCGGAACAGTTTGAAGGCACGGGCATAGGACTGGCTATTGTCCAGCGCATTATCGTGCGCCATGGCGGAAAGGTCCGGGCCGAGGGAATGCTTGACCGCGGTGCCACTTTCTATTTCTCCCTGCCTAAAGCACGGGATGCGACGACCAATAGGATTGCGAGCATACTATGAACGAATTG